>DASTYU010000178.1:0-4417 GCA_035764655.1 Candidatus Limnocylindrales bacterium
TGCGGTCACGACCGCGTCGGCGGTGGCGCCGGTACCGGCGCCCGTGATGTTCACGGTGGCGGCCGTGTAGCCGCTGCCGGGATCGGTGATCGTGATGCCGGTGACGACGCCATTCGCGCCGACACTGGCCTCGGCGGTCGCGCCGTTGCCGTCGCCAAGGATCTCGACCGTCACATCGGCGGTCGTCAGGGGACTGAGGGCCCAGTTCGGGTAGGGCCCGAAGTAGTGGGGGACCTTGGACTCATCGGTCGGCCCCGCCGGCATGCTGGTCGCAGTCGTCGCCTGGTCCGCAGCTCGCGGCGCGACCGCCGCGGTTGCCGGACCGACGACCCCGAGACACAGCATCGCGGCGACGACGAACGTCGCGAGCTTCCGTGTCATTCGATCTCGCTCCTTCACTGGTGTCCGAACAGACCGGACCAGATGGCGTTCGCGCCAGGCCTCGCGGTGCCCTCCGCGCACGAGCGCGAAGACCGCTGGACGGCGCGGTTGAAGCGAACCTATCCAGCGGGGCGGGCGGGGTAATCCGGGACGCTACGGACGCGGCTACGTGACGCGCGGCGGTCGCCCGCCTCCGTAGTCGAGCGATTCCCCGGAGGGCCGTTCCGTGGCCGGATCCGTAGCACTACGGGTCCGTTCGGCGCTGGAGCCTCCTAGAGTTCCGGCATGGCCGATGAGATCGAACGCGACGGGGAGATCGCCCGGGCGGCCCATCGCCGCTCGCGCCTGGCGGTCTCACCCGTCCCTCGGCCAGACTGCGCTGCCGAAGGCTGGCTGGAGCCGGGGGAGCAGCTCCTCGCCCGTTCGCCGGCGACCGTCGACCGTCGGATCCCGGCGGTGCGCGACCGGCCCCCGTACGGGATCCTGTACGTCACCTCGAAGCGGCTTGTCCTGACAGGCGTCACGCCGATGTCGATTGCGCTCAGGGGGATCCAGGAGGCGGCGATTGTCGGCGGGAAGCTGGTGCTACTGCTGCCCGACGGCGTCGGCGTGACCATCACGTGCGATCGACCGGAGCTCCTGCGCGTAAAGATTGCCGCTGCCCGCGCCGCTCTGCTGGCATCGGGGACGCCTGGGGCGGTTCAGCCCTCCCCGCGATAGTGCCGGGCGGCCTCGACCCGGTTCCGGACGCCGAGCTTGTGGAGCACGCTGCTGACATGGGTCTCGACGGTGCGTGTCGAGATCATCAGCGCGCCCGCGATCTCGCGATCGGTCATTCCCTCGGCGAGGAGCCGGAGCACTTCGCGTTCACGCGTGCTCATGCCGTGATCGAAATTTGGATCGTGGCCAGACGGGGCGCGACGTGCGCGCTCGGCGAGCCGGCGCACGAGCCTTGCGGCCATCCGGCGAGGGATGGCAAGGTCTCCGCCGTAGGCGCCGCGCACAGCGCGAAGCAGCGCCTCGGGCGTCACGTCCTTGGTCAGGTACCCGCTGGCTCCGAACTCGATGGCGTCGAGCACGTCGTCTTCGTCGGCTGACACGGTCAGCATCACAAAGATCGTCTCGGGCAGGCGCGGCGCGAGCTCGCGCACCAGCTGGACGCCCGACATCCCGGGCAACGTGATATCGATCAGCATCACATCCGGGCGCGCGCGGGCGGCAGCGTCGAGCGCCTCCTCGGCCGAGCCCACCTCGCCGACAAGCTCGATGTCCGGGGCGTCGATCGCCTGCCGAACAGCTGAGCGGACGAGTGGGTGGTCGTCGACGAGCATGACCCGGATCCCGCGCCGTATCGCCGTGCTCACCGGGCCTCCGGCACGAGCCCGGGTCCGGCCAGCGGCGCTCGATCCAAAGGCACGGATTCAGGATGACCGGCGCCGCCGTGCGCGAGTGGGGCTCGAACCTCGACGCGCGTGCCGCGGCCCGGCGCCGAGTCGATGCGAAGCTCGCCGCCGAGCAGCGCCGCACGCTCCTGCATGGCGAGCAGGCCGAAGTCGGTGGGCCGCGGCTCGCGGGCGTTGAAGCCGCGTCCATCGTCGATGACGGCCAGCCTGAACCAGCGATCGTCCGCCTGCACCTGGACATGTGCCTTCCGCGCATGAGCGTGGCGATGCACATTGACGAGGGCTTCCTGCGCAATCCGCAGGAGTTCGGCTTGCGCCCGTGCGGGGAGCTCGGGCAGGCTGGGGTCCATTTCCACGGGAACGCGGATGCCAAAGCGGTCTTCGAAGTCCTCGACATATCGTGCGAGCAGTTGCCCGAACGACCCGTCCGTTGCCGCCGCGATTCGCGTCGCAATGACTGCCTGGTGCGCCTCGGCCAGCCCTTTGTCGACGGCACCGCTCGCCTCGGCCAAGAGCGCAGTCGCATCCGGATCGGCGCGAACGAGGCTGCCTAGCCGGCCGATCTTCAGCTTGGCCAGCCACAGGTCCTGCGTCAGCCCGTCGTGGAGCTCGCGCGACAGTCGCATTCTCTCCTCGAGGGCTGCGCGAGCAACGTCCGCATCGCGGAGTTCCGCCAGCGATTCATTTGCGCTGCGTAGCTGCCTGAGTACATCACGAGCCCCCGCCTCAACGGCGAGCAGCAGCGCCACATCGAAGCCGAGCCAGAGGAGATCGGCTGCCGTCACCGGACCCGGATGGGTTCCCGCGGCAACCGTGCCCACGACCAGCGCGAGCGCGGCCAGGAGCAGTCCGACCGTGATGAACGCGCCGCTCGGCAGATGGTCCCTGCGCCATACCCGCCGACTCACGATGACCGCCGCGAACATCAGGCAGGCGCCTGCGAGCTGCAGGAACGAACCCAGCGGTGTGACGACTCGTGGGACGTGCGATGTTGCCGCTCCCACGCCCGGGTCCACGAGCAGCGGGAGCGCTCCGGGCGCGAGGTCGGCAACCAGCATGACCGCGATGACGATCAGTGCCGGGCCGATGAGCACGACCAGCGGTCGATCTGCGGCCTGGCCGCGCAACACGGAGACGCCGCCGATGACCAGGATGGTCGCGGCCGCGAGGCGCGCAGCGAGGAACACGTACAACTGGTCCTGCCCTGGCTCGGAGGTGGAGAGCATGGCGGCGAGATCGAGCCGGACGGTGACGGCGACGGCGTGGGCGTAACAGATCGCCAGCCCCATGAACGCGGCCGCCTGGTACACCCCAAACGGGTAGCTCCCTTCGCGGAAGCGCAGCCAGGCGAGACTCGCGATCAGGCCGGTCGCGACGAGTGCAATCGAATCGAGTGTGAGGTCCAGCGCCGGGGACACGATGCGAATGTGCAAGCCCGGGACGATGAGGACCGCGAGCGCTCCCGCGAGGAACAACCCCAGTGTGGCGAGCAGCGCGAGATCCAGCCGATCCGGCTGCTGCCTGCGACGCGCTGCCGTGGCGACCGGGTCGTCCACGCCGGCTATTGCCCCCCACATCGAACTTGGAGCCCCAACACTACTCCGGGCGTTGGGTCCTAGGACCGTCATTCGGACCTTTCCGGAGGGGCCGAACGGGGCACTCCGGGCGGGCCGCTCGTACCATGGGCCCATGCCCAACCGCCTCGCCGGAGAAACGAGTCCCTACCTGCTCCAGCATTCGCACAACCCGGTGGACTGGTTTCCGTGGGGCGCCGACGCGCTCGCACGGGCGAAGCTGCTGGATCGCCCGATCTTCCTGAGCATCGGCTACGCGGCCTGCCACTGGTGCCATGTCATGGAGCGCGAGTCGTTCGAGGACGAGGCGACGGCTGCGTTCCTCAACGGCCGATTCGTGTCCGTGAAGGTCGACCGCGAAGAGCGGCCCGACCTCGACCAGGTCTACATGGCGGCGGTCCAGGCGATGACCGGCGGCGGCGGCTGGCCGATGTCCGTGTTCCTGACGCCGGACGGTGAGCCCTTCTACGGTGGAACGTACTTCCCGAACGAACCGCGGCACGGGATGCCGTCGTTCCTGCAGGTGCTAGAAGGCGTCGACCGCGCCTGGCGCGAGCAGCGCTCCGAGGTTCGAGGCGCCGGCCAGCGGCTGGTCGGGGCACTGGCGGCACAGAACCGGGCGTCCGCCACCGCGGGCGACCCGACCCCGACCCTGCTCGAAGCGGCGGTCGCCGGGATCGAGGGATCGTTCGATGCGCACAACGGCGGCTGGGGCAGCGCCCCCAAGTTCCCGCAGCCGATGACGATCGAGTTCCTGCTGCGACGGGCCGCGGCAACCGGCGACAGCCGTCCGTTGGCGATCGCCCGTCGGTCGCTGGACGCGATGGCCGACGGCGGCGTTCGCGACCAGCTCGGCGGCGGCTTCCACCGCTATTCGACCGATGCCGAGTGGCTGGCGCCCCACTTCGAGCAGATGCTCTACGACAATGCGCAGCTCGCCCGGGTCTACGTGCACGCGTGGGCGCTGACCGGGGACGCGCGCTACCGCGCGGTCGCGGAAGGCGCGCTGGACTACATGACGCGGGAGCTGACGACGCCCGACGGCGCCTTCGTGGCGAG
>DASTYU010000179.1:0-11056 GCA_035764655.1 Candidatus Limnocylindrales bacterium
CTACGAGATCGCGGTCCGCCAGTTCGACCAGCAGATCCTGCCGGCCGGGCTGCCGGCCACGACGGTCTGGGGCTACGGCCCGCGCGTTGCCCAGGGTGGCCCGCTGATCTTCAACGCTCCGTCGCTGACGATCGAAGCGAAGCATCAGACGCCGGTTCGGGTGAAATGGGTCAACGAGCTCCGGGAGAACCCGGCCGATCCAACGTCGGCATTCCTCCCCCATCTCCTCCCGGTCGATCCGACGTTGCACTGGGCGAACCCGCCCGGAGGCGAGTTCGGCCGTGACAGCCGGCCCGACTTCGCGTTCACGCCGGAGTCATATACGGGACCCGTTCCGATCGTCACCCACGTCCACGGCTCGGCCGGTGTCGGCGACGAGAGCGACGGGTACGCGGAGGCCTGGTACCTCGCGCAGGCCGGCGGCATTCCCGCCGAGTTCGCGACCGAGGGCACCTGGTACGACTTCTTCCGGGGCAAGGCAGCGTCCAAGGGCTTCGTGGCGCCCAACACGACGGAGTGGGAGCCGGGAACGGCGGTCTTCCAGTACCCGAACAGCCAGCGAGCGTCGACGATCTGGTATCACGACCACACGCTCGGCATGACCCGCCTCAATGTCTATGCGGGCCCCGCCGGGTTCTTCCTGATCCGCGGTGGCCCGGGCGATGCGGTATTCGACAGCCGCACCGGCCGCCCGGCGACGCTGCCCGGTCCCGCCCCGGCTATTGGCGACCCGCCGGGCATGACCTACTACGAGATCCCGATTGCCGTCCAGGACCGGTCGTTCCACAGCAGCGGAGCGCTGTTCTACCCGGACACCCGCGCATTTTTCGATGAGATCGAAGGCCCGTACATCCCGGAGACGGACCTCTCGCCGATCTGGAACCCCGAGTTCTTCGGCAACACGATGATGGTCAACGGGAACACCTGGCCGTACCTGGCCGTGGAGCAGCGTCGCTACCGGTTCCGCTTCCTCAACGGGTGTGACTCGCGGTTCCTGATCCTCGACTTCTCCAATATCCCCGGGGTCCAGGTCTGGCAGATCGGCAACGAAGGCGGTTTCCTCCCGGCGCCGCTCGACCTGACGAACCTCAATGGCGGCAAGCTGCTCATGGCCCTCGCCGAGCGAGCCGACCTGATCGTCGACTTCGGCAACGTCCCGGCGGGCAGCCACGTGCTCACAAACATCGGGCCGGACGAGCCGTTCGGCGGTGGTGAGCCCGACGAGGACTTCGATGCCTCGGACCCGGACACGACGGGGCAGGTCATGGAGTTCCGGGTCGTCGGTGCGATGGGCCGCGACCGCAGCACCCCGCCGCAGTTCCTCGAGTTGCCCGCGATCACGCCGCTCGGTGACTCGAGCGAGACTCGGCGACTGGCGCTCGTCGAAGAGATGTCGATGTACTTCGAAGAGGCGCCTGCCGCGGCCCTCCTTGGCACGGTCGACGGTGACCCGGCAGGCGATCTCGTCACGACGACGCCGCTGATGTGGATGGAGCCGGTGACCGAGAACCCGTCGGTCGGAGACACCGAGACGTGGGAGTTCTACAACGCGACCGGCGACGCCCATCCGATGCACATCCACGAGGTGTTGTTCGAAGTGGTGAACCGCCAGGCGATCTACGTCGAGGAGGAGAGCCACAAGGTGCAGATCGAGCCCGGCTCACAGCCGCGCCCCGCGGAGCCCTGGGAAGCGGGCTGGAAGGACACTGTGACCGCGTACCCGGGCGAGGTCACCCGGCTCAAGATGAAGTTCGAGAGCGAGGGCCAGTACGTCTGGCACTGCCACATCGTGTCGCACGAGGACAACGAGATGATGCGGCCCTACCGCATCGGCCCGGAACAGGCCGGTCAGCCCGGCGCTGACGAAGCCTGATCGGTCAGTTCGGCGACGCGCACGGCGACGAGGCGCGTCACGAGCTCTTCCGGGATGGGACGGTCCGCGGGGAAGCGGATCGTCCCCTTCCCGGCGAGATAGGGCGCCAGCTCGTCCCCGAACGCCGCGACCATCGCGTCGGTGAACGGGAACAGGCTGTAGTGCGTCTTGAATGCGTCGTACGACACGAGGAAGCGGCCGCCCCGCGTGCGGAACGCCGGCATGTTGTAGGCGATCGTCTCTTCCGCCTCGGGCGCGGCCGCCCGGATTGCGCGGCGCAACGAGTCCATCGGACCGCGGCGGTCTTCCGGAAGGGCGGCCAGGTACTCGTCCACGATTCTCGCCGGCATTGAACTTTTCGGGCGGATGGTACGTCTGTGGAAATGAAGCGGTGGCCGGTGACTCACTAGGGACATCGGCCGATGCCCGAATTCCCCTTTACCCCGAGTCTCGGTTGCTGCGTGGAACAACACCAGCACAAGGGGAAGACACGTGCCCACAGCCACAGCACCAGCCGCCGCCCCGGATCTCGCGGCGATCAAGCAGCGCCAGCGCGCCACCTGGGCCAGCGGCGACTACCACATGATCGGGACGCAGATCCTGATCACCGCCGAGCAACTGTTCGAGGCGCTCGATGTGCACTCCACCGAACGCGTCCTCGACGTGGCGACCGGTAGCGGCAATGCCGCCCTGGCGGCCGCGCGCCGCGGCTGCGAGGTGATCGGCATCGACTACGTTCCGTCGCTGCTCGAGCGAGCGCGCGAGCGAGCGGTCGCGGAATCGGTTCCGGCACGCTTCGAAGGCGGCGATGCCGAGGCGATCCCGTTCGCCGACGCGAGCTTTGACGTGGTGACGTCCGTGTTCGGGGCGATGTTCGCGCCAAACCAGGAGCAGGCGGCGGCGGAGCTCGCCCGGGTGACCAGGCCCGGCGGGCGGATCGGCCTCGTCGCGCACACGCCCGACGGCTTCATCGGTCACCTGTTCAAGGTGGTCGGGTCGCACGTCCCGCCGCCGGCCGGTCTCCGCTCCCCCGTCCTGTGGGGAACGGAGATTCGTTTGCGGGAACTGTTCGGCGACCGCATCGCCGAGCTCACGACCGTCACCCGCGACCTGACCTTCCGCTACCGTTCACCCGGGACGTGGATCGATTACTGGCGCCGCTACTACGGACCCACGCTGAAGGCCTTCGAGGCGGTCGGCGAGGATGGCCGGGCCGTGCTCGAGCGCGACCTTCATGAGCTGATCGCCCGGTTCAACCGTGCCGGCGACGGCACGATGGTCGTCCCGAACGCGTACCTCGAGGCGGTCATCGTCACGCGCTGAGCGCGTCCTCGGACGACAGCTGGAGCCGCGGGCGAATGCCCGCGGCTCCTTTCATTTCCGATCCGGCCCATCATGGAAGCCCTGATAGCCCTCGCACCTGCCCGGAGGACCCGTGACGCCCTGGTTCGGCCTGCACCTCCCCAACTACACGTTCCCCGACGCGTCGCCTGCGCAGCTGTTCGATCGGCTGATCGAGCAGGTCCAGGCGGCCGAAGGGGCCGGCTTCGGCACGGTGACCGTGATGGATCACCTGTACCAGATACCGGGCGTGGGCCCGGTCACCGATCCGATGCTCGAAGGCTGGTCCGTGCTGGCGGCGCTCGCCCGCGAGACGTCCCGCGTCCGGCTCGGGACCTTGGTCACGGGCGTCACCTACCGCAATCCGGCCCTGCTTGCCAAGACCGCGACCACGCTCGATGTGATCTCCGGCGGCCGGGCGCTGTTCGGCCTCGGTGCTGCGTGGAATGACGTGGAGCACGACGGCTACGGCTTCGAGTTCCCGCCGCTCCGGGAACGGATGGATCGGCTCGACGAGGCGCTCACGATCGTGCGCGCGATGTTCACCGAGGAGCGTCCGTCGTTCGAGGGCCACTTCTACCGGATCCGTGAGGCCCTCAACGAACCCCGTCCGATCCAGCCCGGCGGACCGCCGATCCTGGTGGGTGGGGGCGGCGAGCAACGGACGCTGCGAATCGCGGCCAGGCACGCCGACCTGACCCACTGGTTCGCCATCGGCATCGAGGCTCTCCGCCGCAAGACGGAGATCCTGGAGCGCTACTGCGCCGAGATCGGGCGCGATCCCGCGTCCATCGAGCGAACGATTGGTGCGCCGGTCATCGTCGCCGCGAACGACGCGGAGGCGCAGGCGTTCCTCGAGCGGATGCCCGAGGACCGGCGACCGTTTGCGGAAGTCGGGACCGTGCAACAGATGGCAGGGGCGATGCGTCCATATCTTGACGCCGGCTTCACCGGTTTCACCTTCAACAATTCGCTGTATCGCACGCCCGACCAGATCGCCCGGGTCGGTGAGCTCCTCGCCTTGATCACCTGAGGGGTGGTGACCGAAAGCACCACGCGCGTCCAGGACGACTGACCCGTCGCGAATCGTCTGGACGGAGGCCCATCGTGGGCCGCACAATCCAGATACAGGGCCCATGGAGGGGGCGGACCGTGACCGCCACAAGCGAGATCCAGCAGCCGGCGCTCGAGGCGCCGGTGTCCGAAGCGGTGCCGCGCAGCGGGGCGCGTATCTGGCGGCGCCTCTTCATTGCCTTCCTCATGGGACTCGTGTTGTCGCTCGCGGCGGCAGCAGCGGCGCTCCTGGCTTGGGACATGGGCTACGAGGGCCGCGTGTTGCCCGGAGTCCGTGTTGGATCCACGGATCTCTCCGGCCTCGATCGGGCTGCGGCGACGTCGGCGCTCCGGCAGGCCTACGGTGAGTACGGCGAAGGCCAGGTGTTGATCCACACCATCGCCGGCGACACTGCCGTTCCGTACAGCGCGTTCTCGCGCCGCCTCGACGCGGATGCCCTCGTGGACCGCGCGCTGCAGGCCGGTCGCACCGGCTCGCCGGCCGAGCGTGCAATCGGCGAGGTCCGTCTGGCACTCGATGGCACGGTGCTCAGCCCGACGGTGACCTTCGACGAACCCGCCCTCCGGGCGGCCATCGCCGCGGCGCTCGAACCTTTTGAGGCACCCGCGATCGACGCCCAGATCGGGGTCGACTCGCGTGGCGTGCGCATCCTCCACAGCCGGCCCGGCAGGACGTTCGACATCCCGGCCGTCCAGGCCGGCGTCCTCGCGACCATCGGCAGCATAGACGCGCCGCCTGAGCTGCCGGTCGATGCACCGGCTATCGCCGTCGAGCCCAACCGGAGCGACGAGGACGTGGTCGAGGCCCGGAAGACGATCACCTGGCTCGGCAAGTCCGTCTGGGTCAAGGGCGCAGGCGGCCGCTGGAAGATCCCGGCCGCAACGGTTCGCAGCTGGATCAGGATCGAGGCGGCCGCCGACGGCTCCCTCCAGCCCGTGATCGACGATGCGGCGATCCCCAAATCGCTCAAGAAGGCGAAGAAGGACATCGCCCGCAAGCCGGTGTCGGCCCAGTACTTGCGCAGCAAGGCCGGAACGATCGTCGGCGTCGCCGCCGGGCGCGACGGCCGGAAGCTCGACACGAAGGCGACCGCGGCTGCCATCGTCGCCGAGCTGGAGCGGCGGGCCACTGGGCAGGCCGCCGCGGCCGTCAAGCCCGTCATCGTCAAGCGCGCGCCCGAGCTCACGACGGCGGAGGCCACCAAGAAGGCGCCGCTGATGACGCGCCTCGGCAGCTGGCAGACGTACTTCCCGATCGGCGAGCGCAACTACTTCGGGGCGAACATCTGGCTGCCCGCCCAGATCATCGACGGGACACTGCTGAAGCCCGGCCAGCGCTTCGAATGGTGGAGCGCGCTCGGTCCGGTCACGACGGCGCGCGGGTTCGGGCTCGGCGGCTACATCGCCGGCGACCACACGGACCCGACGGGGGCGATGGGCGGCGGGATGTGTTCCGCGTCGACGACGCTGTTCAACGCGGCGCTCCGCGCCGGCCTCACGATCGGCGCCCGCGACAACCATCGCTACTACATCGAGCGCTACCCGCTCGGCCTGGACGCAACCGTATCCAGCGCCCAGACGCTGTCGTTCACGAACGACATGAAGAGTCCGATCCTGATCCGCGGCTTCAAGATCCGGGGTGGTGGGTCACAAGGCTTTGTTCGCTTCGAGATCTGGGGTATCGACGACGGGCGCACGGTGTCGATCAGCAAGCCGTCGATCCGCAACGTCCGCCAGGCGACCACGAACACCGTCTACGTCAACACGCTGAAACCGGGCGTGCGGGAGCAGACCGAATATCCGGCCAACGGGATGGACGTGACGGTCTCGCGCGTGGTTCGCGCCGCGAACGGCAAGGTCCTCCACCGCGACTCGTACTTCTCGCCGTACCAGCTGTGGAACGGCCGGATCGAAGTGGGTCGCTAACCCCCACCGACCGCTGCCAGCCGGCCGCTCACTTCGGCGGCAGTGCCGCAGCGACATCCGCTCCGGCGTTCACCCAACGGGCCAGGTCGGCATCGTCCTCGACGCCCGGCGGCGCGACGTTGACCATCCCGCGCATCGGCCGGTTTCCCATGTCCATCACGCGGACGTGCGGCTGGGACAGCGCTTCGTCGTGCGCATCCGGCCCGACCCGAACCATCAGTTCGTCGCGGGTCACGCCGACGGCCATGTTGCCGCCGACCATGAACGCGATGCCGCCGAACATCTTCTTCTCGGTCACGTTCTCGCGGCTGCGGAGCACGCCACGAATCCGCTCGGCGAGACGTTCGTCGTAGGCCATCTTGCCCTCCCTGGTGTTCGAATCGGCAACCCGGCGTGAGACGCCCGCAACCCGGCGGGCGGTTCCCTGCCGCGGTCGTCCACTGTCCGAAAATTGCATGGTGACGCGGTGGCGCGGCTGGAGTAGTGTGCGAGCAGCGACCGGACCAGACGGTGGACGCGCATCGGGGACGCGTGGACGCGCAGAGGGACCGTCCGCCCGGTCGGGGAGGGACCATGACTCGGCGGCTCGCGCTCGTCGTTTCCATCGCGCTGTGCGCGCTCGTGCTGCCTGGAGCCGCTCCTCCCACGGTGTACTCGCCCGGTGCGCCGGGCGTCGGCGATCCCTACTACCCGCTCGACGGGAACGGTGGCTACGACGTCCAGCACTACGACCTGGATCTCACGTACGACCCGGAGACCGACGAGCTGTCCGGGACGGCGACCATCGGGGCGCAGGCCACCCAGAACCTGTCGGCGTTCAACCTCGACTTCGTGGGCCTGACCGTCGAGTCGATCGAGGTCAACGGGGCCGCTGCCGGATGGACGCGCGACGACCATGAGCTGACGATCGCGCCTATCAGCGGCATCAACGACAAGGCCGCCTTCACGGTCGACATCGCCTACAACGGCGTCCCCGAGACGCTCCCGGACTTCGGTGAGTCCGGGTTCCTCCATACCGATGACGGGGCGGTGATCGTCGGCGAGCCGCACGGCGCCGCGACGTGGTACCCGGCGAACGACCATCCCACGGACAAGGCCTCGTTCACGTTCCATTGGACCGTCCCGGAAGGCCTCGAGGCAGTCGCCAACGGCGTGCTCGTTGGCCAGGTGACGAACGGCGGCTGGACCACGTGGACGTGGGACGCCGTCAATCCCATGGCGACCTACCTCGCCACCGTGTCGATCGGCCAGCTCGACATCGACTACTACAAGGCGCGCGGCCTGCCCTACTGGGACGCCATCGATCCGGCGCTCTTCGAGCCGTTCGAGCCGCCGCCCCCGCCCGACCCCATCGTGCCGACCGACGGCGACGCGCTGCTGTTCTCGCAGGTTGCCGACGGCACGCCGTCGTACAAGCGCCTGACCCGGGTCATCGAGGTGCCGGCGGGTGGCGCGAACCTCACGTTTGACACGTTCCACGACACCGAAGGCGGCTGGGACTTCCTGTTCGTCGAGACGCGGACCGCCGGGGGCGACGACTGGACCACGCTGCCGGAGGCGAATGGATTCACGAGCCAGGATGTCGGGGCGTGCCCCGGTCCCCTCGATTTCAACCCGTTCCTCGAGCACTACCTGACCCGGGTTGTCGTCGACCCGGGCGATCCGGAGAACCCGGACGACGACGAGGTCAGCTGCGATCCGTCCGGGACGACCGGCGACTGGTGGGCCGCAAGCGGTGAGGGCTTCGAGTGGGAGACCTGGTCGGTCGACCTCCCGAACGAGGGCGCCGACGCGGTCGACCTCGAGGTGTCCATCACCTACGCGAGTGACGAGATCATCCAGGGCCGCGGCGTGACGCTCGACAACCTGGTCGTGTCCACTGGCGAAGGCTCGACCTCCTTCGAGGCCGACGGCGACGTCTTCGACGGCTGGGTCGTCGGCGATCCGCCCGAGGGCAGTGGGCCGAACGAGAACTCGTGGATCGTCGATGACGTTGTCGAACCCCCGCCGCCTGAACCGGAGCCGCCGCTCGTCCTGCCCACCGACGGTGCGCAGATGCTCTTCTCGCAGCAGGCCGACTCCGCGTACAAGCGCCTCACCCGCGTGCTCGACGTCCCGCCCGGCGGCTCCACGCTGTCGTTCGACACGTTCCACGACACCGAGGAAGCGTTCGACTTCCTGTTCGTCGAGGCGCGCACGGCCGGTGGCGACGACTGGACGACCCTCGAGGAGCAGACCGGCTTCGCGAACCAGGACACGGGGGCGTGCCCGGGCGTGATGTTCGATCACCCGTTCCTCGAGCATTACCGGACGGCGACGCTCAACGAAGGTGATCCCAACGATCCAGACGACGACTTCTTCGAGTGCGCGCCCGCCGGCACCAGTGGTGACTGGTGGGCCGTCAGTGGGTCTCGGTTCGACTGGGAACCCTGGGTCCTTGCCCTGCCGAACGAAGGCTCCGAGCCCATCCAGCTCGAGGTGTCGATCACGTACGCGAGTGACGGCAGCGTCCAGGGACGCGGCGTCACGCTCGACAACCTGGTCGTGTCGTCCGGGAGCGGCTCGACGTCGTTCGAGGACGATGGCGACACACTGGACGGCTGGATCGTCGCCGATCCCCCGACCGGCAGTCCTCCCAACGAGAACTCGTGGACGACCATCGGCGAGCTCCAGCCGCCACCGCCACCGGATCCGCCCGGCATCCATGCCCGGGACTCGTTCGCCCGACAACCCGAGATCATCGACTTCCTGGCCGGCGTGTTCGGCACGTACCCGTTCCGGACGTCCGGGGGCATCGTCGACAACGTCTCCACCGGCTTCGCCCTCGAGACACAGACGCGCCCGGTGTACTCACCGGTTTTCTTCTTCGATGGTCCGAACTACGACGTGGTCGTCCACGAGCTCGCCCACCAATGGGTCGGCGATTCACTCGCCGTCGAGCAGTGGCAGCACATCTGGCTCAACGAGGGCTTCGCGTCGTATGCCGAGTGGATGTGGGCCGCCTACCTCGGCGACGCCACCGAGGACGAGATCTTCGACTTCTTCTACAACGAGGTCTTCCCCGCCGACGCGACCGACTTCTGGGATCTGCCGATCGGCGACCCGGGCACGGAGCGCCTGTTCGACGGCCCGGTCTACTACCGGGGCGCGATGACGCTGCATGTCCTGCGCATGCAGGTCGGCGATCGTGACTTCCTGCGCATCCTGCAGCGCTGGGCGCGCGAACAGGCCGGCGGCAATGTCACGACGGACGAGTTCATCGCTCTCGCCGAGCACGTGTCGCACCAGCAACTCGACGAGTTGTTCGACACGTGGCTGTTCAGCACGACCCGGCCGGAACTGAACGCCGCTGCCATCCAGGCACAGCGTTCGGTCCCGAAGGGGAAGGCGAAGGACCATGTCCGTGATGCGGTCAGGCCCATGCTCGAGCGGTTGCAGCTAGGGCACAAGGCCGAGGATCATGGGAAGCGCTCCGCGAAAGGGCTGCTCGTCGCTCCCTGAGCGGCGCCGGCCCTTGCGCTGGGTGCGATGATCCGCACATGGTCGAATACGGGAACGCGGTCGATCAGGGCAGCCGCGCCGCGGGCGGAGGCGGTGGCGTTGGCGGCGGCGGCGCAGATCTTGGCGCCGGCGCGGTCAACTTCGTCAACGACACGGTGCACCAGGTCCAGGCGTTGCCGCCGGAGATGCTGCTGCTTCTGGCCGTCGTCATCCTGGCCGGCCTGTACGTCCTGAAGCGCGCGTTCTGACAGTCTGACGGGCTGCCGCGCGGCTACGCGTTCGGCGTTTCCTGCAGGATCCAGCCGTTGCCGTCGGGGTCGGCGAAGCTCGCAAACGAGTTCCACGGCCCGCCCTTGCCCTCGAGCCACTCGCCGTCCTCGAAGTGGCGGATGGGCCCGACGTCCACGCCTCGCCCGATGAGCTCGGCCCGGGCGGCTTCGATGTCCGTCACCACGAGCTGCAGGCCATCGTACGAGCCCGGCTCGGATGTCGTGATGCCGGTGCCGATGGTGATCGAGCAGCCGGAACCCGGCGGCGTGATCTGGACCACGCGCAACCCGCCGTTCGTCGTGTCGAGGTCGACCGGAAACGCGCAGCGCTCCGAGTAGAAGGCCTTCGCGCGATCAACGTCGCTGACGGGCACCACCACGACTTCGAGTCTGTAATCCATCGTGCTCTCCACAGATGATTTATGTCGGCGCCTGCGGTCTACCGTGCACCAGAGTACGGAGGACTCGCCATGCTCACGAACTCACCGCTGTATGCCAGCTTCGCCGTGAACGACATCTCCGCCGCGAAGCAGTTCTACGCCGACACGCTCGGCGTGCGGGTCGTGCAGATCGACGAAGGATTGCTTTCCATCCAGGCCCACAACGGCTATGCCGTGCTCGCCTACGTGAAGCCCCAGCACGTGCCTGCCGAGCACACGATCGTCAACTTCCCGGTCGACGACATCGAGACGACCGTCGATCGGCTGACCGAGGCCGGGGTGACATTCGAGCAGTACCCGTCGGGTCCGATCAAGACCAACGCGAAGGGCATCGCCCACCCCGGTCCGTGGCAGGCCTGGTTCCGCGACCCGGCCGGCAACATCCTGTCGGTGACGCAGGACTAGGTCGAGGCGTTGAGCGGCGCGAACAGGTCGACGCTGGTGCCGTCCGGATCCAGGACGATCGCGTAGCGCTGGCCCCAGAACGCGTCCCACGGTTCCTTGTGGCCGGCATGGCCGGCGTCGACGAGCGCCCGATAGGTCGCGTCCACGTCCGCGGCGCTATCGCAGGCGAACGCGAGCGCGACGCGGTGGCCACCCGAAGGCGCCGTCCAGCCTGGATCGAACGAGCG
>DASTYU010000180.1:0-15371 GCA_035764655.1 Candidatus Limnocylindrales bacterium
GAGATGTGCCGCTTCGGGGATGGATCGCCGACCGCTCGCTCCATACGATGGCAACCGAGACCAGTACCTTCCCGCGCCGAAAGGACTCGCATGCAGGGTGACGGACCGCTCTCGGTGCTGATCCTGTACTCACACCCGCTCCTGGGCGAGGGACTGGTCGGCATGCTCGCCCGGGAACCCGGTCTCGTCGTGAGCGCAGTGGGCCTCGAGGACAGCGAGGCAGTCCGACTTGCCCTGGACCAGTCGCCCCACGTCGTGATCGCGGAACGTGGCCAACCCGACCGCGCGGTGGAAATCCTCGAGCTGGTCCCCGAGGCGCTGATCATCGACGTGGGGCTCGGACCGGGACCAACCTTCACCTACAGGCGCGACGAGATCTCGACGCTGCCGGAGTCGGTCGTCGACGCCGTCCGCCAGGCGTCACGCCGCCCGTGTGCGCGACGACAGGGTGCGGCGGGCACTACGCCCAGGGCCACCGTGCGCGGCTAACGGGGGACGTCGCGCGGCGCACGTCCCGGGACCGTTGGCGGGTGTGACAGCCGGCCCACCCGCTCTATCCAAAACCTACCGGGCGGCACATACCCCGGCCCGCCTGTCCTGACGCATGCTGGTCTGGGCTGATCCCGTGAGTCCACTCGGGACCAGCGCGATCCGTGAGCCTGGAGGCAGACGGATGCAGCCGACGAGCGTCGATCGCGCGACGAGCGGTGATCCGGCGACGACCGAGGACCTGTCGAGGGGGATCGCGTCACCCGGACGCCGCCGGTTCCTGCGGGCAGCGCTCAGCTTCTCGGTCGTGTCGACGATTGCGATGATCCTGACGCCGATCGTCGGCTTCCTCATCCCGCCCAAGTCATCCGGTGGTGCCGGCGTCGGCCGCATCCCGGTCGGCACAACCGCCGACCTTCCGGTCGGCAACGGCACCGTCGTGGCGATGGGCAGCAAGCCGGTCATCGTCGTCAATACCACCGCCGGGATCAAGGCGTACTCGGCGGTGTGCACCCATCTCGGGTGCATCGTCGCCTTCGACCCGACCGCCGACGCGATCATCTGTCCGTGTCATGACGGCCGGTTCAGCCCGACCAATGGCAGCGTCATCTCCGGCCCGCCGCCGCAGCCGCTGCCGCCAATCGCGGTTGCCGTCGAAAAGGACCAGATCTTCCTCGTGAGCGGTTGACATGGCGAGCCCCGACACGCCGATCGACTCCGGGCATCGCCTTTCGGACTGGTTCGACGAGCGCCTCGGGGCACGGGACCTGTTCGCGGCGCTGGTCCACGTCCGAATCCCGGCCAATGCCCGAACGTTCTACTTCGGCGGCGTGACGCTCTTCCTCTTTGGCGTCCAGGTCGTCACCGGGACGCTGCTCGTTCTGTACTACAAGCCGACGCCGGACGCCGCCTTCGACAGCGTCAAGTACATCACCAGCGTCGTCGAGTTCGGCTGGCTGATCCGGAGCGTCCATCACTGGGCGGCCAACCTGATGATCGTCTTCCTCGTGCTGCACCTCGCCCGCGTCTTCATCCAGGCTGCCTACAAGTACCCGCGCGAGCTGATCTGGCTCATGGGCATCGGCCTGCTGGCAGTGACGATCGGCTTCGGGTTCACGGGCTACCTCCTGCCCTGGGATCAGCGCGCGTACTGGGCGACCGTCGTGGGCACCGAGATCGCAGGCGGCGTGCCCGTCGTGGGTCCCGCCCTCCTCGACCTCCTGCGCGGCGGAGCCGACGTCACCGACGCGACGCTCGGCCGCTTCTTCGGCATGCACGTCCTCGTGTTGCCGCTGTTGCTGGGCGCCTTCCTGGTGGCGCACCTCACGATCGTCCATCAACTGGGCCTGGCCAATCCGCGCCGGCCCACGCCGCGAAAGCAGGCCGTCACGCGGACGCCCACCGTCGTCGTTCCCGGGACGACGCCGGAACGACTCAAGCCGTTCTTCCCGAACTACGTGCTCGACGAGGCGATCGCCTGGGCGGCGATGCTCGCCCTGCTCGTCGTCCTCGCATCGATGCTGCCGGCCGGCCTGGAGGCCAAGGCGAACCCGATCGAGACTCCGGCCCATGTCAAGCCGGAGTGGTATTTCCTGGCCGCCTACCAGCTCCTCAAGATCGTTCCACGGGACGTGGGGATCATGGCCCCGATCGTGGGCATCGCCATCCTCGGCCTGCTGCCGTTCCTCGATCGCAACCCCGAGGTCCGCGCGCGCAAGCGGCCGCTCGCGCTGCTCCTCGGCCTGGTCGTGGCGGTGTCCGTGGCCGGCCTGTCCGTGTGGGGCTACTACAGCTAGGGCGGCATCGACGATGACGATCGTTCCGCGCGCGATCAACTGGGCCCGGCAGGCGGTACGCCCCCTGCTCCTGGCGGCGCTCGTCGCGGTTGCCGGCCTCGCGTTCGCCGGGGCGACGGCGGCCGCCGACCCGTCCGCGTCGCCCGACGCCGGTCCGGCGACCTCGCCGGCTGTCGCACCAGCTCCTTCGTCGGCGCCGGACGCATCGGCGCCGACCCGGGAGAGCTGCGTTACCTGCCATGCGGCAATCGACAACCGGCAGCACGACATCACCGAGCAATGGGCAGCGAGCGTCCACGGCAAGAGCGGGATCGGTTGTTCGAGCTGCCATGGAGGCGACCCGACCGCGGACGATGTGACCGTGGCGATGTCCACGGAGGCCGGGTTCCTCGGAGTTCCGGACCGCAGCTCGGCCGTCGGGATCTGTGGGGAGTGCCACGCGAATATCGAGCGAATGCGCCAGTACCAGCTGCCGACCGACCAGCTGACGAAGTACCGCGCGAGCGTCCACGGCCAGCGGCTCTCGGAGGCAAACGACACGCGAGTCGCGATCTGCACCGACTGTCACGGTGTCCACGACGTCAAGAAGGCTTCAGATCCAACGGCGGCGGTCTTCCCCCTGAACGTGCCTGGCCTGTGTGCCTCATGCCACGCCGACGCCGACCTGATGAAGCCGTACGACATCCCGACCGATCAGTATCAGACGTACCAGGCGAGCGTTCACGGCAAGGCACTGTTGATCGACCAGGATCTGCGAGCCCCGAGCTGCGCCTCGTGCCACGGGTCGCACGACGCCAAGCCGCCGCAGAGTTCCGAGGTCGTTGGGGTCTGCGGCAAGTGCCACACTGCGACGCAGGCCCTCTACGAGCAGAGCCGGCATGCCAAGCTCGCGGTCGGACCGAAGTGCTGGACGTGCCATGGAACGCATGACGTGGTCACGCCAGACGAGAGCCGCTTCTTCCATCCGGAACGGCCACAGATCGACTGCACGACGTGCCATGACGTCAATGACCGGAGCCTGGTCCTCAACGCGGATCGGTTCACCAACGACGCTGACCGCCGCTGCGATACCTGCCATCACGACACCTCGATCATCTACTCGCAAGCGCAGGCCATCCATGGCGCGCTCGACAAGGCGAGTGCCGCCTACGGGATAGCCGAGCAACGGATCGCCGAGGCAGCCGCCGCCGGGATGATCGTTTCCGACGCCGACGTCACGCTCTCCGAAGCCAAGACGAATCTCATTCGCGGACGCGCCGAGGTTCACACCACCCGCCTCGCGGCCGTCGCGGCCCTCACGGACGCGGCCACCTCGAAGGCAGCCGAGGCCCAGGCGTTCGCGGAGGCCAGGCTCCAGGAGAGCGCATCGCGGCGCGAGGCGATGGTCGTCGTCGTCGTCATCATCCTGCTCAACATCGTGGCCTTGCTCCTCTGGCGCCGGAGCCTGCACGCCCACTCGCCTGGCTGACAGCGGCCGGGGCTGAACCCGTGGCGGCGCGGGCTCACTGGCCGATCGGTAGATGCCGGATGGCCGCGGCGCATGCTCGCACCTGTACCGGATATCTACCGCCTGACGGATGGGATCGGCCGAATGGCGACGGCACCATCAGGTCGAGGGCATGTGGCCCTCGATACGCGCTTGCAGGCCGCAATGGCCAGGTCGCCCATGCACAGCACCAATCGGCTCGCAGCTCCCTCCGACCGGTTCACGAACCGGCTCATTGTGGCTTGCGTGCTGGTCCTGGCGATCGGCATCCCGCTGATCGCAGCCGTGTACGCGCTCGACCGATTCCGACCGGCCGGCCCCAGCCTCGTCGAGCGCGACATTGCCGTCGCCGAGCAGGCCGTCAGGGAGAACCCGAACCTGTTGAGCGCCAGGCTCGCGCTCGCTGACGCCTACTCCAAGGCCGAACGCTTTGCCGACGCCGTCGCCCAGTTCGACCAGATCCTCGCAACCGAGCCCGACGCCGGCCGCGCACTGCTCGGGCGGGGCAGCGCCAACATCTCGCTCGACCAGCTCGACGCGGCGAAGGCCGACTTCGAGAAGGTCGTCGCCCTGGCCAAGGGTGGCGAAATGGCCAAGTACGATCCGCAGCTCGAGTCGGCGTATTTCAGCCTTGGCGTCATCGCGCTCAGGCAGGGCCTGCCACAGGAATCGGTCGTCGCGCTTGCAGAGGCGATCAAGATCAACCGGACCGACGCCGACGCCCTCCACCTGCTGGGCACGGCGCTGCTCCAGGCTGGTCAGCCCGAGCGCGCAGTCAATGCGACCCGCCAGGCGATCGCGCTCGTGCCCGTCGACTGGTGCGAGCCGTACGCGCAGCTCAGCGCGGCCTACACAGCCCTCGGCGACACGGCCGGTGCGCGGTATGGGGCCGCGATGGGCACGTTCTGTGAGGGCCAGCCCCAGGCTGCCGCGGCCGCGCTGCAGCCACTCGTCGACGGCCCTCACGCCGTCGACGCATTGATCGGACTTGGACTGATCGCCGAGAGCGGGAACGACGCGGCGGCCGCACGTGACGCGTACAGCAGGGCCCTCGAAGCGAACCCGGGGAACTTCGCCGCGACGACCGGGCTGGCGCGTGTCGGCGGATCGACCTCGAGCGCGGCCCCCGACGGGACGCCAGGAGGAGACTGACGTGACCGCAGAATCGGCAGTTCCCCCCGCCGGCGCGATCGACATCCCGGCCGATCCGGCAGTGGAGGACGCGCCCGATCCGTCGAGCGCCGGGCCCACTCCTCCTGATGGGAGCGTGGCGCCCGAGGACAACCCACCGGCGGGCAGCCGCCGGCGACGTCTCATCCTGTTGTTCCTGCTGATCGCGACACTGCTCCTCGCTCTGTTCACGATCTGGTACCTGATCACCCGCAAGCCGATCACCGAGCTGCCGATCCCGGTCGTCCCGGCCGTGGACGTTCCCGCCTATTCGCACAGCATCTACGACGTCGTGGCGCCGACCGGAGTCGCCGTGAGCGCCGATGGGAGTCGGATCTACGCCACGCAGACCGAGGCGGAGCGCCAGGTCATCGCCTTCGATGCCTCCGGCAACCAGGTTGCCTCGCTCAAGCCGCCGGACGTCGGCGGCGACCACGTTCCCGTTTATGTCGCGCTCGACCCACTGACTGGCGAGATCTACGTCAGCGACCGGCCGGCGGCCTCGATCTACGTCTTCTCGCCGGATGGCACCTACCTCCGCGATTTCGACCCAGGCCCCGAGCTCGCCGGCTGGGCGCCGCTCGGGGTGGCGTTTGCCGCCGGCGGCGACCTCTTCGTGACGAACGTCGGCGCCCCGTACGAGAGCGTCCTGCAATTCGCCCGAGACGGCAGCCTCGTGCGGACCTACGGATCCGAGGGCGAGCTGAACTTCCCGAACGGCGTCTCGGTCGACGCAAACGGCGCGGTGTACGTCTCCGACAGCAACAACGGCCGGCTCGTGATCTTCGATCAGGCCGGCAACAAGCTCGGCGTCGTTCGGCGCGGGGTCAGCATCGGCGACCTCGGGCTGCCGCGGGGCTCCGCAATCGACGACGCCGGCCGGGTCTTCGTCGCCGACATCTCACAGCAGGGCATCCAGGCCTACAAGGTGCTGGCGATCGGGGAGCGGCAACCCAGGTTCATCGGCGGTTTCGGGGAGGCCGGGACGGCCGATGGCAGCTTCCAACGACCCAACGCGGTCGCCGTCGACGCACGGGGCCGGGTGTACATCGCCGACTGGCGGAACAACCGCATCCAGGTCTGGTCCTACTGAACGAGGAGGTGCACACCGACGATCAGCATCCGAGCGATGGATCGACAATCGATGCCATCTGAAGTCGACTTGGAAAGGAGGGCAGGCTAGTGAGACGTCTGGCGATCATTGTTATCGGCGGCGCCCTCTGGCTACTCCTTGCCGCGATCCCCGCCCTGGCTGACGGTGGCCCCCACGTCATGTCCACACTCAACGGGTCGAGCGGCATCTCGGCCGATGGCTGCGCGAGCTGTCACCGGCTCCATACATCGCAGAGCCCGACGGGCTACCTGCTCACATCGAACGATGCAACGATCACGAACTTCTGTCGTTCGTGCCACGGGGCGACGGGCACCGGAGCGTCGACCGACGTCGATACCGGGGTCCAGTACGCGCTCGACGGCATCACGCGCGACACCGGCGTGACGGTCGGCGCCCTGCGGGGCGGCGGCTTCATCCAGGCACGGATCGGCGCTGA
The DNA here is from genome assembly GCA_035764655.1 of Candidatus Limnocylindrales bacterium. Lineage (GTDB taxonomy): Bacteria > Chloroflexota > Limnocylindria > Limnocylindrales > CSP1-4 > DASTYU01. Next base: position 6,492 of record DASTYU010000180.1, read on the forward strand.
CGCGGCGTACCGCCTGGTGTCCAACACCGGCGGCGTGACGAACTCCAAGGTTCCGGTCGCGGACACCGCCCAGCCGGTGACCTCCGCGCACCTCGCCATCGGCGGGGCCGGCGGAAACGGGCTTACGGCGAAGGACGTGGTCTGGGGCAACGGGCCGCTCGGCACTGCCGGAGCGGGTCCCACGCTGGCATCCGAGATGGAGTGCACCGCCTGTCACAACCCCCACGGCAACGGCAACTACCGGATCCTGAAGGGGATCCCTGATGCCGGGGACCCGATGGAACTGGCGGCAACGGCCGTCAACGTCTCGGACGCCACGTACGATCCAGCACGCACCCGGAACTACACGGTGATCCAGGTCGCGGGCACCAAGCCCGCGGGCACCGATCCGACGCCGGCTGAAGACGACACGTGGCTGCTCTATGCAGACCAAGTCCTCGATGCGCGTACGGCCGGGACGTTCAACGGAATCCCCGGAGACTACTCGGCGCTGTCTGGGGACTACCTGCACAAGGCGCTCCCCTACGACTCCACGGCCGGCTCGACGTCGGCCAGCAACTATCCGTTTGACGCGCCCAACGCGCGCCCGAACACCAGCAACCGGACGACAACCGATCGCTGGTGGCGGGGAGATCCCGCCGGATTCAACATGCAGATGACGGCGTGGTGCTCGCAGTGCCACACGCGCTACAACGCGCCGTCGGGATCGAGATCCACCCCGTCGGTTGACTCGATCTACACCTACCGCCACACGACGGCGTACAACCGGACGTGCACGACGTGCCACGTCGCGCACGGCACCAACGCCGTTATGAACCAGGACGCGGCCAGTGGGACCACCTACTCGGCCAACGTCCCGTACCCGGACGGCACCACGACGGTCGGCGACAGCCGGCTGCTCAAGGTCGACAACCGGGGTACCTGCCAGCTCTGCCACGACCCGACGGAGGGCTCTGCCGCCACCGAGGCCGGCATCTCGCCGCTTCCGCAGGGTCCCACCCCCGGCTACGTCCCGTAGCACCAAGCTCGGCCTCGGGTCCGGGCGGCTCCGCGCGCTCCACCCGAGGCCCCAACCAACCGGTTCGCCCGGAGCGGTATCACGGCTGACGATTGGAAACGGTCACCGGATGACCCGGCACGGCTCCTTCGCCCGGCGCGCTCGCGCGCCCTTCGTGCTTGCGACGCTCATCGTGGCATTGGTCCTGGCCTTCGTTTCGAGTGGCCCCGATCCGGTGATCGCGATCACGAGCGACCTTGCCGCGTCCGCCGAGCCGAGCCCCGGCGGCGACCCGACGCCGCCACCGACTCCAGACCCCACGCCGGAGCCGAGCCCCGAGCCGACGCCCGAGCCGACACCCGAGCCGACACCCGAGCCGACGCCCGAGCCGACACCCGAACCGACCCTCGAGCCAACGCCCGCCGCCACGTCCGATCCGACCCCTGAACCCCCGCCGGCTGCGACGCAGGATCCGGCGGCGGATGCGACGCCGACGCCTTCGCCGTCGCCAAGCCCGACTCCGGTCGCCGAACCGACGCCGCCGACCGGCCCCGTCGGGCTCCCGGCCCTTCAGCTGACGCTCGACACGGACCCACCCGCTGTGGGCGCGCTTCGGATCGACCCGGGAACCTCGCTTCGCCTCACGCTCAGCGTGACCCCGGCCGGGGATCTGGCCTCGAGCGAGCTCGGCCTCACGCTCCCGCCGGGCTGGTCGGTCGCCGACTCGAGCGAAGGGGTCGATGCGACGACCGGCGGCCGGCTCACATGGGCGGGCGGCCCGGTCGGCGGTGGCGTCCGCCTCTCGCGCTGGGTCGACCTGCGAGCGGCCACCCGCTCGCCAAGCGACGGCGGCCTCGACTTCAGCTCGACGTTCAGTTCGTGGCTGACCGCCAACGGCTCGACCGTCCTCGGGCCCTCGATCCTCGTCCAGGTGTCGCCGGCGATCGTCGTCGAGCACACCGTCCTCGGTCGCGTTCCAGACCTGTCTCTCGTCCCAACCTACCTGTCGCCCGACGAACCGCTCCGAGACGCCCAGCGGTTCGAGATGATCCGCGTGAGGTTCCTCGTCCAGAACGTTGATACCGCGCCGCTGACGATCCGGCCACGCCTCGACTACCGGCAGGCTGCCAACGGCGCGTTCGCCAAGGTCCCGGACGGGGACGCAGTCAGCGGCGTCGCCTTCCACCTCGGTCGCGAATGGGTGAACGCGGAGCCAGCGGGCGGGACCGTCCCTGGTCCTGCACGCGACCCGATCCCGGTCGACGAACTATCACTGGTCCGCCTCGAAGACATCGGCCTTGCTCGTTGGCCCGGGCAACATTCGATGGAAGCGAACCCGATGGAGCTCCACCTGCCCGGCAGGTCGGCGACAGAGGTGGAGTTCACGGTGAGGCCCACCGTCGATGCGAGCTACCTGGCCGGGTACCGGTTCCGGATCAGCGACGCCGGCGCGCCGCTCTACGGGGCGGCCGAGGCTACCATCGAGATCGGACCCCGCCCCGATCTCCTGCAGTCTCCGGTCCAGGTCCGCGGCATGCCTGTCGGCTCGGATCCCGAAGGGGCGACCCCATCAGACGGACCGTCGGTCCCGATCGAAGCCGGCGCGCAGGCCGGTGCTCCGGAAGTGGATCGCGTCCACGGCCCCTATGCCCTCGCCTCGGACCAGTGCGCGTCGTGCCACAACACGCACTCGGCTCCCGCGCCCGATTCGCTCACCCTGACACCGAGGCCGGTCGCCGCCCTCTGTTTCCGGTGCCACACGAGCGGCGGTGCAGCATCCGACGTCCAGAGCCAGTACACGGATCCACTGGTGCCGGCCAACGCTCCCGCAACCGGATCGATCTATCGCCATGACGCGCTGGTTGCCGACAGCGGCCACACCCTCGCAGGCGACGACGAGTTCGGCGGGCTGAGCGAACGCCACGCCGAATGCGCGGATTGCCACGACCCGCATTGGGCTTCGGCCACGGAGAGCACCCAGACGGCCGAGGGTTGGACGGTGCCCGGCCGACTGGCCGGAGTGTCCGGCGTGGCGGTCGAGAACGGGCCGGCGAACACGGGACCGCGGTACGCGCTGCTCGACGGGGGGACCGCGAAGACGGTGCTCGAGTACCAGCTGTGCTTCAAGTGTCACTCGGGCTGGACCGTCCTGCCCGACCGGGACCCGCGCTATCCGTCACGCTGGGCGGAGGACAAGGGACTCGAGCTCAACCCGGCGAATGACTCGTACCACCCGATCGAGGCGCCGGGCAGGAACACGACGGCGGCGATGGCCAACAGCCTGTCCGGTACTTCGCCATACAAACTGTGGGCCTTCTCCATCGGCAGCACCGTTCGGTGCCTCAACTGTCACGGCGACTACCGCAAGGCCGATCCCGCGGCACCACCCGCTCCGGGGGCCGACCTCGCGCCGCACACGAGTCGCTACCGCGGGAACCTCATCGCCAACTACCGCGATCGTGACCTGAAGCCGTTCACCGAGGCGTACCGCTCGAGCGACTTCGCGCTCTGCTACGTCTGCCACGCCGAGGCGCCGTTCACGGACCCGTCCGGCAGCGACCGGGTCGATACCAACTACCGGCTCCACGGACGGCACCTCACGACGATCCGCAACCGTGGCACCCTCGATGGCGACATCGATACGCCATTCGCCGGGCGCGGTGACGCCCTGTGCGCCGAGTGCCACTTCCGGGTCCATTCGAACGCCGCCGGTGGAGACTTCAGGACCGAGCCGCAGTCAGGTACTCGCGCCGGGCTGGTCAACTTCGCGCCCAACGTGACCCAGAACGTCGGCGTGGTCGACTGGACGCGCACGGGCACGCGGACGGGCACGTGCACGCTCACGTGTCACGGCTTCAACCACGAGGACGCCTCCTACTGAGGCCGACCAAACGGTTCGAGGGCGCGCTCGTCCCGCGAGATATAGCCGCCGTCTATATCCCCGACGGTGCGGTGCGCTGCGCCGACGAGCGTGCCTGTATCGGAAACGTGCCGCCCGGCGGATGGATCACAAATTCGCTCAAATCGACAATTGGCCCATCAACCCCTGGAGCTCGTCCGGACCCGGTGTCCATCGAGCGAGGAGGAGTCAGATGGACCGCACGCAGCCCGCACGAGCTCCGCGGAGGATCGTATCCGTGCGGGCCGCAACGCTCGCCCTGTTCGCGCTGTTCCTGGTGAGCGGCCCGGCAATCGCCGCATGCTCGGGGGCCCATCCCGCGTCTACGGACGGCGAGATGGCGGCGATGCCGACGATGGACTCCGGCCGGACGACGGCCGACGTCGTCAGCGCCGTCTGGGACGCCCGTCCGGCCTACGTCAGCTCTCACAGCGCGACGGAAGAGGCGTACGCCTTCGCCCTCGCCTCCCCCGAGATCGTGCGCTGGATGCCGTGCTACTGCGGCTGCGGGGCGATGGACCATCGCAGCAACCTCGACTGCTACTTCAAGAACGGCGTCGTCGGTGACAACGCCGTGTACGAAGAGCACGCCTCGTTCTGCGACATCTGCGTCGAGATCACGCTGAAGGCGAAACAGCTCAGTGCGTCCGGTTTGTCGCCGACGATGATCCGCCAGGTCATCGACGAGACCTTCGGTGGTTCGGGCGCGCCCGGAACCGACACCGCACTTCCGCCAGCGTGACAAGGACGATGGCTGCGCGACAGGCGTCCAGGACCGAAGCGGCCGGCGGCCCCATCGAGGCGACCGTCCTCGCCAGGCTCGGACTGTCGACCTCCGCAAGCGCGCAGGACGTCGAGTCGGCTCACGACTCGATCACCGACTTCCTGTCCGGCGCACCCCCCGACATTCGACCTTGGGCGCTCGCCCAGATCAATGCGGCCGACGAGGCCTACGCCCTGCTGTCCGACCCCACGATGGATCGAAGCGTCCTGGCGACGCCGTCTTCCTCGATGCCGACGGAGCCCACGGTGACCGCTCCCGCACCTGCGCCAGCGCAGAGCGCGCGTCCGCCGGCCGTGGCCCTGGCGGCCCGACCCGAACGGCGCCGACTGCGCCGTCTGGCCGGTGGAGCGCTGGCCATCCTCGGCGTCGTCGTGGTGGCGGTCGCAGGCTACAACCTCAATGGCGGCACGGGCGTTCCACCGGTCAACGGTTCGCCCGCGCCCGAGGCGGCCGCCTCAACCGGCGTGGATCCGGCACTGGTGACGCCGCTCATGGAGAACATCCAGCAGAACCCGAAGGACATCACGTCGCTCCAGGCGCTCGCCGATCTGTACTACCAGGCGGGCGACTTCGCGACGTCCCGGAGCTTCCTCCGGAAAGTCGTCGAGATCGACGCCCGGAACGTCGTCGGACAGCTCGCGCTGGGCGCGACCGAATACAACCTCGGAGATGCCGCGGCGGCGGAGCAGCGCTGGCGCGCCGTCCTTGACATCGACAAGAACAACGTCGACGCCCACTACTACCTCGGCTTCATGTACCTGACGCGCGAGCCGCCGGACATGGCACAGGTCAAGGCCGAGTGGGATCAGGTCGTGGCGATCGCCCCGGATTCGGACGTCGCACGGTCCGTATCACAGCATCTCGCCAGCCTGGCCGCCTCGCCGGGGCCCGAGCCTGCGTCATCCGGAGCACCAACGTCCGTCCCGTCGCCCGCGAGCGACAACTGACATGGACGCAGGACTGGGCCTGGCGCTCGCCGTCGCCTTCCTCGCCGGGATGGTCTCGTTCGCCTCGCCCTGCTGCCTGCCGCTCGTACCGGCGTATGTCGGCTACATGGTCGGGACCGAAACGCAGGCCGAATCGACGGCCGCTCGTCGGCGCGCAACGCTGCTCCAGGCGCTCGCGTTCGTCGCCGGGTTCTCGGCGGTGTTCATCATCCTGTGGGCGTCGGTCGGCCTCATCGGGTACGTCCTGCGTGACTATGCCGGGCTGCTGCGCCAGCTCGGCGGGGCCCTGCTCGTGTTCCTCGGCCTGCACGTGGCTGGCGTGATCGACGTCTCCCTGCTGTATCGCGAGGTCCACGTGCCCATCGGCGGCGCCGGAGCCGCCGTTACCGGCTTCGGCGCGACACAACCGGCGATGCCGAGCTTCCGGCGCTCGACGCTGCTCGGCGTCGTCTTTGCTGCCGGCTGGACGCCGTGCATCGGGCCGATCCTCGGCGGGATCATCGGCCTCGCTTCGGTCAGCGCCAGCGTCGCCCAGGGCACGCTGCTGCTCGTCGCCTATTCCGCGGGACTGGCGATCCCGTTCATCCTGGTCGCCCTCGGAGCGACGGCGGTCAGCGATCGGCTCGGCTGGCTGCGCGATCACCATCGATTGGTCTCGATCGTGAGCGGCTCGATGCTCGTCGCTCTCGGCTTCCTGATGATCACCAACACCTTCACCCGCATGTCGGGCCTGTTCGCCCCGCTGGGGTTGTGAGGGCGCCTGAGATGACCGAGACGACACGATCGACGAACCTCAGTCAGCCCATCGACGATCTCGACGGCGCCGTCGTGTCGCCGTCCGACATCGGTGAGCGACTGTGGCGGTTCTTCATCTCGATGCGCACGGGACTTGCGCTGATCCTGGCGCTCGTCGTACTCGGGCTCATCGGCACACTCCTGGTCCAGGCGCCGGTCGGGCTGCAGGCAGACGCGCAGGCCTACGCGGCATGGATCGACTCGGTCCGGCCGAAGTACGGCGGCTGGACCGGGGCGTTCGACATGCTCGGCCTGTTCTCCGTGTTCAACTCGATCTGGTTCCGCGGGATCACCGTCCTGCTGATGACCAGCGTCCTTGCCTGCTCGGTCAACCGGGCTCCGCACCTCTGGAAGCAGGCGACCAAGCCCCGGACGCGGATGAGCGACGCGTTCTTCGATCACGCTCCGCTGGCGCTCGCCACCACGACGGCCGCGCGGCCCGAGGCGGCTGCCGAAGCCGTGGCTGCCACGCTCCGTGGCCGCCGCTTCCGGACGCTCGTCGAAGGCGCTGGCGACACCATCAACGTCTACGCCGACAAGAATCGCTGGGGTCCGTTCGGGACGGTCGTCGCCCACCTGAGCCTCGTCGTCATCCTGACGGGTGCATTGATCGGGACGGCGTTCGGCTTCCGCAACGAGGGCCTCGCGGTAGCCGTCGGCTCGACAGCCGACGTCGGCAACGAAACGGGCCTGACCGTGGAGGCCAGGCGCTTCGTCGATTCCTACTACCCGAACGGGAGTCCGAGCGACTACGCCAGCGACCTCATCGTCTACCGCGACGGGCGGGAAGTCGGTGCCGCCACCGTACGCGTCAACGAGCCGATGACCGTCGACGGCGTCACCTTCTATCAGTCCTTCTTCGGACCCGCGGCATCGATCCGGATCACCGGGCAGGACGGCGACGTGGTCTTCGACCAGGGCGTGCCGCTGCAGTTCGGCTACGGTGACGGGTCACGCGTCGCCGGCCAGATCGTGCTGGCCGACGCGGGGTTGACGGCGTACGTCGTCGCGCCTGCCTCCGGCGAGGTCGATCCGGCGATCCGGCCCGGCCAGGTCCAGTTCGAGGTCTATGAAACAGCGACCATGGCTGATCCGGTTGCCGTCCAGACGCTGAGCCAGGGCCAGGCGGCCGACGTCGCCGGGCTCGATGTGACGTTCGTCCGCGAGCACCAATACACCGGGTTGATCGTCGCCAGGGATCCAGGTGCGCCGTTCATTTGGCTAGGGTGCTTCCTGCTGATCGCCGGGACGGCGGTGGTCTTCTTCTTCCCGAGTCGACGCGTCTGGGCTCTCGTTCGACCGGACCGCGCCGGGACGTCCACGGTGCAGGTCGCGGCCATCGTCCGCCATGACGTCGGCTTCGGGGCCGAGTTCGAGCGAATGGGTGAAGAGATCAGGGTCACGATCAAGAGTCCCCCAGCGGACGAAGGGAAGGGAACCGTCTGATGTTCAAGTTGTCCGAGTACAGCTTCCTCGCGGGCGTCATCACGGTCGCGTTGGCGTTCGGCTGCTACCTGTTGGCCTTCATGTCGGTGGCCGTCACCCGACGGCGCAGCTCGTTCGCCGGCGCTGGAGCAGGCGGCGGCAACATCTCGATCGGAGCGGAGGCGGGTGGGACCGGTCTCGGCACGTACGGAACGCTGTTCACCTACCTGGCGCTGACCTTCCTCACCGCGGCCCTCATCTTCCGCGCGCTCGCGACCGGGCACGGCCCGTTCGCCAACATGTACGAGTTCTCGATCGCATTCGCCTGGGGAACGCTTGCGATGTTCGCGTACTTCGAGCATCGCTACCACCAGCGCGTCCTGGGCCTGATCGCCCTGCCGATCGCGCTGGCGTTGCTGCTCTACGCGACGACTGTCCCGGCCCAGTTCGATCCGCTCGTGCCGGCGCTCCAGAACAACCTGCTGCTGTCGGTTCACGTTGCGGTCGCCATCGTCGCCTACGGGACGTTCGCGGTGGCCTTCGCGGCGGCCGTCCTCTACCTGCTCCAGACCGACGCCGGCCGGCGCGGCCTGCCCCGCCGCGAGCTGCTTGACGAGATCTCGTACAAGGCCGTGATGATCGGATTCCCGTTCCTGACCCTGACGATCGTCCTCGGCGCCGTATGGGCCAACGTCGCCTGGGGACGCTATTGGGGCTGGGATCCCAAGGAGACGGCATCGCTGGTGACATGGCTGATCTACGGCGCCTACCTGCATGCACGAGTCGTCCGGGGCTGGCGCGGCGAGCGCGCCGCATACCTGCTGCTGCTCGGCTTTACCGCGGTGCTGTTCACCTACTTCGGAAACCTGTTCTTCGGCGGGCTCCACAGCTACAGCGGCCTCAACGGCAACTGAGCGGACCATCGGGCGACCGCCAGCCGTTGGGCCGGCCCAGGAGACGGAAAGATGGATGCACCGGTTGTGACCACGACAACGACGCGACTGACAATGCCGCAGCGCAGCCGGCTCAGCAC
>DASTYU010000181.1:0-6560 GCA_035764655.1 Candidatus Limnocylindrales bacterium
CTGCGCGGCTCACAAGTGGCGCTCGTCACGGCCGGAATGAGGCCGGAGCGGCGGTGATCCGATGCTGGTGCACGGGAGCGCGATTTCGCGTCGCTCGACCGTGGTCCTCGCTACGGATTGACAACGAGAAGCATGAGCCTCGAACGGGCGTTCTGTCAAACGCTCCGATTCGCCGGCCGCACCTAAGTGAAGACCAACCGCGCGATCATCGCGCCAAAGGCCAAGCCGACGATCGAGGCGAATACCCGGATCATGTAGTCGGCGCTCGTTCTGCGCCCTGGCATGACCCAAGGATGGCGTCCGTACGTGGGCAAGGCAACGAGCATTGCTTCTTATGTGAAGACGGTACTCACCCGGACGTTTGCGCCGGGCTGCTCGCTGCGCGAGCGGTCGGGAGAACCGTTCGCTGCACCGCTCGCTGATGGCGAGCAGGATCAGGGCTGATCCGCTGCATCGCTCGCTGATGGCGAGCAGGATCGCCAACCGAGGGCCCGCCGTTCGCTGGACCGCTCGCCCGGCGAGCAACGAGACAAGCGCCCGATTTCAGGAACCCTTCAGAAACGACACGTAGAACCGGCACGTGCACGTGCTCATCGTCGAGGACGACCCGCGTCTGGGTCGCCTTCTCCAGCGGCTGCTCGCCGAGGAACGCCACGTCGTCGACCTTGCGGCCGGGGGCGAGGAGGCGCTCGAGCTCGTCGAGTCGGGCGGCGGCTTCGATGCCGTCATCCTCGACGTCGGCCTGCCCGACCTGACCGGGTTCGAGGTCGCCCGTCGCCTGCGCTCGAACGGCCACCGCGTCCCGATCCTCATGCTCACCGCGCGTGACGCCGTCGCGGACCGGATCAATGGCCTCGACGCCGGCGCCGACGACTACGTGGTCAAGCCGTTCGCCTACGAAGAAGTGTCGGCCAGACTCCGGGCCCTCGCCCGCCGCGCCGCCGGTCCCACCCGCGACGGCGTGATCCTGTCCAGCGGACCGATCGCCCTCGACGAAACCAGGCGACGCGTCACCGTCGACGGCCGTCCCATCGAGCTCACGCTCCGTGAGTTCTCTCTGCTCGAATGCCTGCTTCGCCACCCCGGCCACGCCCTGAGCCGCAACCAGCTGCTCGACATGGCCTGGCCGTTCGGCGTCGCGGTGACCCCGAATACCGTCGACGCGTTCGTCACCTTCCTGCGTCGAAAACTTGGTCCAACGGCTGCCGCCCGCATCGAAACCGTCCGCGGGATCGGCTACCGGATGGTCGACGCGTGAGCGCCCGGCCCGTCTCCGACGCCGCGCTCGTCCGCCGTGTCCGCTGGCGGCTACTGGCGTGGAGCGGCGGCTCGACGCTGGCAGTCCTGGTGCTCCTCGGCTCGCTGATCTACGTCGCTGTCGCGAACAGTCTGTCTTCGGCGGCCATCGACCAGTTGCGCGACCGCGCCCGGATGCTGGAACCCAGGGTTCAGCTCCTGACGACGCCCCCGCCTGGACTCCCGCCAGGACCGGCCTTCAACACGATCGTTGCCGCCGACCCCGGCGAGGCGGGCGTGTCGCTCGTCGGCGGCTCGGCCGCCGGGACGTTCGCGTTCGTCGTCGGTCCGACCGATACGGCCTTCCCCGACGTCCGCCGGCTGTTCGACGCCCAGCTTCCGAACGAAACGAGCGTCGAGGCTGCTCGCGCCACCGGCGAATCGATCGAGCTCGCGAACGTCGAGGGCACCCCGGTGCGGATCCTGTCCCGTCTCGTGACGGTGCAGGGGCAGCCGTTCGTGGTCCAGGTCGTCGCCGACCGCATCGCCGAAGAGCGGGCGCTCGCGGTGCTGCTCGCGGTCCTCGGCATCGGCGGCGTGCTTGTGCTCGCCGTCGCCCTCGGCGTTGGCTGGCTGTATGCCGAACGCGCCCTCGTCCCGATCCGCGACGCGCTGCGGCGCCAGCGCGACTTCGCGGCCGACGCGAGCCATGAGCTGCGCACACCGCTCAGCGTCGTCAAGGGTTCGGTGGCGCACCTCCGCCGCCACGCCGACCAGCCAGTCAGGGAGGTCGGCGACGCGCTCCAGGACATCGAGGCCGAGACCGACCGGCTCGGCGCCCTCGTCAACGACCTGCTGCTGCTTGCCCGAACCGACTCCGGTGCCCTGGACCTCGCCCTCGAACCAACGGACCTCGGCGAGGTAGCGCTCGATGCGGCCGGCGGGCTGGCCCCACTGGCCTCCGAACGGAACATCCGCATCGAGGTCGACGCAGAGCCGCTGCCGCTCACGGGCGATCCGGGCAGGCTCCGGCAGCTCGTGCGAATCCTGGTCGACAACGCGATCCGCCACGCCCCACAAGGCACGGTCGTGAACGTTTCCGCCCACGGCGAACAGTCGTCCGCACGCCTTCGCGTCGAGGACGCCGGCGCCGGGTTCCGTCCCGAGGATCTGCCGCGCGTGTTCGACCGCTTCTGGCGTGCACCCGGTGAGCACGCGACCGGGACCGGCCTCGGGCTGGCGATCGCGGCCTGGATCGTCGAACGCCACGGCGGGGCGATCGAGGCATCGAACCGCCCCGGTGGCGGCGCACGGCTCGAGGTCCGGCTGCCCGCTTCCTGAAGGGCCGTTTTCAGGCGACCTTCAGGCACGTTCCGTAGAAACGGCCCATGCAGCCATTCATCGCATGGAGCCAGCCGTCATGAAACCAATCTTCCAGATCGCGCTCGCGGTCCTCGCGATCGCGACCCTCGCCGCGTGTTCGGGCGCGGCCGCGAACCCGTCCGGCGTCGCGAGCCTCGGCAGCCAGCCACCCGACCCGGCCTCCTCGGCCGAGCCGCAGGCCTCGATGGATCCCGAGGAGGCCGCCCTCGCGTTCGCCGAATGCATGCGCGACCATGGCGTCGACATGCCCGATCCGCAGGTCGGCTCGAACGGCGAGTTCCGAGTCACCGTCAACGGCGGACGCGGATCCCTCGACATGGAACAGATGCAGGCCGCCCAGGAGGCGTGCCAAGACTTGATGCCCGGCCCGATGGGCGAGCCGCGCGAGCTCACGCCCGAGGAGAAGGACGCGATGCTCGGCTTCGCCCAGTGCATGCGCGACAACGGCATCGACATGCCCGATCCCGTCTTCGAGGGCGGCGGGATGGTCCGCATCGGCGGCGGGCCGGCCAGTGCCGGCGATGGCGGCGAAGGGCCCGCGTTCGACCCGCGCTCCAAGGACTTCCAGGCCGCGTCCGAGACATGCCGCACGGAGTTCGGCGAGCTGATGCCAGGCGGCGGCCCCGGCGCCGACGGCGGTCCAAGCGTCGAGGTGGCGCCATGAGCCGGCGAGGCGTCGTCCGTGCCATGGTCGGCCTGGCTGCCATCGGTGGGCTGGCCGTGGTCGTGGTATCCACGGGGATCCTCGGCGCGATGCCGGCCAGCCGCGGCGCGACTTCAGGCGACGAGCCCGAGGACGCGTCGGCGCAGGCGAGCGTCCCCGTCGAACGCCGCACGCTGACGATCGAGGAGACCCTCGACGGGACGCTGGGTTACACGGGCTCGACGCAAGTCCTCAACGGGTTGACGGGCACGCTGACACGGCTGCCGGCAGCGGGGACCGTCCTCGAACAGGGCGACCAGCTCTACGAGGTCGACGGCAAGCGTCGCCCGGTCCTGATGTACGGCAAGCGGCCCGCCTGGCGGGCGTTCGAGCCCGACATGGGCAACGGCCCCGACGTCAAGCAGCTCGAACAGAACCTCAAGGCGCTCGGCTTCACGCGCAAGGGCTTCGACGTCGACCGCGAGTGGAAAGACGAAACGACCTCGGCCGTCAAGCGTTGGCAGCGCGCGAACGGGATGAAGGTCGATGGCACGGTCGAACTCGGCGAGATCGTGTTCGCGCCGGGGGCGGTGCGCGTGACGGAGATGCCGGTCGAAGTCGGCCAGCAGGTCACGCCCGGTCAGGCCGTGCTCAAGGGCACGAGCGATGTCCGGGTCGTGACCGTCGACCTCGACGCCGACTCGGTCGACCTTGTCGCCGTCGACGACGAGGTGGCCCTCGACTTGCCCGACGGTTCGACCGCCCCGGGCACGGTCGCGGAGATCGGCACGGTCGCCGAGGCCGGCACGGACGAATTCGGGAACCAGTCGACGCCGACGGTCGAAGTCACGATCGCGGTAGAGCTGCCCGAGGGCAGCGCCGGCTGGGAGCAGGCACCCGTCGAGGTGCGCATCACCCGCCAGAGCCGCGAGGACGTGCTGGCCGTGCCGGTCAACGCGCTGGTCGCGCTGCTCGAAGGCGGCTATGCCGTCGAGCGCGTCGCGGACGACGGCTCGAGCAGCCTGGTCGGCGTCGAGCTGGGCATCTTCCAGGACGGCTGGGTCGAGGTCCGCACCGACGGGCTGGACGAAGGCGACGCCGTCGCGGTCCCGTCGTGAGCGCCGTCGTCGAACTCAGTGGCGTCACGAAACGGTATCCCGGGACCCCGCCAGTGGAGGCGCTCCGCGGTGTCGACCTCACGGTCCAGGATGGGGAGCTGGCCGCGATCGTCGGGCCGTCCGGCTCCGGCAAGTCGACCCTGCTCCACCTCATCGGCACGCTCGACCGGGCGTCCGAGGGCGGCGTGCGGATCGCCGGGGAGGACGTCGGCAGGTTGTCCGACCGCCAGCTGTCCAGCCTGCGTGCATGGCGGATCGGGTTCGTGTTCCAGCAGTTCTTCCTGCTCGAGGGCGAGACGGCGCTCGACAACGTCGCGGACGGGCTGCTGTACCGCGGCGTCCCGGGTCGCGCGAGGCGGGCCGCGGCCATCGAGGCGCTGGACCGTGTCGGCCTGGCGCATCGCCTGCATCACCGGCCGGGCGCGCTGTCCGGCGGCGAGCGCCAGCGCGTCGCGATTGCCCGGGCGTTGGTTGGGCGGCCGGCGGTCCTGCTTGCCGACGAGCCGACGGGCAACCTCGACACGGCGACCGGCGCGACGATCCTCGCGCTCCTGCGGGAGCTTCATGCCCAGGATCGGACGACGATCCTGGTGATCACCCATGACCGCGAGATCGCGGCCTCGCTGCCCCGCCGGATCGACATCCGCGATGGCCTGATCGAGACCGCGGCGGTGGCGGCATGACGGCCGTGGCAGCTCCGCGTTCGGCGCAGCGCCTTGCGTCGGGTCGCCTCGGCCTGCTGGATCTCGGCCGAGTCGCCGGGCGTGGCCTGGGCGCTCGACGCCTTCGCTCGGGGTTGACGGCGCTCGGGATAGCGATCGGGATCGCGGCGATGGTAGCCGTCCTCGGCATCGCCGATTCAAGTCGCGCGACGCTGCTCGCAGAGCTCGACCGGATCGGCTCGAACCTGCTCACCGTCGCGCCCGGCCAGACCATGTTTGGAGAGGACGCCAGCCTGCCCGACGACGCGGTGGGGATGATCGGGCGGATCGGGCCGGTCGAAGGCGTGTCCGCGGTCTCGCTGACCGGCGCGACGGCACGGCGTAACGAGTACATCCCGTCCGGGGAGACCGGCGGGATCGCCGTCCAGGGCAGTGATCCATCGCTGCTCGCCACGCTCGAAGGCGAACTGTCTGCGGGGCGCTTCATCGACGACGCCGTCGGGCCATATCCGGCAGTCGTCCTCGGGGCCGTTGCTGCCGAACGGCTCGGGATCTCGTCGCTCGAAGGCCAGCCGCTCGTGTGGATCGGCGACCGCTGGTGGAGTGTCGTCGGCATCCTCGAAGCGCTGCCGCTGGCCCCCGAGATCGACCGATCCGCGCTCGTCGGCATGGAGGCCGCGCGCACGTACCTCGACACCGAGGCACCGCCGACGACGATCTACGTCCGAGCCACGGACGAGTACATCGGCGAGGTACGTTCGGTGCTCGGTGCGACCGCGAACCCCGAGAGCCCCGAGGCGGCGCAGGTCAGCCGGCCGTCGGACGCGATCGAGGCACGGGCCGCGGCGGCGACGGCGTTTACCACGTTGTTCCTCGGCCTCGGTGCTGTCGCGCTGCTCGTCGGCGGGCTCGGGATCGCCAACGTCATGCTCATGGCCGTCCTCGAACGGCGCAACGAGATCGGCCTGCGACGGGCGCTGGGGGCGACGCGCGGTCACATCGTTGGCCAGTTCCTGACGGAGGCGGTCCTGGTCGCGGGGGCGGGCGGGATCGTGGGAGCGGTCCTCGGAGCGGCGGTCGCGGCGGCGTATGCCACGTCACAGGCGTGGGTCGTCACGCTGCCGATCGCGGGTTGCGTGGCCGGCGTCCTGGGGGCGGCGGCCGTGGGCGCGGTTGCCGGGTTGTACCCGGCCATCCGGGCGGCGAACCTGGCCCCGACCGATTCGTTGCGCGCGTAACCGGGCGCGGCGACGGTGCTCGCCGGGCGAGCGGTCGGGCGGTTCGTTCGCCAGGCTGCTCGCTCAGGGCGAGCAGGATCACAGCAGCGCCGCTGGACCGCTCGCTGATGGCGAGCAGGATCGCGAGGGTAAGCCCGGCCGTTCTGCGGACTGCTCGCTGCCCGAGCACGCCGCCTGCCAGTGACGGAATGTGCAGCCGATGAAGGTAACGACTATCGAACCGCGCGACGTTGGCCGATTCGGTCGTGGGATGCGCGAAGTCGACGGATTTCGCCCGTTT
>DASTYU010000182.1:0-7291 GCA_035764655.1 Candidatus Limnocylindrales bacterium
TCCCCGGACAGGTGGCGGAACGCCCGTTCGAGCTCATCGCCTCGCTCGACGCTCAGCTGCGCGTCGTCGGCGGTGGGCTCGAGGGGAACCACCTTCAGGCCGGGTTGCCACCGCCGCGTGTGGCGGATCTCGGCGTAGCACGCATTGACGAGCATCCGGAACAGCCAGGCCTCGAGACGGCTGTCGTCCCGGAGCGAGGCCAGCTCACGCCATGCAGTAAGGAAGGTCTGCTGGACTGCGTCCTCGGCTCGGTCCGCGTCGCGCAGGATCCGGTACGCGACGGCGTAGAGCCGATCGCCGAGCGGGACGATGAGGGCCGTGAAGGCCTCCTTGTCCCCGTGCTTCGCGCGATCGACGAGGTCGTGGCCCACCGGGCCCTCCCTGGCTGGCGCGAGCCTCCCGCGGCTCGTCTGAGGATAAGAGCCGGGAGCGGTACCGATTGCTCAATGTTCGGTTGCCCTGCAAGGCAGGGATGCCTCGGTACGGCTGGTGGCCGGATATGCACCCCGTGACTGCGAATCAGCACCTCGGGCCGGGGTAGTGGACAGATATGCACCCCGTGACTGGGCGACGGGCTCCTGGGGCTCGTTGGCTGCCAACTAGACCCCCGGCGAATATCTGGCCTCGTTCGGCGGCATGAGTCTCGCCGTTCAGACCCCGGGCGAATATCTGGCCAGGATCGGGTCGGTGGCGAGGTCAGGAGCGCGCGCCCGAAACGCCCGGGTGCTACCGTCCGGTCATGCCGGTGCCCCGTCGCTACACCACGGACGCGATCGTGCTGTCGCGCTTCGACCTCGGCGAGGCGGACCGCGTCATGACCCTGATCACGCCGGGGATCGGCAAGCTCAAGGCGATCGCCAAGGGCATTCGCAAGCCGACGTCCCGGATCGGCGGCAGCCTCGAGCCGTTCGCCGAGCTGCAGGTGGCCCTGGCGCGCGGCCGGACCTTCGATGTCGTGACCCAGGTCAGCGTCGGGCACGCCTGGCTGAACCTGCGCGACGACCTCGAATCCGCGGCGACGGCGTGGTACCTCGCCGAGCTCGCCGACCGTTCGCTCGAGGAGCGCCATGCGGCCGAACCGCTGTACGCGCTGTTGCGGCGGGCGTACGAGTTGCTCGATGCGGGCATGGCGCCGGGTCGCGTCGCCCGCTGGTACGAGATGCACCTGCTCGACGAGCTCGGCGTGCGACCCGAGGTGGATCGGTGCGTCGAATGCGACCGCGTGCTCGAGGCTGACGGCCGCTTCCGCTGGGTCCCGCCGCTCGGCGGCGTCCTGTGCGATCGCTGTCCCGGCCCGCCGCACGATCGCGCCGGGCTGACGCTCGAGGCGCTCAAGCTGCTCAAGGCGTACCAGCGTCTCGACGTCGGCGCGCTCGCCACGCTCCGCCTGCTGCCGGCGGTCGAACGCGAAACCGAAGCCGCCCTGCGCGAGTTCACCCGCCAAGCGCTGGAACGCGATGCCCGCTCGCTCGCGTTCCTCGACGAAATTCGCCATGCGGCAGTCACGGAGGCCCACTGACCATGCCCGATTCGCTCGACCCCGCCACCGTCGACGGCGCGCGGGCGCTGCGCCGGCTCGAGTCCGAGCTGATGGCGTGGCTGACCACCGTCAACCCCAACGGTCAGCCGCAGTCGTCGCCGATCTGGTTCCTGTGGGACGGCGACGAGATCCTGCTCTACTCGTGGTTCCGGGCGCCGCGCAACGCCAACGTCGCGGATCGGCCGCTGGTCTCGTTCAGCCTCGAATCGGGCGTCGACGGCGAGGACGTCGTGACGGCCGAGGGCGAGGCCCGCATCGTCGAGGACGAGCCACCGGCCTCGGCCAACCCCACGTACCTTGCCAAATACCAGCGCATGTTCGACGCGTACGGCTGGACGCCCGAATGGTTCACCGGCCGCTACAGCGTGCCAATCCGGATCAAGCCGACCCGCTGGCGCCTCGGCTAGGACCTACAGCAGCGGCGCGACCAGCTCAGCGGCGCGCCGCGCACCCCCGGCATCCACCGGACGATAGCGGACGGGCCGGTCGATCTCCTCGGCCATGGCCGCGGCGACCGCATCCGGATCGGCGGTCCGGTAGTCCATCGCGCGGCCCGCGCCGTACCGCTCCAACCGGTGGCGCACGTGCCGGCTCTGCTCGAAATGCTGGGCGAGCGGGAAGTACAGGAACGGCCGTCGCGCGGCGGTCAACTCCATGGTGGTCGTCAGGCCACCCTGCACGACGGCGAGGTCGCAGGCGACGAGATGGCGATACAGGTTCGGCACGAACGCACGGACCTCGACGCCGGCGGGGGCGCCGAACGCTTCCGGATCGATGCGTGGCCCGGCCACCACGATCATGCGCAGGCCCGGGATCCGTGCCGCGGCCATGGGGTAGGCAGCAACCACCCGGCGCAGCAGCGCCTCGCCGACGCCCGACCCGCCGACGGTCACCACGACCACGCGCTCGCCCGCGGCATACCCGAGCTCCTCCCGAAGTTCGTCGCGCTGGTCGAGCAGCGGTGACGGGTCGAACCCCGTGACGTACCCGGCAAACGCGTAATGCTCCTCGGTCCACTCGCGGATCGACGGCAGGCCGGGCCCGAAGTCGTCCGGCACGATGTCGTCCGGGTCGCCGATGAAGATCGCCCGGTCGCGGATCCGCGGGAAGCGGGCGATCTGCTCGATCATCTCCGCGTTGTAGTCGGCGGTCAGGAATGCCTCCCGCTCACCGCCCTCGGGCATCGGCAGCCAGCCGACGAAGTCCGTCAGCCAGGCAAAGGCGGTCCGCTTCAGCTCGGGGTTTTCGTGGAGGTAATAGTCGACGTCCCACGATTCGTCGCCGATGACGAGGTCGTACTCGCCTTCCTCGATCGCGTCGTGGAAGACCATGAAGTTGCTGACGAGGATCTCGTCCATCCGGCGGATCGCCTGGAAGGCATTGAGCTCGTGCTCGGTCGATTCCGACGCGATGTGGCGGGATTCGGAGGCCAGCTCTGCGCTCAGCGGATGGATCCGCTCGCCGTTGGCCTCGAGGACGCGGGTCACCGGATCCTGGGCGAGCCAATCGATCTCGAGGTCGGGATGGATCGCGCGCAACTCGGCCGCGATGGCCGCGTCGCGCATGGCGTGTCCGAGTCCGATCGGCGACGAGATATAGAGTGCGCGGCGCCGGCGCGACAGCGCCCGCGTCCACGTGCGCGCCGAGGTCCTGGTTGTCATGTGCGGACGCCCTCCGCCAGGGATTGAACGAAATCGCGGATCAGCAGGTTCGCCAGCACCGGATGGCGCGCCGGGATGAGGTGGTCCGCGCCATCGACGATGACGAGACGACCGCCGGTCAGCTCGGCCAGCCGGTGGGCGCGGCTGACCGGCTGGCAGTGGTCGTTCGTGCCGTGGACGATCAGGAGGGGACAGCGGACGTTCCGGCAGACCGCCTCGACCGCCTCGAGTGTCCACGAACTCTCGACGTTGCCCTCGGCCAGCATCGCCTCAACGGACCCGTCGAGCGCCCAGCCGACGATGTCCTCGAGGACCTTGGTGGAATGCGGCTCGGACGTCAGCTCGCCGAAGAAGAACCGGACGAAGCCGGGATAGTCGCGGCGCCAGTAGTGCTCGTTGAGCTTCGCCCAGCCCTCGTCGATCTCGAGCTCGTCATGGAAGCCGTACTGCACGCGCCATGGATGTGGTGGCGTCAGGAGCGGCACCCCGGTGGCGAAGGCGACGATGCCGAGCACCCGATCGGGCCATCGAGCGGCGAACTGGATGGTCGGCCAGAGCGCGTCCCCGCACAGCCCGACGAGCACCGCCCGGTCCGTCGCGGTCGCGTCCATCACTGCCCGTCGGTCCTCGACGAGCTGATCGTCTGCGTACGACGCGACGTCCGTCGGACGGTCGGATCGTCCGTTCCCGCGCCCGTCATAGGCGATGACCCGGTGATGGCGGCTCAGGTAATGGATCTGGGCTTTCCATTGCCGCGAGTGGACGATCGGCGTCGATGGCATGAGCACGATCGTGGGCTCGCCAGCCCCGTAGATTTCGAAGTGGAGCCGGAGGCCGTCGCGTTCGGCGTAGCCCTCTTCGTCCGGGTACTTCGCGCGAGATGGGTCGAGTTCTCGAGCGACCGGATGCGTCGCCCGTGCGGTCGTCATGGTTGTACCCCCGTCAGTGACTCGATGAACTCGCGGATGAGCAGATTGACGCGGACGGGTTCTCGAGCGCTGATCAGGTGACCGCCACCCTTGATGAGCTCGAGGCGTGCGCCGGGAATGGCGCGTGCAAGACCGATGCCCTGCGTCAGGTGGCTGATGCGCTCGTCGGTGCCCTGGATGACGAGGACGGGCGTCCTCATCCCGGCGCACCACCCCGTCATCGTCTCGAGGTCCACGGTCTGCGGGGTTCGCAGCGTGGATGCGAGGGCTTCCGGGTCGGTGTCGAGCCCGTAGCCGACGGCGTCCTCGCGCTGCTTCGTGGAATGCGGTTCGGGGAACGCCGCGGAAAAGAAGTACTCGAGGTATGCCTGGAAGTCGCGACGCCAGAAGTGGATGTTCTCCTTGTTCCAGCCCGCCTCGTCGGGGAGGACGGCATCGAAGTCGATGTCCGCCCTGCTGTGGGGCTGGCCGAAGAATGACGCCGGACCGATGAAGACCAGCCCGAGGACACGCTCGGGCCGCTGCGAGGTGAACACGATCATCGGACTCGACGCCGACGACAGCCCGATGAGCACGGCGCGCTGGATCCCGGCGGCCTCCAGCACGGCTTCGAGGTTCGCCGCGCGGGCGAACGTGGTGTGCACCGCGGGATCGAGCGGCCGATCGGAGCGGCCGTTGCCGCGGTTGTCCCAGGCGATGACCCGGTGACGCCGGGCGAAGTAGGGAATCTGGGCCTTGTAGACCCGGGAATGAACGATCTGCCACGGCGGCACGAACACGATCGGCGGGTCGCCGCTGCCGTAGGACTCCCAGGCGACCCGGCCGCCGTCGCGCTCGACCATGGCGGTCGCGTCCGGATAACGCGCCCGGGATTGCTCGGGACGCGGGGTCGCGACGGCCTCAGGCCTTCGGACCGCCACCATCCGTCAGCCCTCGCAGGACCGCCCCAACCTTGCGCAGCGCCGAGCGGGCCGGCAACACGTCCTCGGGCATGCCGGCGAGCAGCATCGTTTCGGCGCCGATGAACGGGAGGCCCATCATCGCGCCGACTTCCTCGGGGGTAAACGGCCCCAGATCGGTGCCGCGTTTCTGTTCACGGCGAGCGACGTCAGCCAGCAGCACGAACCAGCCGCTGAGCATCTCGCGAACGCTGGCCGCGACCTCGGCATCGGACCAGCCCGCAGCGATCATCTCCTGGAGGATCCGGACGTAGCCGGATTGCAGGTCGATATCGAGAAAGTCGCACGCGCGGTCCCAGCGGACCCAGAGCGGGTCCGGCGCGTCGTACATCTCGGACTGGCGCTCCAGCAGCCGCGCATTCTCGGCGGCGAGCACGGCCAGGACCAGCTGACGCTTCGAGCCGAAGTGGTAGTGGATCTGGCTGAGCGGGACGCCGGCGAGATCGGCCACCCGCCGCGTCGACAGCGCGGCGTAGCCGTCGGCCAGGATCGCCGAGCGGGCCGCGTCGAGGATCCCGGTCCGGGTGTCCGAGGTCGCGCGCTCGCGGCGCTCGGCGCGGGTCCCGGGTACGGCGGCCGTCTCGTCCACGTTCCCCCGAGCATACGACCCCTTCAAGCGGCTGCGACGGAGTACACGGCCACGATGACGAGCAGGATGCCGAGCGGCCGCGTCATCCGCCGGCCCCACGGCAGGTTCTTCTCGATAGCCGTGACCGCGCCCAGCGCGAGCATCGCCGTGACGCTCCCGAGCCCGACCCCGAACATGACCAGCATCAGCGACCAGCAGCAGCCGATGCAGAACGCCCCGTGGGCGATGCCCATCGCGAACGCCTCGCGTCGCTCGGACGCCCCGCGCCAGCGGTTCATCACGAAGCCCAGTGGGCTGCGGCATTCGTCGAGGCAGCGGTCTCGCAGCGGGCTGAACTGCCACAGGCCGGCGGCGACCAACGTGCTCGCGATGATCAGCTGGGGGTGATCGGCCAGCCACGGAATGGCGTCAACCGTGGCGTGAATGCCGCGATCGAGGACCCACGCGGCCAGGCCGAAGCCGGCCCAGATGACGAGGTATCCGGCAAGGAGCAGGAGCACCAGGGTGCCCGGGGTTCGGCGGCGTCCCACCAGCGCGGCGAACGTGAGGACCAGCGGCACGCTCGACGGCAGCATCATCGCCACGATCATGAGCACCCACCCGAGGTCGAACAGGCCCAGCTCGAGGAGGAGCGAGCCGGGGACGCCCTCGTGGTGGAGGTAGCGTCCGTACGGCGACGCCGCCCATACCCACAGCGACAGCCAGGCGAGGCCGGCCAGGGCGAGCAGCGTCGCCGCGAGGATCGCTCGATCGCGGGACGGGTTGCGCAGGTGGGACGCTGCGAACATGTTCGGTTTTCGGTCAGGCCGCGAAGCGGAAGTGACCCTGCAATGCGTTGTTGCCCTCGAGGTCCTTCACGCTCGGGATGCTGTGGCGGCTCCCGTCACGCCGGTAGTTGCTCGCCTTGGCCGCATACACCGGCGATCCGGGGATCGTGCTGAAGACCGTCTCGGCGAGCGTTGTCGGATTGCCGGTTGCGCCGACGTAGGGAGCCATCTCGGCCTGGACGAACTCGCCAAGCGTGAGCCGGCCCTTGCCGCCCTCGACGGTGAACCCGATCGGAACGCGCTCGACGGCGGTGACTTCGCCGATCAAGCCCGCGAGATCCGCGACCGCACCGCCGAGCTGGCCCGTGAATAGCTGGATGAGCGCGTCGTGCTGCGCGTCGGTCGCACGGTCGTCGACGAAGACGGCGGCCTTCCAGGACTTCGGGATGAGGATGTTCTGTGGGATGTGGGCCGAGACCGCGATCGTGAGACCGCTTACGTCGACCCCGGCGATCTCGCCCTTCTCGATGCCCCAGGCGATCGTCGTGTCGCAGGTCTCGTAGTCGGGGTTCTCGCCGACCCAGCATGGGCACAGCACGTTGCAGGTGCAGACCTCGAGCAGCCTGCCTTCGATCTCGTAGGACATTGGGACGCCCTCCCCGCGTTTTCGGTCAGTCGACCGATGTCGGTCGATCGACCGAAGTTACACCCGATTCGTGCCATGTCAAGCCCGAAACCACGGCGCGCCGGGGAGCGTCGTGCCCTACCATGCGTCCGCGGGGACTGCGCGCCGTCACGCGCGGTGGTCGATGGAGTCTGCCCTGAGGGAGGTAGCGCGTTGGACCC
>DASTYU010000183.1:0-14728 GCA_035764655.1 Candidatus Limnocylindrales bacterium
GTGGTGCTCGACCTGGCCCTCGAGATCGCCGCCTGACGACCTGAGGACCGGCGTGGGTGCGTCAGGGCGCCGGGTTCGGTACCCTCGCATCCATGTCGATCCAGCTTCCCCCGGTCGATCCGGCCCTGGTGCAGGAGGCGGCGGCGCTCGCACCCGCCGACGCCATGGCCCGTCACGCAGAGCTCGCGGCCCAGGTCGACCGGGCCAACGAGCTCTACCACGTCCAGGATGCGCCGGAGATCAGCGACGCCGAGTACGACCAGCTGTTCCGGCGGCTCGTCGCGCTCGAGACGGCGTATCCGGAGCTCATCACCGACGACTCGCCGACCCAGCGCGTCGGCGGCGCCCCGACGGGGACGACCTTCGACGAGGTGCGGCACCGGCGGCCGATGCTCAGCCTGTCGAACGCCTTCAGCCACGACGAGCTGCGCGCCTTCGATACGCGCGTCCGCCGCGGCCTCGGCCTGCCGCCGGCACCCGAGCCCGCGACCGACCTTCGCTACGTCGCCGAGCTCAAGATCGACGGCCTGGCGATCACCCTGCGCTACGAACGCGGCCGCTTCGTGCAGGGCGCAACCCGCGGTGACGGCACGACCGGCGAGGACGTCACGGCCAACTTGCGCACGATCAAGGCCATTCCCGAGCGCATCGAGGCCCCGGCGTCGATGGACGTCCGCGGCGAGGTGTTCATGCCCAAGGCCGAGTTCGCCCGGATCAACTCGGAGCGCGAGGAAGCGGGCCTGCCGCTCTACGCCAACCCGCGCAACAGCGGAGCGGGCTCGCTCCGCCAGAAGGACCCGCAGGTCACGGCGAACCGGCTGCTCTCCGCCTGGACGTACCAGCTCGTCGAGGACAACGAGGCGGCCGGCAGGGATGCTGCGGACGTCGATTCCGCGGCCGTCGGTGTATCGACCCAATCCGGCGCGCTCGAGCGCCTCGAAGTCCTCGGCTTCCCGGTGAACCCCAACCGCGCCGCCGGGCTGGACGTCGAGGGCGTGATCGCGTTCACCGAGACGTGGCGCGAGAAACGTCACGAGCTGCCGTACGAGACCGACGGCGTGGTGGTGAAGGTCGACCGCTTCGATCAGCAGGCCCGCCTCGGCATGGTCTCCCGTGCTCCCCGCTGGGCGATCGCCTACAAGTACCCGCCCGAGCAGGTCGAGAGCGTGATCGAGGACATCGTCCCGTACGTGGGCCGCACGGGCACGCTGACGCCCGTTGCGCACCTCACGCCCACCAAGGTCGCGGGCTCGACCGTTGCGCGGGCCACGCTGCACAACCTCGACGAAGTCCGCCGCAAGGACATCCGCATCGGCGACCGGGTGATCCTCCAGAAGGCGGGTGACGTCATCCCGGAGGTGGTCCGCGCGCTGACGGATCGGCGGACCGGTGACGAACGCGAATACGACATGCCCGCGACCTGCCCGGTGTGCGACACCGCGATCGTGCGCGACGAGGGAGCGGTTCGCCACTACTGCCCGAACCCCCGTTGTCCGGCCCGCGTCGGCCAGGAGTTCGCCCACTTCGTGGGGCGCGGCGGGATGGACATCGAAGGCGCCGGCTGGAAGGTCCTCGAGCAGTTGCTCGCCCGGGGCCTCGTGAAATCCCGCGCGGACTTCTACCGGTTGACCGTCGAGGACCTCGAGTCCCTCGAGCGGTTCGGGCCCAGGAGCGCCGAGAACCTGCACCGCGCCATCCAGAAGTCGCGCACGCGACCGCTGTCGCGGGTGCTCAACGGACTGGGCATCGCGCAGGTGGGCGAGACGACCGCGATCGACCTTGCCAACTGGCTGGTGGACCGCGTGCCACCCGGGGACGCCTGGCTTGCCCGTGCGGCCGATGCGCTCGAAGGGGTCGAACCGGCCGACTACGAGACGATCTACGGCGTCGGACCCAACGTGGCGACCAGCCTTGCCGCGTACTTCGGCCCGGATGGGCCCGGCGGTGAGGTCCTGCGCGAGTTGGCGGCCGTCGGCGTCGACCCGGAGTTGCCCGCACCCCGACCAGCCGGCGACGCGGGCGGGGCGCTGGCCGGCAAGACGGTTGTCGTCACCGGCACGATCGAGGGGTTCAGCCGGGAGGAAGCGGAGGAGGCGATTCGCGCCGCGGGGGGCAAGGCGGCCGGATCCGTGTCGCGCAAGACGGACTACGTCGTCGCCGGCGAGGGGGCCGGCTCGAAGCTTGCAAAGGCGCAGGAACTCGGTCTGCCGATCCTCGACGGGGGAGGCTTCCGAAGGCTGCTTGCCGGAGAGGAACCAGAGGGATGACCCACCCGAACATCGAGCTGATGCGCCGCTATTCGGCGACGCTGACGGCGGCCCGTGCCGCCGAGATCCTGCCGTTCTTCACCGAGGATTGCGTCCTGCACATTCCCGGACGCAGCCCGCATGCGGGCGACTATCGCGGCCAGGACGCCGTGCTCGCGTACTACACGCGGATCTTCCAGGACACCGAGGGCAAGTTCGAGAACCTCGGCATCGACGACATCCTCGCGAGCGACACGCACGCCGCCAGCCTTGTCCACTGGCGCGTGACGCGCGGCGACAAGACGATCGACATCGATCGCGTCGTGGTGTACCGGATCGACGACGGCAAGATCGCCGAGATCTGGGTGCGCGACTGGGACCAGTACGCCTACGACGAACTGTTCGAACACGTCCCCGCGGCACGCTGAGGGCCTTGCCTCCGCCGCGGCCGAGGCGCAGAATCACCGGCGACGAGGAGGACGTGATGGTCCTGCCAACACAACCGTCGACCGGTGCCGACTGCACCTGCATCCACTCGCTCGACTGCAACTGCGAGTGTCACGGTCGCCACTGCGACCCCAGCGAGCACACCTGCTCGATCGAGTTCCTGCCGGACGAAGGCGGCCTTACGCCGTGGGGCTGCCGCGAGTGCACACCGGGCGGCGGTCTGCTGGCGCACCTGCTGGCCTGCCCGGCCGAAACGACGGTCGTGATCGTCGCTCGCGATCAGCCCGCGCAGAATCCGTTCATCGACGCCGGAGGTGGTAGCGCTCCATCAGCTCACTGACCGCGGCGCGCGCGGCCTGCCATTCCGGCTGGTCGCCGAAGATCGTTGCGTGCGGGCCGAAGCGCTTGATCTGGGTCATCGCAGTCACGATGGCGTTGTGCTCGAACGCCCGGCGCCGGCCGCCCTCGACCATGCCGGTCACCAGGTAGCGGCGCACGACGTCGAAGGGCGCGAGCCAGCGCCCGATCCGGATCCGGTCACCGTGCCGGAGCGATTCGAGCCATTCGTCGTCACCCACCGGATGCCGGTCGTGTTCGGCGAGGTGGTGATGGAGGTCGACTCGAAAGCCGGGCACGTCCAGGCTCGGCAGGCGGCCGTCATCGTCGACCGTCTCATAGCAGATATGGCACGTCGGCAGCTCGACGTCGTGCCGTGGAGGCGCGCCATAGGGCAGGCCACAGCGGCGGCAGAACGTGGCGGCGTCGCTCGCAGCCGGCGTGCCGCACTGGAGACAGGCCATCGCGACCATCAGGCAAGTCCTCCACCCTGGAGCGCTCGCTCCAGCATCAGTTGTGTGGCGCTATCGGCCCCGAGCACCTCGATCTGCCACGTCTCGGGCGTGTAGACACCGGCAGGGCGGCGGGTGACCGCTGGTGCACCGCTCCCGGAGGCGTCCGCGATCGCGACGCGCAATGCCGCCTCCAGCCGAGCCGGGGTGTCCGGCCGGCCTGCCTCGACGTTGGGCACCTGGGTCAACGCGCCGATCAGCCGTTCGAGATCGGCACGATTCAACGCGAAGGTCAGGTCCGTCGCCGCGCACTCGGGGTGCCGCTCGGGCGGGGGCATGCG
The DNA here is from genome assembly GCA_035764655.1 of Candidatus Limnocylindrales bacterium. GTDB lineage: Bacteria > Chloroflexota > Limnocylindria > Limnocylindrales > CSP1-4 > DASTYU01. The sequence goes on from DASTYU010000183.1 coordinate 3,823, forward strand.
CCGACCGCCGCGCGTGATGCGACGACGGACGCGGGCGAGGGGTTGCCAGATCGCGGACATCGACTCCCGGCGGCTGGTTGCGGATCGACCGAGCATCGCCGAACGGGCCGCGTGCGGCCATCCCCCGATCGGGCCACGGGCGTCTGGTAGGCTCGTTGCCACGGAGGGCGTGATGCGCGAGTCGGACGAGCAGTTCCTCGAACGCTTCATCGACAAGATCCAGCCCGCGATCGAGCCGCTGGGCCGGATCACCGGCGCCCGTTTGGCCGAAGATGCCGCCGGCCGCCGCATTCGGATCGAGGTGTCCGTCGACGGCCGAATCGGGCCGATCGAGCTGATCCTCGAGGGCGATTCGCTCATCGGGGCGGCTGCCGGCTGGGAGGCGCGCATCGCGGAGGCTCGCCTGGCCCTGGCGTTTCGCGAGGTCGTCCGAGGGTAGCGCCCCGGTCTAGGTTCGGCACGCGGTATTCCCCGTGTGCATGCGATTGCGGTATGCACGCTCGCCGCGTGGCCGATTCATGCATCAGGGACCCCCGGGCACGCACGCATGACGGAGTCCCATGCAGGTGCGGCATATCGGCCGACCGGCCCGGGACGGCGGCCCTCGGCCGGCACGCCGCGGGGCTCGGCTATGATCGGATCATGGCCACGCTGTCCCGCTCGGACGTCGAGCACGTTGCCCATCTCGCGCGCCTTGGCCTGACCGAGGAGGAGCTGACCCTGCTCGAGGGCCAGCTCAACCACATCCTCGACCAGTACGCCATCCTGACCCGTCTCGACACCGAGCACATCCCGCCGACGGCGCAGACGATCGAGCTCGAGAACATCCTGCGCGATGACGCGGCAGGGCCCTCGCTGCCCGCCGACGCGGTGCTGGCCAATGCCCCGGCCAGGGAAGGCGAGTTCTTCCTGGTTCCCCCGATCCTCACGGAGCGCGACTGACCGTGGCCGGATCGGCGGACCTCACGCGCCTGTACGCGCACGAGCTGGCGGGGCTCCTGCGCGCCGGCGAGGTCTCCTCTCGCGAGCTCACCGGCGCACACCTGGACGCGGCGGAGCGCGATAACCGCGGCCTCAACGCATGGCTGACGATCGACCGTGAACGGGCGCTCGAGGAGGCCGACGCCGCCGATGCGCGGATCGCCGCGGCGCGCGGCGACGGGACGCTGGCCCAAACCCATCCGTTGCTCGGGGTCGCGGTCGGGCTCAAGGACCTCGTGTCGGTGGCGGGCGGCCAGTGCACGGCAGGCTCGCGGATCCTCGAGGGGTACGTCTCGCCGTACGACGCCCACATCACCGAACGCCTGCGGGATGTCGGCGCGGTGATCCTCGGCAAGACGAACATGGACGAGTTCGCGATGGGCTCGTCCACGGAACACTCGGCCTTTGGCCCGACTGCGAACCCATGGGCCCTCGACCGCGTCCCGGGCGGATCGAGCGGCGGGTCGTCCGCGGCGGTGGCCGCGTACCACGTGCCGCTCGCGCTCGGTACGGACACCGGCGGTTCCATTCGGCAGCCCGCGGCCCTGACCGGCACGGTCGGCATGAAGCCGACGTACGGTCGGGTCAGCCGCTACGGGATCGTCGCGTTCGCCAGCTCGCTCGACCAGATCGGGCCGATCGGACGCGATGCCCGCGACGCGGCCGCGCTGCTCCACGCGGTCGCCGGCCGCGACGAGCGTGACTCGACGTCGTCCCCGGCGCCGGTGCCCGACGAGCTCCTGACGTTGCCGTCGTCGGACGACGAGGCCAGCGCCGCGCTGCGTGGCAAGCGGCTGGGACTGCCCCGCGAGTACTTCGTGGCGGGCATGGAGCCAGGTGTCGAGGCGCGCGTCCGCGAAGCGGTCGGCACGTTGGAACGCGCCGGTGCGATCGTCGAGCAGGTCTCGCTGCCACACACCGAGTACGGCCTTGCCACGTACTACATCGTGGCCCCCGCCGAGGCATCCGCGAACCTCGCCCGCTACGACGGGATCCGGTACGGACCGCGCCTCGGAGACGGCGACGTCCTGTCGATCTACCTGGCAACCCGCGGGAGAGGCTTCGGGGCGGAAGTCAAGCGCCGCCTGATGCTGGGGACGTACGCCCTGTCGGCGGGCTATTACGACGCCTACTACCTCAAGGCCCAGAAGGTGCGGACGCTGATCAAGGGCGATTTCGATGCCCTGTGGGCGCAGGGCTTCGACGCGCTCGTCGCGCCGACATCGCCGACCGTCGCCTTCCGCTTCGGCGCGCGCATGGCCGATCCCGTGTCGATGTACCTCTCGGACGCGTGCACGCTGCCGGTCAACGTGGCGGGGCTGCCCGGAATCTCGGTTCCGTGCGGCCTGAGCGACGGATTGCCGGTCGGGCTGCAGTTCATCGGCGCTCCATGGTCCGAAGCCGAGCTGTTCGCGCTCGCGCGCGGCTACGAGGGCCTCACCGCGGATGCGGACTGGCGCGGTCTCGAACCCGCCGAACTGGCCCGCGCGGCCGATCCCGCGACGCCATCGCCGGCGCGCCACGTCGCGAGCGGCACCGCCTGATCCCTGGCCTCGATGTCGGGTTCGGGAACCTCGGGCCGGAAAATCGACGCCATACCATCTGAGCGCGACCGAATGGCCGCGCCGGAACATGGTGGACCTCCGTGGACCAGCGAGAGCTCGTGGACCGCGCAGCGCAGGGCGATCATGACGCCTTCGCCGTGCTCGTTCGCGGGTCGATCGCGCGGCTGGACGCGGCGGCCAGGCTGATCCTCCGGGACCCGGAGCTCGCGCGCGACGCGGTCCAGGAGAGTCTCGTCAGGGCGTGGCGGAGCCTGCCCGGGTTGCGCGACCCGGAGCGCTTCGACGCGTGGCTCCACCGGCTCCTCGTCCATTCCTGCTTCGATCTCCTCCGTCACCGGCGGCGGCGCATCGTCGAGGTCGAGCTCGACCCGATCGACATGCCGTTCGCCGGGGACATGTCCAGGGACGTCGCCGACCGCGACGAGCTCGACCGGGTCCTGCAACGGCTCGATCCCGAGTGGCGTGCGGTCGTCGTCGTGCATTACTTCCTCGGGCTGCCGTTGCCGGAGGTGGCCGCCGTGCTCGGGATTCCCGTCGGCACCGCCAAGTCACGCCTGCACCGCTCCCTCGAGGTCATGCGCCTCGCGTTCGACGCGGAGGCGCCACCGGAAGCGGCCGAGCTTCCACGAGGGCAGTTCGCATGACGCGCTTCGATCGCGTGGAGCCTCGGCTCCCGGAACTGCTCACCGACCTGGCCGCACCCGGCCTCCCCGATTACACCGACGACGTGCTGGCGCGGACCGCCGGACTCCGGCAGCGCCCGCGCTGGACGCTCCCCGAAAGGTGGCTCCCAATGGGCGTCCTCGCTCAACGATCCGTCTACATGCCGCGTATCCCGTGGCGAACCGTGATCGTGGCCGCACTGCTGCTGGTCGCTCTTGCAGCGACGCTGGCCTGGTTCGGTTCGCAACGCCGGGCCGCTCCGCCGTTCGGGCTCGCCCGGAACGGGGTGATCATGTACGCCGTCGATGGCGACCTGGTGACCTGGAATCCGGACACCGAAACGGCGACAACGATCCTGTCGGGCCCGACCGACGACTTCACCGGCATGTTCTCGCGCGACGGGACGAAACTCGCCTTCCTTCGTCGCGAGCGGCCGCCGACCGCGACGGAGCCGGAGCTGATTAGCATCCAGGTCGCAAACGCCGACGGCTCGAACCCAATGGACATCACGGGTCCTCTGGACGCGCCTGACCAGTGGGACTGGTCGCCGTCGGGCGACCAGATCGTCGTGCAATCGATCGTCGACGGCCATCGGACGTTGCAGGTCGTCCCCACCGACGGAAGCGCCCCGCTGCGTACGCTTGAGACCGGCGCGGAAGTGACCTTCGTCAGCTTTCTGCCGCCGAACGGCGAGGAGATCGTCTACCGCGGCGTCGTTCGGACTCCGGAAGGAGAACGGAGCGGCATCTTCGCGATCTCGCTCGACGGCGGTCAGCCGAGGCCGCTCACGCCGGCCGATGGCAACCCCAAGGACGGCTACGAGGGACCATCGCCGTCCCCAGACGGGAAGCACGTCATGTACCAGTCATGGGATCCGGTCGCCGCACGAGTGCGGCTTCATGTGCTCGATCTCGAGGCCGGCACAAGCGAGGCCATCGGACACACCAACGCGCTGTACGGGGAGGGCGCCGGCATGTTCTCATCGGACGGGAAGCTCATCGCGTACCGTGCGTTCCAGAGCGGCGGATTCGAGTTGTACGTCGTCCCGGTCGACGGCAGTGCCGCGCCGCGCAAGCTGCGTGGTATGACTGTCGGCGATGCGTGGCACGAGTTCTCGCCGGACGGCACGAAGGTGATGCTCAACGAGTTCGACTCCCGAACGCTCCTGATCGACGTCGCAACCGGCGAGGCGGAAGCGCTTCCCGACACGGTGACGCAACCCGGGACATGGCAGCGCCTCGCCCCGTGATCTGACGGCAGCGCCCCGTCGTGCCTCGCGGCCCTCGGTCATGGGACCGAGGGCCGCTTGGCACTTGCCGCCGACGGCGATCCGCCCGACCCTGTGCACCGCAGGAGGTGTCCGTATGCTCAGACGGATTGCGGTTGGTGCGGCAATTGCCGGCGCCGGCTGGCTGGCGTTCATGGCGACCCGGCAATGGTGGAAGACGTGGGGCGTCGTTCCCGACGAGGCCACGCGGGCATTGCCCGGTGACGACCTCGTGCCCGAGGCGCAGGCGAGCGATACGCGGGGCATCACGATCGAAGCGCCGGCGGATCACATCTGGCCCTGGCTCGTGCAGATGGGCTATGGACGCGGCGGCTGGTACAGCATCGACCAGCTCGACATGCGCGCGAAGAGCGCCGACCGGATCGTCGAGGAGTGGCAGGCGCTGGCAGTCGGCGACGTCATTCCGGCGCACCCCAGCGGCGGGTTCCTGGTCAGTCTCGTGGACCCGAACCGGGCGCTGGTGCTGTACGGCGATCCATCAACCATGCAACCGCCTGCTGCGGTCGGGACGGAGCAGGAGGAGATGCCGGCCGGGCTGGCCGCATCGGGCGCGTTCCTGGCCCAAACCCCCAGCGAATTCAAGGCATCGTGGGCCTTCGTGCTGGAGCCGGTCGGACCGAGCCGCACGCGGCTGATTGAGCGCTTGCGCTACTGGGGCGGCGAAGGGACAACCGCATCGAGGGCCGCCCTGTCGATGCTGGGTTTCGGCGCGTTCGTGATGATGCAGCGCCAGATGCTTGGCATCCGGTCGCGCGCCGAGCAGCTTGCCATGGAGGAGGCCCTGCCGCCGCTCCCCGCCCCCGAGACCGCCGGCAACGGGCACGCGCCCGACGTCCCGGAGACGGTCATCGCCACCGCCGAAACGACCTGATCCTCGACACGGTGTCGGCGTGAACGCCGACATCCGCTAGGCTTCGGGTGTGACCACCGAGACCGGCCGTCCGCCGCTCGCCGAACGCGCCCTGTCCGAGCGCGTGCGCGCCGTGCCGCCCTCGGGCATCCGCCGCTTCTTCGACATCCTCGCCACGATGGATGACGTCATCAGCCTCGGGGTCGGAGAGCCGGACTTCGATACGCCACGCGTTATCGTCGAGGCCGGGGTGGAGAGCCTGCGCGAGGGGCGCACGCACTACACCAGCAACTACGGCACGTTCGAGCTGCGCACGGCGCTGTCGAACCACCTCGAGCGGCTGTACGGGGTGACGTACGACCCGGCGACCGAGCTGCTCATCACCGTCGGGGCGTCGGAGGCCGTCGATCTCGCGTTGCGCGCCACCTGCGACCCGGGCGACGAGGTCATCCTCCACGAGCCGTCGTACGTGGCGTACGTCCCGGCCGTGGTCTTTGCCGGCGGTGTCGTCCGGCACGTGGCCACCCGCTTCGAGGACGACTTCGCCATCGACCCGGCGGCGGTCGAGGCGGCGATCACGCCGCGCACCAAGGCGCTGTTCCTGGGCTATCCGTGCAATCCCACGGGCGCCGTCCTCCCCGAGGCGGTCCAGGACGAGCTCGCCGCCATCGCGGTGCGCCACGACCTGCTCGTGTATGCCGACGAGATCTACGATCGGCTCGCGTACGGGACCTACCGCCACCGAGCGATGAGCGCCCTGCCCGGCATGCGCGAGCGGACGATCCTGATGGGCGGTTTCTCCAAGGCCTACGCGATGACGGGCTGGCGGGTCGGCTGGGTGGCCGCGCCGGCGGGGATCCTCGAGGGCATCGTCAAGGTCCACCAGTACGGGATCATGTCGGCCCCCACGACGGCCCAGGATGCCGCCCTCATGGCGCTCGTCGAAGGCGAGCCCGAAGTCGAGCGGATGCGCGCCGAGTACGACCGCCGGCGACGGCTCATCGTCGACGAGCTGAACGGGATCGGGCTCGACACGTTCGAGCCACGCGGTGCGTTCTACGCGTTCCCGAAGATCACCTCGACCGGACTCGGCGACGATGCGTTCACCGAGCGGCTGCTGATGGAGGAGCGCGTCGCGGTCGTGCCGGGTTCCGCGTTCGGACCATCGGGCGCGGGGCACGTGCGCATGTGCTACGCCACCGCGTACGAGCAGCTCGAGGAGGCACTTCGCCGGATCGGGCGGTTCGTGGAGCGCGTGCGCGCCGCCTGATCGGAGCACTTGTCTCGCGGCTGTAACACGGCCGCGAAGGGCGGGGTCCTGCTGTCGAGGCTGCCCGACCGAGGCTCTCTGGAAGGGAGCTTTCGATGCAGCAGACCGCCAGACTCGCCATTCAGCACGAACCGCACGAGCAGGGTCCGTTCGTGATCCCCGTGCGGGCCGTGGGCCGCGTCCGGATCCGAACCCGTCTCCGTCGCGCGCGGACTGATCTGCTGCCGCTCTACATCGGCGCCGGTGTCGCCGGCGTCGCGTGCGGCTTCCTCCTGAGCATCGTCTAGCTCGCTAGGCTGCCCGGTCCGCGTCGACTATCTCCTGCGCGACCGCACGCAGGTCCGGCGCGCTCGCGCGCGGATCCGTTGCGGCGACCTCCCAGCGCTCGACGAGGCCTGCGTGGGAGCCGGGCTCCACGGTGGCCAGTGGGCCGAGCAACTCGAGCTCCACGTAGCGCGACCCGATGTACGTCTCGACGTTGCAGCCGAGGTCGGGGTGGGGCCGCCCCGGCTGCGGGTCGAAGCGGCGTACCAGCATCACCCCGTCACGGGCGTACGCCACCCAGCCGGCCTCGTTGAAGTAGCCGAACTTGAGGTCGGGACCCGGCTGCCCGTCCAGCATCAGGAGCCCATCCCGTGGCCGAAAGCGCGGGTCCTCCCAGGACGTGTACGGCCACAGCACGAGTGTGCAGTTGGGGCGGACGAAGTGACCGGGTGTTGCCGGTCGCTCGGGCAGGATCACGCGGCCACCGAGCGGCAGCTGGGTGATCGACCACGGCGCAAGCTCCACGGGACGCTCGCCGACGTTGCGCAGTTCGTGGTGGAGCTCGAGCCATGCCGCGCCGGGCTCGAGGACGAGGCGAATGGCACGGACCAGCCCGGTGGGCGCCTCGGCGGCGCCGGTCAGGACGATTCCGTGCGTGTCCCGCGCGACCACGAGCCCTCCGCCGTCGGGGACGGCGACGAGGTTGGGGTCCTCCGGCGCGAACCACAGCCGGTGGCCGCCGAGCAGCTCGTAGCGACCGTGCGGGGTGTCCCAGCCGAGGTCCGGCGTCTCCGCCAGCAGGTTGCGCTCCGAGCCCGCCAGCCCGAAGCGCACGAGCCGTGGTCCGGCGGTGGCGAGCACGTCGACCCACAGCCGGTCGTTGGTGAGGCGCACGGCGGCTCGCCCGTGGAAATCGACCGGGGCGGTCACGGAACGGCCTCGGCTGGCGCCTCGCGGAACGCCTCGACCTCGACGACCGTGCCCGACTCCCCCGGGAGCGGAACCACGTTGCCTTCGACCGGCACGCCGTCCACGGTCAGCCGCTGGACGCGACCCCTGCCCGGGTGCAGCGCGATCCGGTACTCCGTCCCGCGGAAGCGCCGCGTGACGCGCACCTCGCCCCAGCCGTCCGGCAGGTGGGGATCGATGGCCAGCCCGTCGAGCTCCGGCCGGACGCCGACCAGCCACTGCGTGGCCGCGACGTAATTCCACGCCGCCGTCCCCGTCAGCCACGAGTTCTTCGCCTCGCCGTGGGTCGGCGCATCGGGGCCCGCGATCATCTGGGCGTAGACGTATGGCTCGCAGCGGTGCACGTCCGAGATGCCCTCGCGGGCCGACGGGTTGATCCGCAGGTAGTAATCCAGGGCACCGGCCGCGTTCCCGGCCAGGGCCTCGGCGATCATCACCCACGGGTTCGTGTGACAGAAGATGCCGCCGTTCTCCTTGTAGCCCGGCGGGTAGGACGAGATCTCGCCCAGGTTGAGCCGGTAGCCCGAGTAGGCCGGCTGCTGGAGAACGATCCCGTGCGGCGTCGCCAGCCGCTCGCGAACCGAATCCAGCGCCCTCCGCGCTCGCCCGTTCCCGAGCCCGATCCCCGCGAGGACGCAGATGCCCTGCGGCTCGATGAAGATCTGGCCCTCGTCGTTGGCTGCGGAACCGACCGGCTCGCCGAAGAAGTCGTAGGCGCGCCGGAACCAGGCGCCGTCCCAGCCGTGCGTCTCCACGGCGGCGACCATGTCGGCGGCCGCCGACCGGTACCGTGCAGCCGCGGCGTTCTCGCCGCGGCGCTCCTCGATCGCAGCCCATGCCTTGGCAGCCAGCACGAACAGCCCGGCGATGAACACCGACTCCGCGACCCCGCCTTCACGATTCTGCGTGGTCTGGAACGACTCGCCGGGCGTGTCCGAGAAGCAGTTGAGGTTCAGGCAATCGTTCCAGTCGGCCCGGCCGATGAGCGGCAACCCGTGCGGCCCCAGCCGCTCGATCGTGTAGTCCAGGGCGCGGCGGACATGGTCGCTGAGCGGCTGCTCGCTGCCCGCGGTCGAGTCGTACGGCACCGGCTCATTGAGGATCGCCAGGTCGCCGGTCTCGCGCACGTATGCGTCGACGGCCAGCACGAGCCACGCCGGGTCGTCGTTGAAGCCCGAGCCGACCGCGTCGTTGCCGCGCTTGGTGAGCGGCTGGTACTGGTGCCACGCGCCTCCGCTCGCGAGCTGCGTCCCCGCGATGTCGAGGATCCGCTGGCGGGCGCGCTCGGGAACCATGTGCACGAACCCGAGCAGGTCCTGGTTCGAGTCGCGGAAGCCCATCCCGCGCCCGACGCCGCTTTCGAACAGCGACGCGGAGCGCGACAGGTTGAACGTGACCATGTTCTGGTACGCGTTCCACGTGTTCACCATCCGGTCGAGGTGCTCGTCGTCCGTCGCGACCTGGAGGGCGCCGAGCTGCTCGTCCCAGCGCCGCCGAAGCGCGACGAGCGCCTCCTCGACGACCGTGCCGTCGAGATAGCGCCGGATGACGGGCGTCACCCCACGCGTATCCAGGCGCCCAGAGCCCGGCGGGTAGAACTTGGTCTCGCGCGGGTTCTCGCCGTACCCGAGCACGAACACGACCTCGCGCGTCTCGCCGGGTTGGAGCCGGACGCGGACGTGGTGCGCCCCGATCGGCTGCCAGCCATGGGCCACGGATCCGGTCGTGGCACCCCGCTCGACGGCCAGCGGTCGGTCCCAGCCCCGGTACGCGCCCAGGAATGCGTCCCGCGACGTGTCGAAGCCGGCCGACGATCCGGAGCATGCGAAGAACCCGAAGTGGTTGCGCCGTTCGCGGTACTCGGTCGTGTGGTAGATGACGCCGTCCTCGACGAGCACCTCGCCGATCGACCAGTTGCGCTGGAAGTTCGTGGCGTCGTCGTTGGCGTCCCACAGGCACCACTCGATCGTGCCGAACAGCGACAGCGAGGCAGCTTCGGCGCGCTCGTTGGTCAGCCGCGTCCGCCACACCTCGAGCGTCTCCCCGAGCGGCACCACGTACGTCGTCTCGGCGCGGATGCCCGCACGCGACGACCCGATCGTCGTGTAGCCCATCCCGTGGCGGCATTCGTAGGCGTCCAGCGCGCCGCCGGTCGGCTGCCAGCTGGGGCTCCAGAACTCCCCGGTCTCGTCGTCCCGCAGGTACAGGTAGCGCCCGCCCAGGTCGAGCGGGGCATTGTTGTAGCGGTAGCGCGTCAGGCGCCGCAGCCGCGCGTCGCGGTAGAACGAGTACCCGCCGGCGGTGTTCGAGATGATGCCGAAGTAGTCCTCGCTGCCGAGATAGTTGATCCACGGCAGCGGCGTGTCGGGCCGCGTGATGACGTACTCGCGGCGATCGTCGTCGAAGAAGCCGTAGCGCACGGGCTGCCTACTTCTCGACGCCGCTGAAGACCACTCCACGCATGAACGCCCGCTGGGCGAGGAAGAACACGACAACCGGCAGCAGCATCGCCATGATCGCGGCGGCCTGGATGAGCGTCGGCTCCTGCGAATAGAGCGAGTTGAAGTGCGCGAGGCCAACGGCGAGGGGCTGCAGCTCGGGCACCGACTGAAGGTACACGAGCGGCAGGAAGAACTCGTTCCAGGCCCAGAAGAAGTGGAACAGCGACACCGCCACGATCGCCGCCTTCGCCTGCGGGATGATCACCGAGCGAAGGATCCGGAACGAGCCGGCGCCGTCGATCATCGCGGCCTCGTCGAGCTCGCGCGGGATCTGGTCGATGAAGGTGCGCATCACGATGGTGCCGAGCGAGACGAAGAAGGTGGCGTAGAGCAGGATCAGGATCAAATGCGTGTCGTTGAGCTTGAGCCAGTTCACCACCGGGAATAACGGCAGCGTGATCACGATCGGCGGGAACAGGCGGACGAAGATCAGGAAGAACGCACTGGCCTGGAGTCCCCTGCCGGCATGGCGCGAATAGGCGAAGCCGGCCAGCAGCGAGACCAGAACGGCGAGCAGCGTCGCGCCGAGCGTGACCAGGAAGCTGTTCCACAGCC
>DASTYU010000184.1:0-23790 GCA_035764655.1 Candidatus Limnocylindrales bacterium
GCAACGCTTGTGGCCCAGCGCTGAGCGGCGCCGACGTCCGGAAGCGGGCATCATGGTCGGGCCCATGACCGATCCCGACGATCGAACGCACATGCCCACGTCGCCACCAGACGACCTCGATTTCGAGGTGGAGACGGAGGCGATGGCCGACGGCCGGCGCATCCACTACTACCGCTGGCCCGAACCGGCGACGCCGCCAGACGAGGCCTCAGAGGACCCTCGTGTCTGAGCGGCGCTGGAACCCGGTGCTCGGCGAATGGGTCATCACGGCGACCCATCGCCAGGACCGAACGTTCCTGCCGCCGGCAGAGTTCTGCCCGCTCTGCCCGACGCGTCCCGGTGGCGCGCCCACGGAGATCGGCCGCGCCGACTTCGAAATCGCCGTCTTCGACAATCGCTTTCCGTCGCTCCGACCCGATCCGGAGCCACCCTCCGTCGAAGGCACCCAGCTGACGCCCGTGGAACCGTCGTTCGGCGCCTGCGAGGTGGTCGTCTACACGCCCGACCACAGCGGAACGTTCGGTGAGCTGAGCGTTCGGCACGTCCGCCGGTTGATCACTGTCTGGGCGCATCGGACGCTCGTGCTCGGTGCGCGCGACGAGGCCGCGTACGTCTACGCCTTCGAGAACCGCGGCGAGGAGATCGGCGTGACGCTGCACCACCCGCACGGCCAGATCTACGCCTATCCGACGATCCCATCAGTCCTCGAGCGCGAGCTGGGCAACGCCACCGAGTACCAGGAGCACACGGACAGCTGCCTGTGGTGCGACCTCAACCGCCAGGAGCTGGACGATGCGCGGCGCGTGATCGCCCGCGGCGGCGGGTGGCTGGCCAGCGTGCCGTTCTTCGCGCGCTGGCCATACGAGGTGCACGTGGTCAGCGAGCGGCACGTCGGCTGGCTGCACCAGCTCGACCGGGAACAGGTTGACGGGCTGGCTCGAATGCTGCTCACCGTCGTGCGCAAGTACGACGCACTGTTCGACCGCACGCTCCCCTATGTCATGGCGATCCACCAGCGCCCGACCGACGGCGGCAGGCACGACGCGTTCCACCTGCACGTGGAGTTCTACCCGCCGAACCGGACGGCGACGAAGCTGAAGTACCTGGCGGGCTCGGAAGCCGGTGCCGGTGCTTTCATCAACGACACGCTTCCCGAGGAGACGGCAGGGACCCTCCGGAACCTCGAGCCCCAGGATCCATCGACCCTCGAGGCGGTTCGATGAGCGCGCCGGCGCTCGAAGTCGACGCCCTCGCGGACCGGCTTCGACGGCACGAGCCGAGCGTCGCCGGGGACCCGGCCGCGATCCGGGTGACTCGCGGGCCGGGCCGGGTGAACCTGATCGGCGAGCACACCGACTACAACCAGGGCTACGTCCTGCCGGCGGCCATCGACCTGGAACTCCGGATCGCCTTCGTCCCCACGGGCGACCGGCACGTCGCGATCACCTTGCCGGACACGGGCGAGCGCCGTGAGTTCAGCCTCGATGCGATCCCGCCCGCGAGCGGGCAGTGGATCGACTACGTGGCCGCCACGGCCTGGTCGCTGCAGTCGGCCGGGCTCCGGCTCCACGGGTTCCGCGGCGTGCTCGCGAGCAGCCTGCCGATCTCGGCCGGGCTGTCGTCATCGGCGGCGCTCGAGCTCGCGTCGGCCTGGGCCCTGCTCGATCCGCCCGATCTTGCGGTCCACGGCATCGACGGGACGATGCTGGCGCGCCTGTGCCAGCGAGCCGAGAACGAACACGTCGGCGTGCGCTGCGGGATCATGGACCAGTTCGCGGCGTCGCTCGGGCAGCGCGGACGCGCCCTGTTCCTCGACTGCCGCGACCTTTCGTACCGGCCGGTCGCCCTGCCGGCCAACGACGTGGTGCTGGTCGCGTGTGACACGAACGCCCCGCGGCGTCTCGGAGACTCGGAGTACAACGTCCGGCGTGCGGAGTGCGACGCGGCGCTCGCCACGATTGCCGAGCAGGAGCCCGGGGTCGAGAGCCTCCGGGACGTCGATCCCGAGATGCTCGCCCGGCACGCACCCCGCCTCGCGCCGGTGGAGCTGGCCCGCGCCGAACACGTGGTCCGCGAGAACCTGCGCGTCCTGAGCACGGTCGAAGCCCTGGAGTCCGGCAACGTGGACGCTCTTGGACGGCTGTTCGCCGAGAGCCATGCCTCGCTGCGCGATCGGTTCGAGGTGAGCTCGCCGGAGCTCGATGCGATGGTCGACATCGCTGTGGCGACGCCGGGTGTCGTGGCGGCCCGGATGACCGGCGCCGGGTTCGGTGGCTGCACCGTGAACCTGGTGCGACCTGCTGCGGTCGAGACGTTCCGCGCGACCATCGAGCGGGAGTATCCGGAGCGCACGGGACGCGAGCCGCGCCTGTTCGTGGTGACCCCCGCGGACGGAGCCGGGATGATGGCTCCGGTCGGAGTCGGCGGCTAGAATGCGCGGGCGTCGCGCGGCTCGCCCAGAAGAGCCCGCGACGCGGACCCAGGGAGGCTCGCGGTGGCGGATCCACGACTCGCGATCGGAGTCGATGTCGGCGGCAGCGGCATCAAGGCGGCCGTCGTCGACGTCGATGAAGGCCGCTTCGCGTCGGATCGGCTGCGGGTCCCGACCCCTTCCCCGTCTTCGCCGGACAAGGTCGGGGCGTCGATTGGGCGCCTGGTCAAGCGGCTCGTGGCCGCGACAGAGCTCGGCCCGAACGCCCCGGTCGGCATCGGCTTGCCGGGCGTCGTGCTCGACGGCGTGCTCAAGACGGCGGCGAACATCGATGCGGCGTGGGTGGAGTACCCGATCACGCAGAAGCTCTCGAAGTCACTCAAGCGCCCGGTCACGATCGTCAACGACGCGGACGCAGCGGGGACCGCCGAGATGCGCTTCGGCATCGGCGCGGGCAGGCCCGGGGTGGTTGTGCTGCTGACGCTGGGAACGGGGGTCGGATCGGCGGTGTTCGTCGACGGGAAGCTCGTGCCGAATACCGAATTCGGCCAGATGGAGATCCGCGGCCGGCCCGCCGAACGACGGTCCGCGTCGGTGGCGCGGACCCGCCGCGGCCTGTCGTGGAAGGCGTGGGCGCAGGATCTCGACGAGCACCTCATCCGCATCGACGAGCTGATCTGGCCGGAGTTGATCATCCTCGGCGGGGGCGTCAGCAAGAACGCCGACAAGTACGTCCCGCGGCTGACGGTCCGGCCACCGGTCGTGCCCGCGCAACTCCGCAACGACGCGGGAATCATCGGCGCCGCGGTCATCGCCGCCGAGACTGCCGAGCGCGCCGTGGCGGAACCTCCCGGAACGGAACCGGTCGCGGTCGGCACGGCGGCCGACGCCGAGAACGGAGCGCGCTAGCGACGCAGCGTCGCGAGGAAGCGGACGACGGGCAGCGCGGCGGCAATGCTCACAGCAGCCCACGAATGTGTGGCTCGCCGATCAGGGTCAAGTTGGTCAGGCACTGCGCGACGAGTCCTGTCCCACCGTGGCCAGGTAGCGCATGACCGGCGCCGCGACCGCCATCGAATCGACGATGGTGTCTACGAGCGCAGGCGTGTAAACGTCCTGGTCGCTCAGCCGCCGACCGAAGGTCATGTCCTTGAGCTTCAACAGCTCCGCCTCAGGGTGGTCCTTGGGGAAGCCGGGCGGTACCCGAGTGAGCTTCTCGCCCGACAGGCCATCGAACATCGAGGCGAACTGCTTGTCGTCGAGTAGTCCGCGCAGCCCCGCCGGATCGTCAACGATCGACCGCCTGAACGCGGTAATGATCGGCGTCGGAGGATGCCACATGCCTCCGCCCACGTAGACCGTGCCAGGTTGAAGGTGGAAGTACCCGCCGGGGTTGCCGTGTTCATGAAACGCGTCCACTGAACCCTTCTCGACCCAGGGAAATGCAGCGGTAACCTGGGTCTTGTACGGGCTCTTGTCCTTGCTGAAGCGCGTGTCGCGGTAGATGCGGAAGGGCGAGCGCTTCGGGTCGGCCTGGAGCGGGATGCCGCGGGCCTCGAACCGCTCGGCGAGCGTGGCGACCAGCGCCTCGAGCGGCTCCTTGAGCAGGCGTTCGTAGTCCGCCTTGCGCGGTTGGAACCAGGCCCGGTCGTTGTTGACGGCGAGGTCGGCGAGGAACTGGATCGCGCCCGGCGAGAAGCCGGTGAACGGCGGTGCTGCGACGGCCATCGGAAGACTCCCTGGCTTGGCGGCGGGGACACGAATCGAACGATCGAGGCGCCCAGAATCGACAGGCTACCAGCCGCGCCTTGCCTGGTACTGCACCGCACATTTCTGCCATGTACGCAGGTCGTGCGTGTTCGGCGCGGTCAACCAGCCGTGTAGTCCGCGAATCGGCCTTAATACGCACCGGGTTCGTAGGTGACGCAGAAATGCCCGCTTTCTGTGTCTACGACGCAAACGGTGCGGTATCTGACAGGAAACGGCGGCCGCTCGGCACGGCGCTGCCGCGACGCCGGTTCGCGCCTCGATAATGCGCGCATGCCCAACCCGTCACGCCCGATCGGCCCGATGTGGACCTGAACGTCGAGCTGAACGGCCAGCTCCAGTTCATCCTCGACCTCGGCGTCGCCATCGGGATGGCGCTGCTCTTCGGTGTCGTCGCCGTGCGGCTGCGCCAGCCGGCGATTCTCGGCTACCTGATCGCCGGGATCTTCATCGGGCCGTTCACGCCGGGCTTCGTCGGCGATGCCGAGGCGATCTCCGAGCTCGCCGATCTGGGCGTCGTGCTCCTCCTCTTCGCCCTTGGCATCGAGTTCACGCTACGCGAGTTGCGGCTGGTCGCCCGTGTCGCGGTCCCCGGGGCGCTCCTCCAGATCGCGATCGTCTCGGTCGTCGGTGCCGCGCTGGCCGTCGCGCTGGGGATCGACGTCAAGCCCGCGCTCGTCATCGGCGCCTGCCTGTCGATCTCGTCGACGCTGGTCGTGATCAAGCTGCTCATCGACCGTGGCGAGCTCGACAGCCTCCACGGCCGCGCGGCGATCGGCTGGGCGATCGTGCAAGACATCGTCACGATCGGGTTCATCGTGGCACTGCCGCCGCTGGACGGTGGCGACATCGTCGGGCCACTGCTGCTCGCCCTCGCCAAGGCCGCAGTCTTCCTGGCGCTCGCGTTCCTGGTCGGGACGCGCGTGATGCCGTGGCTCCTCGGGGCGGTTTCGAGGCTGGGCTCCAGCGAGCTGTTCCTGCTCGCCGTCGTCGCAATCGCGCTGCTCACGGCGTTCGTCTCGAGCGCCGTCTTCGGGCTCTCGCTGGCACTCGGAGCGTTCGTCGCCGGAATCGTGGTGTCCGAGTCGGACATGTCATACCAGGCAGCCGCGGAGGTCCTCCCGTTCCGCGACCTGTTCGCCGTCCTGTTCTTCGTGTCGGTCGGCATGCTGGTCGACCCCCAGGCCCTGCTCGAATCGGCCGGCTTCGTGGCGCTCCTGGTCGTCATCGCGGTGGTCGGCAAGGGCGCACTCACGACCGGGCTTAGCGCGGCCTTCGGCCTGCCGCTCCGTTCTGCCTTGCTGCTGGGCGCTGCGATGGCCCAGGTCGGAGAGTTCAGCTTCATCATCGCCAGCGATGCGCTGGCCATCGAGCTGATCGACGTCGAGGTCTACAACCTCATCCTCGGGACGGCCGTCGTCAGCATCCTCCTCAGCCCGCTCGCGATCCAGGTGGCCGATCGCCTCGCACGGGGCGTCGAGCGGCGGATGGAGCAGCCGGTGACTGCCGTGAATCCACCGATCCCGGGCACCGCCCCGAGGTCACGGACGGAGCGCTCCATCCAACCGGCCGATGACGAGGCCCGCTTGTCGGTCGTCGTGCTCGGTGGGGGCCGCGTCGGGCGGACCGTGGTGCGCGCCGTGCGCAACCGCGGCTTTCGCTGCGTCGTCGTGGACCGCGATCAGCGCCGGCTGGAGGAGATCGCAAAGACCGGCGCTGCCACCCTGTTCGGCGATGCCGCAAACCCGCACATCCTCGAACGTGCCGGGCTGGACCGGGCGCGCGTCCTCGTCGTGGCCATCGGCGATCCGCTGACCGCCCGCCTGGCAACGGAGCGCGCGCTGCGCATCAATCCGCGCCTGACGGTCACGTCGCGCGCGCGCGGAAAACGAGAGATCGAGGAATTGCGCACGGTGGGAGCACGACGGATGGTCGATCCCGAGGCGGAGGCCGCCTTCGAGTTGGCCCGCCATGCGCTGCAGCGGATGGGCGTGTCCGGTCCGGAGCTGATGGGCGTGGTCGCCGGGTTGCGACGCGACGTGTACGGCCGCTGAAGGGCCCGAACCGCGCCCGGCGTATGATCGCGGCCACGCCTCCACGACCGCCCACACCCCGGAGGACCGGCGAATGACCACCGAATCCCATGCCCGGGAGTCGCCTGCCGAGGCGCCGATCCGGGCCCAGATGATCATCGGCGGCAAGGCCGTCGATGCGGCCGACGGCCAGACGTTCGAGCTCGTGAACCCGGCCACGGGACGCTCGATCGGCACGGCCCCGCTGGGTGGCAGGGAGGACGTGGACCGGGCCATCGACGCGGCCACGAAGGCATTCGAGGACCGCAAGGGCTGGGCCAACTGGGCAGCCGGCAAGCGCGGCCGGATGCTCGCGCGGTTCGCAGCGGTCGTGAAGCAGGCAAGCGAGGAGCTGGCGCAGACCGAGACGCGCAACATCGGCAAGGCGATCACGAACTCGCGCGGCGAGGCGGTCGGCGTGGGCCTGGTGCTCGACTACTACGCGGGTGCGGCGAACAAGATCTTCGGCGAGACGATCCCCGTCGGGCGGCCGGGCATCGAGCTCACGCTCCGCGAGCCGATCGGCGTCGTCGGCGCGATCGTGCCCTGGAACTTCCCGATGTACATGGCCTCGTGGAAGCTCGGTCCCGCTCTTGCAGCCGGGAACACCGTCGTGCTCAAGCCGGCGAGCGCGTCTCCGCTGACGGCCATCCGGCTCGGCCAGTTGGCACTCCTGGCGGGGATCCCGCCGGGTGTCGTGAACGTCGTCACCGGCCCGGGCGGCACGGTTGGCGCGGCGATGGCCGCTCACGAGGGGATTGGCAAGGTCGCGTTCACCGGCGAGACGATCACCGGCCAGGAGATCATGCGGCTCGCCTCGACGAACGTGAAGAAGATCAGCCTCGAGCTGGGTGGCAAGAGCCCGAATGTCGTCTTTGCCGACGCTGACCTCGAGAAGTTCGCACGCGAAGCGGCGCCGGCCGTGTTCGCCAACGCCGGCCAGGACTGCACGGCGCGCAGCCGAATCCTGGTCGAGCGATCAGTCCACGATCGGGTCGTGGAGCTGCTGACGGATGCGACCAACGCGCTCGTCGTCGGCGACCCGATGGACGACGCGACGCAGGTCGGGTCGCTGGTGAGCACGAAGCAGCGCGATCGCGTCTCCGGGTACGTGGATTCTGCACGCGAGGAAGGCGCGTCGGTCGTGACCGGGGGTACGGCGCCCGGGGACGCGGCGCTGGCGGACGGCGCGTACTACCTGCCGACGATCCTCGATGCGGTCGGGCCCGACATGCGCGTTGCCCGGGAGGAGATCTTCGGGCCGGTCGTATCCGTGATCCCGTTCGACAGCGAGGACGAGGCGATCCGCCTCGCCAACGCCACGCCGTACGGTCTGTCAGGGTCGGTCTGGAGCCGCGACATCGGACGGGCGCTGCGGACGGCGAAGGGCATCCGCTCGGGCACGTTGAGCATCAACTCCAACGAAGCCGTCCATGTCGAAGCACCGTTCGGGGGCTACAAGTTCTCCGGCATCGGTCGCGAGCTCGGCATGCAGGCGATCGAGCTGTACACCGAGACGAAGGGCATCTTCATCGACCTTTCGTAGGCCGGGCGGCGCGCTCGGGTGCGCACAGAACAACAGATCGGCCGAATCGGATGGGTCGGGACGCCCGACTCCTCGCCATCCTCGGGTTTGTTGTTCGTGGCGCACCATCCGGCTGCCTGCGCCGGCGAATCAGGCCGTTTGCTGTTCCACGCACCCCACCACCGGGCGATCCGGTCGATTCAGAAGGGCGCGCCGGTCACCTCGGGCGGGTCGAGCTCCGGGCGGCGCAGCGCGAGCCAGTCGCGCAGTGCCCAGAGCGTGGTCGTGAACGCGATCCCGTCCCACGGGATGTCTTCGGGCGCGAACGCTCGAACTTCGAGCGCCTCGGGCGTCACGATCGCGGCGCCGCCCACGATCCGTGCCTCGAACGCAATCGTCACCACGGCCGCTTCGAGCCGCGTGTACAGCCCGATGATCTCTGTCGGCTCGATCAGCAGCCCGGTCTCCTCCAAGGTCTCGCGGATGGCAGCCTGGTTGACAGTCTCGTCGACCTCGAGGAAGCCGCCCGGCTGAGCCCAGCTGCCGTAGCCCGGTTCGATACCGCGCCGGAGCAGGACCAGGTCGCCGGCGTCGGTCACCGGAAACGCCGTCACGACAAGGCGCGGGTTGACGTAGACGATGTGTCCGCAGTTGTCGCAGACGAGGCGCTCGCGGTGCTCGCCTTCGACCTCGCCGAGGCGGAGCCGGGAACCGCAGCGCGAGCAGTAGTTGAGGTTCGAGGTCAGCCAGCGAGGCGCTCCGGCGCCGCTCTCGATGTCGGTCGAGCGGCCGTCGCGGCCACGCTCGAATTCGGTCGTCATGGCGGAGCTCAGGCCACGATCACGAGCAGCCCGCCCGCGGTCAGGACGAGCAGGCCGACGAGCGCGGCACCTACCCAGGCGAAGCGGAACAGGCCCTTGGTGCGATCGACCGGGAGCCATGCCCAGGCCGATCGCCAGATCCGGAGCGTCGCGTCGCCCGTCGTCGCGATCAGCAACGGGAGGCCGGTCAGCGCGCAGAGCTTGACGAGCGGACTGCCAAGCGGCGTGCCGAGCTCCAGCGCGGTGATCGCGATGACGCCGCAGATCAGCACGACCACCGACAGGTAGACGTAGTACGGCTGCAGCGGGGTCGGCTTGGTCTCGGGCACCGAGCGCGGCGGCAGGCCCTGGAGGCTCGGTGGCAGGACCGGCGTGTGCACCCCCTGCCGGTCGAGAACCGGCATCCCCGGCTCCCATCGTTCGTCGTCCATCACGTGGGGAGTCTAGCGGCGGTTGGCTCCAGTGCCGCTGAGCCGCGGGCCCTAGACGACGCGGGTCTCCGAAACGTCCGCCTCGTCGACGACGACCGAGCACGTGTTGCAGTACCAGTGAGCCTCGAGCGGCGTCCCGCACAGCTCATGGCGGATCGGGTCTGCGCCACCGGTCCGTCGGGCGCCCCAGTCGGCGAGCAGCCGCAGGGCGCTCGCCAGATCGCGGGCCTCGGCAGTCAGCGCATACGCCATGCGAACGGGTCGCTGCTGATACGGCGTCGCGCGAATGATGCCCTGCCGCTCAAGGCGGCGGAGACGCTCCGAGAGGATGTTCGGCGCGATGCCCGGGAGTGCCTCGTTCAGCTCGCCGAACCGGCGTGGGCCGTCGAGCAGCGACTCCACGATCAGCAGGCTCCAGCGGTCGCCGACCCGGTCGAGCGCGGCCTCGAGCGGCCGCGGATCGGCAGGCTGGCCGTAGCGAGCGGGCGTCTCCGGCATGGGCGCCATGGTAGGCGACCCGGTTGATCGCTCGGGGATTGCGCGGTTCAGTTGTCGGTAGTACATTGCAAGTCACAAGTTACCACCTCGGCCATCGCGGCCGAGGTTACTGCGCCAGGCCCCTTGGGAGATCACACCGTCATGTCCCTCTTCGACGAGATCCAGACGTCCATCAGCATGCTCGCCGACCGCGTCGGCCCGTCCATCGTCGCCATCGGCCGTCACCAGCGCGGCTCCGGCGTCGTCATCGGCGACGGGCAGGTGCTGACCAACGCCCACAACCTGCGCGGCGGCGAGGTCACCGTCACCTTCGCCGACGGCCGGCGTGAGATCGGTACCGTGACGGCCGTGGACGGCGACGGCGACCTGGCCGTGATCGGCGTCGACACCAAGGGCGCGGCCGCCCTCGAGTGGGCCTCCAGCGAGGCTGTCCCAATCGGTACGGCGGTGTTCGGCGCTGCCGCAGCCAACGGTTCGGGCACGCGCATCACGTTCGGCACGGTATCCGCGGTGGAACGCGCATTCCGCGGTCCGGGCGGCCGACGGATCGCCGGCAGCATCGAGCACACCGCTCCCCTCGCGCCCGGCTCATCCGGGGGTGCGCTCCTCGACGCAGCGGGGCGCCTCGTCGGCCTGAACACCAACCGGATCGGCGACAACTTCTACCTCGCCCTGCCGGCCGACGCCGCGCTCCGGGCGCGGGTGGATGCCCTCGGCCGCGGTGAAGCGCCGAAGCGTCCGCGACTGGGTGTCGCCGTCGCCCCGTCGTACGTTGCTCGGCGGCTGCGCCGGTCGGTCGGCCTGCCGGAGCGTGACGGCCTGCTCGTCCGCGACGTCGAGGAGGGCAGCCCGGCTGCACGCGCGGGGATCCAGGCCGGCGACCTCATCGTCGAGGCTGCGGGCACGCCGATCACCGATGGCGATGAGCTCGTGGAGGCGCTCGGATCGGCGGGCGACACCTTCGAGGTGAAGGTCGTCCGGGGTACAGAGGAACGGATCGTGAGCGTTGGCCGCGGCGAGGCGACCGGCGAGGCGTGAGCCGATGACCATTGCACAACCCGCTCGGCCCACACCCTTCGAAATCACCGAGGAAGTCGACGACAGCGCGATCCTCGACGCGTACTCGGCCGCCGTTTCGGCGGTGGCCGAGGCGCTGATCCCGTCCGTCGCGAGCCTGCGCGTCTCCCGTCAGGCGAACGGCTGGTCGGGCGGTGGCGCGGGATCGGCCGTGGCGTTCACCCCCGACGGCTATCTCGTCACGTCCGCGCACGTGGTCGCTGACACGGAAACGGGCACGGCCACATTCGTCGACGGCACCGAGCGCGCGTTCCGCGTCGTCGGCCGCGATCCACTCTCTGATCTTGCGGTGGTGCGTGCCGACGGCGACACGACTGCAGCGCGGCTTGGCGACGCGGCGCGACTCAAGGTTGGCCAGCTCGTGGTCGCGATCGGCAACCCGCTCGGCTTCGGCGGGTCGGTGACGGCCGGCGTTGTGAGCGCGCTTGGCCGGTCGCTCGGAACGCGCGACGGCCGTTCCACGCGGCTCGTGGAGAACGTCATCCAGACCGACGCCGCGCTCAACCCGGGCAACTCGGGCGGCGCGCTCGCCGACTCGCGCGGCCGCGTCGTCGGGATCAACACGGCGGTCGCGGGCATCGGCCTGGGTCTCGCGGTTCCCATCGACGCCACGACGCGCCCGATCCTCGCCGCGCTGATGCGCGACGGCCGCGTTCGGCGGGCGTATCTCGGTGTCGTCGGCGGGACGCGGGCGCTCCCCGGGGCGCTCGCTGCGTCGCTCGGCCGGACGCGCGGGCTGGAGGTCGTCCAGCTCCTCGATCGAAGCCCGGCGGCAACCGCCGGCGTCCGAGCCGGCGACCTGATCGTCGGGCTCGACGGCCGCGCCGTGGAGGGCGTCGGCGACCTGCAACGACTGCTCGTCGGCGATCTCGTCGGGCGCCGCGTCACCCTGGACGTCGCCCGCGACGGGCACCTGGTGGAGCTGCAGCTTTCCCCGAGCGAGCTCGTCTAGCGGGAGACGGGCCCGCCCGTCAGGTCGGCCGCGCTCGCGGCGTCGTCGAGCACCGAGCTGGTCTGCTGCTCGCGCCAGGCGGCCAGCCGATTCGCGAGGTCGTCGTCCGAAACCGCCAGGATCGCCGCCGCGAGCAGTCCTGCGTTCAGCCCGTTCCCGATCGCGACAGTCGCCACCGGGATGCCGCGAGGCATCTGGACGATCGACAGGAGCGAGTCCAGCCCGCCCAGGTTCTGGGTCGGGATCGGCACGCCAATGACCGGCAATGTCGTCTTCGCGGCGAGCATCCCGGGCAGATGCGCCGCCCCGCCCGCGCCGGCGACGATCACGCGGATTCCTCGTTCGGCGGCGGTCTCGGCGTAACGGAACAGATGATCCGGGGTTCGGTGAGCGGACACGACCCGCAACTCCGCCGGCACCTCGAGCGCCTGGAGCACGTCGACCGCGGCCTGGAGCACCGGGAAGTCCGATCGGCTGCCGCCGACGACGCCGACCCGCGGCGATTCGGTTGTCATCGTTCCACCCAGCGCAGCAGCGCGCGGGCCGCGCGCGCGCGTCCCAGTGCCTCCTCCGTCGTCGATCCAAGCGCCGTCACGTGGCCCATCTTGCGCCGCTCGAACACGTGTCGCTTGTCGTAGAGGTGGAGATGCGTCTCGGGAACAGCCAGCGCGGCGTCGACGCCGAGCAGCCGCGCCTCACGCACTTCACCGCTACCCAGCACGTTGACGATCGCGGTTGGGCGGTGCGCGTCGGTGGGCCCGAGCGGAAGGCCGGCGATGGCCCGAATGTGCTGCTCGAACTGCGAGGTCGCCGCCCCCTCGATCGTCCAATGCCCGCTGTTGTGAACGCGCGGCGCGAGCTCGTTCACGACCAGCGAGCCGTCACGAAGCAGGAACAGCTCGACCGTGAGCGTGCCGCTGAGGTCCATTGCCTCGGCGAGGCGACAGCCGATGTCTTCGGCCGCGCGGAGCGTATCGGGGGGCAGGTCCGCGGGAGCCACGGATTCGACCAGGATGCCCGCGTCGTGGACGTTACGGGCCGGCGGGAACGCGGCGGTTCGCCGGTCCGTGCCGCGGGCGACGATGACGGACAGCTCCGCCTCGAAGTCGAGCTCGCGCTCGACGAGCAGCGACGCTCCGGCTGGCCGGTCCAGCCGATCCAGGGCGTCGCCAAGGTCCGCCGCCTGCCCGATGCGCGCCTGGCTTCGTCCGTCGTAGCCACCCATCGGGGCCTTCAACCGCAGCGGCGTCCCGAGCTCGCGCGCCGCCGAGCGCAGGTCTTCGACGGAGGCGACCGCCCGCCACGGCGCAACGGTGATCCCGGCCGCCTCGACGAAGGCTCGCTCGACGAGCCGATCCTGGGTCACGCGCAGCGGTTCGAGGCCGGGCCGCACGGGCGTCGATTCGGCAACGGCGGCGACGACCTCCGCCGCCACATGTTCCAGCTCGTACGTGATGACATCGGAAGCGGCCGCGAGCTCGCGGGCGGCTGCCACGTCGTCGTACGCGCCGACGACCACGCGGTCCGCGATCGATGCCGAGGGGCACTCCGGGTTCGGGTCGAGCACCACGATCCGGTAGCCCATCGCGCGCGCCGCGAAGCCCAGCATCCGGCCAAGCTGCCCTCCGCCGAGCACGCCGATCGTGGCCGGCGGAAGGACCGGCGAGGGCAGGGCGGTCACTGCATGACGAGGAAGCCGTCGACCTCGATCCGTGGCCGGCCGGAGGTCCCCAGCACGACGATCCTCATCGTGTGGGTCCCGGGGGAAAGGTCGCGCGTGAAGACGACGCGGCGCCAGACCGTCGAACCACCGAGGCCGTACACGCCGACGCTCGTTCCGTCGATGTAGACGCGCGCGCTACCGAGCGTCGAGGACGTCCGCGCGATCCATGCGACGGCCCGACCGCTGAACCGGAACGTGACGCTGGCGCCGGCCTTCGTGGCGTAGCGCAGGCGGCCGCCCAACGCGTTGGAGGTCCAGGCGAAGGTCCAGCCGGACGACCACGACGCCGCCCCCGTCCCCTCGGAGTACCGCTTCAGGCTGATCGTCGGGCCCTCGACGAAGTCGCTGACGTTGGCGACCAGGTCCCGCGCCCGGACGCGATGCTGGACGTCGGTGAGGTAGGGCAGGCGCGCGTGGCGCGAGCGGGTCGACGCCGACGTGGTGGCCACGCTTGCCCACGCGCCGCCATCGCGCCGCTCGCCGATGTTCGATGACGCCACGCCGCTGTCGCTGTCGGTCGCGGTCCAGCGCGTGGTCACCCACGCGCCGCTGGTCGACACCTGTGCCTTGTTTCGGAAGCTCTCGCGCACGTCGCTCACCGCGGGCGCCGTGTGGTCGACGTCGACCCGCAGGCGCATAACGTGGCGGGTTTCCGCGTCGGCGGATGTCGCCGTGATCGCGACGTCCGTGTCGGCCGCCGTGGCGTCCGCATCCGCCGTCAGCGTGACGGTCGCCTCGCCGAAGGCTCGGCCACCGAACGTGGTCCTCGAGAACGACGCGTGGACCCCGCTCGGCAGGCCGGCGACCGTCATCGTCACATCGCCGGCGTGACCGTCGAGCCGTGTCAGTCGGAAGCGGATCGTGGTGCTCGGACCGCCGGCCCACAGCCGCTTCGACGTGGTCGACGAAAGCAGGCGCAGACCGGCGCCCGCGCCGAAGGACGAGACATCCAGCAACGGATCGATCGTGCCGTCACGGTCGGTGCCGGTCTTCCAGTCGAACAGTCCAGCCGCGCGGAGGGCCGATCGGACCTCCGCAGGAGGAGCCCCGGGGTGGGCGATCAGGTACAGCGCCGCACCACCGGCGACGTGCGGCGTCGCCATCGACGTACCCGAGATCGTGCCGTAGGAGCTGCCCGGCAACGTCGAGCGGACGCACACGCCAGGGGCTGTGAGGTCGATGTCGCCGCCGTAATTGCTGAAATCGGCGAACGTGTCGTCACCGTCGCGCTTGCCGAAGGCGGTGCACGTCGCGCTCGCGAGGCCGCCTGCCTTGCCGTCGTAATCGGCCATCGCCGAGACGGTGATGACCTCGTTGTACGAAGCGGGTCGCCAGTTGCCGGCGGAGTTGCGGTCGTTGCCGGCCGCGACGACGTACGTCGTCCCGCGATCGACCGAGCGGCAGATCGCACGATGCTCGATGTCCGCGTTCGAGTATCCGCAGTTGCCGTCGTCGCGACCGTCGTCGCGGAGGCTCATGTTGGCGACCTCGATGAGCGGTCGGGTCGAGTCGTTGGGGTCACGCCTCGAGGTGATCCAGTCGATCCCGCAGGCGATCCACGAGATCCGGCTGAAGCCCGTGGCGTCGAACACGCGGACTGACCAGAGTCGCGCTCCGGGGGCCACGCCGACGACGCCACGGTCGTTGTCGAGCGCACCGACGATGCCGGCCACGTGGGTGCCGTGACCGTGCTGGTCGCGCCAGCGTGACGGCCAGGAACGCTCGTTGATCGGCGTGCCCGGCCGGCTGCAGTCGTAGCCGCCCGCGACGCGCAGGTCCGGATGGTCGGGTTGGATCCCGGTGTCGACGATGGCCACGTCCACGTTCGCCCGGTGCGACGCGACGTCGTTCGTATCGATGTGGGTGAGCGGCGATCGCGTCGCACCGACACGGCGGATTCCGGGCGGCGAAGACTGGGCAGCAAGCTCCACGACGGCGTCGGGGACGACCGCGTCGACATCCGCGTCCCGTTCGATCGCACGCGCCTGCGCCTTGGTCAGCTTCGCGGCGTAACCGCGCGCGGCGTGGCGGAACGTGTTGTCCGGGCGTACGCCCTGCTCGCGCCTGCCGCGCTCGACCGCCGCGTCGACGTCGGCGTCGTCCGCGAGGACGACGATCATCGGCACCTTTGGATCGGCCGCCGAAGCAGGCACAGCCGAGGAGAGAACGAGGATCGTGAGGGTGGCGACCAGGTACGTCACGGAATGCCGCCGGAGGCGCATGGGGACCGCCGTCCAATCCTCCCTGGACGGCCCGCTGCGTCGCATGAGCCGCCCGGCCGCGAGGATACCATCGCCATCCGCTACGATTCCCCATCGTGGCCCCCCGCGTTCCTCTGCTGCTCGATGTCGACACGGGCATCGACGACAGCCTCGCCCTCCTCTACGTCTGCGCCTCGCCCGAGGCGGAGCTGCTCGCCGTGACGTGCTGCTCCGGCAACGTCGAGGCGAAACTCGTCGTCGAGAACACCCTCGCCGTCCTCGAGCTGGCCGGGCGCGAGGACATCGAGGTGGCCCTGGGCCGCGAGGTTCCGCTGGTCCGGCCGCTCGAGACGACGCCCGATACGCACGGCCCACGGGGCATCGGCTACGCGGCGCTGCCACCGGCACGGCGCGCCGTGTCCGAACGGCACGGCGCCGACGTGATCGTCGACGCGGCGCGTTCCCGGCCGGGCGACGTGACCCTCGTGACGCTGGGCCCACTCACGAACCTGGCCGTCGCACTGCATCGCGAACCGGAGCTTCCGCGGCTCCTCAAGGGCTGGGTGCTGATGGGCGGGGCCTATCGCGTGCCCGGTAACACCGCGCCCACCACCGAGTGGAATATCCACTGCGACCCGGAGGCTGCCAAGCAGAGCTTCGATGCGTGGTCCGCGGAGGGCGTCCCGCACCCCCTGGCGCTCGGGCTGGACGTGACCGAGAAGGCGAAGTTCACCCCGGAGCACATGACGGCGCTCGCGCGACGAGCCGGCAGCAGGCCCGAGGAAGGGGCGGACGAGCGGGACGGATCCGTGGCGTCGAACCCGATCGTTCGCTACCTCGCCGACGCGCTCCGGTTCTACATGGAGTTCCACAGCCGCTACGACGGGTTCTACGGGGCGTTCGTCCACGATCCGTTTGCCGTCGCAGCCACGCTGGACCGGAGCCTGGTCCGCAGCGAGCCACGGACCGTGGACGTGGAGCTGGCCGGTACGCTCACCGCGGGCGAGACCGTCACTGACTGGCGGCGCGTATGGGGGCGGCCGCCAAACGTGGACGTTGCGGTCGAGGGCGACGCCGAAACGTTCCTCGACCGGTTCGTGGAGCGCGTCGGCGGGCTGGCAGCGAGCCGGTGAAGCTGGCAAGCTGACAGACCAAGAGGGAGGATCGGGCGCTGCCCCGCCCGGAGTGTTGGAGGAACCATGTCGCAAACCTGGGTCCGCGTGATCGCGGGGTTGATTGCGATCGCGGTCGTGCTCGTCGTCGGGATCAACGTCGTCGGATCGATCGACCTCACCCCGGATCCGAACACGGGCGTCCCCGTCGGCTTCAACACGATCATCACGCTGCTCTTGGTCGCCCTCGTTGTCGGCCTGGTCGTGTACGGCGCCGTCGAGTACTTCCAGACCGGCCGGCTCGACTCCATCGCGAGCCAGTTCGATACGCGGACGATCGTGCTGATCCCCATCGCCATCGCCATCAACATCATCCTCGGCCAGACGGTTGCCGCGGCCCTCAAGGTGCCGATCTACCTCGACTCGATCGGCACGATCCTTGTCGCCGTCCTCGCCGGGCCCATCGCAGGAGCCGTCACCGGCGGCCTCACGAACCTGCTGTGGACGTACGTGCTGCCGCCGCCGTTCAACTCGCCCTACGCGGCGCCGTTCTTCATCGTCGCCGTCGAGATCGGGCTCGTGGCCGGGATCGCGGGCCGGTTCGGGTTCTTTCGAAGCCGCCCGAACACCCCCTGGAACAGGCTTGCTCTCGGCGCGGCGGTTGTCGCCATCATCGTGGCCGTCATCGGGATCTACGGCTTCATTCCGTTCTACAGCAACCAGGCCGTCACGTTCTTCGCCCCGCCGCCAGAGGGTGGGACGGGTCCTGATCCAATCTTCGTGATCCTCGGCTGGGCGATCGCCATCCTGTTGATCGGTGCGGTGCTCGGCCTGTTCGCGTACCTCTTCATACGGCGCGACCTTGGCGCTGCGTACGTCTTCGTCGCGGGGCTCTTCTGCGGGATCTTGTCGGCGATCATCTCGGCGCCGATTTCCGCGATCGTGTTCGGCGGGGTGACGGGCTCCGGCACGGATCTGCTGGTCGCCGCGTTCCAGCAGGCAGGGGATGACCTCGGAACCGCCGTCCTCAAACAGGGCCTGCTGTCCGATCCGATCGACAAGACGCTCACCTTCTTCGTCGTGTTCGCCATCCTCGGGGCGCTGAGCCGCCGATTCGTCGCCCGCTTCCCGCAGGGTGAGGAGGCAGTCGGGTTGGCGGAGGCGTAGCGCGATCGACGACTCGACCCTGGGCGGCGGCGCCGGCC
Source organism: Candidatus Limnocylindrales bacterium (assembly GCA_035764655.1). Classification (GTDB taxonomy): domain Bacteria; phylum Chloroflexota; class Limnocylindria; order Limnocylindrales; family CSP1-4; genus DASTYU01. The sequence goes on from DASTYU010000184.1 coordinate 17,816, forward strand.
TTTCGCCGGACGACGCCGCCTTCCTCGCCGGCCTCGCGCCGGCCACGCCTTCGCCGTACCACCGGCTCAACCCGCTGACGAAGGCGGTCATCGCGACCGTCGAATCGATCGGTGCCTTCGTCGCGGGCGGCTACATCGGTCCGCTCGCAATCATCTTCCTCGCGGTCCTACCGGCGGCGGTGGTCGCGGGCGTGGCACGACGACTGGTCAAGGTCTCGTTCCTGCTGACCCTGCCGATTGCCATCTCGGTCGTCCTCGTGAGCGTGTTCACGCGCGCCGGCGAGACGGTCCTCTTCGAGATCGGGCCGTTCGACGCGACGGCCGAAGGCGTCGACTTCGCGGCGCAGACCCTGGTCCGGCTGTTCGCGATCTCGACGTCGATCGGGCTGTTCGGGATGACAACCGATCCGCGCGCGTTCGTGCTGGACCTGGAGCGGCGCGGCCTGTCGCCGCGGTTCGCGTTCGTGGCGCTGGCGACGCTCGAGGCGGTTCCGGCGATGGTCGAGCGGGCACAGGTCATCGCGTCGGCCCAACGGGCCCGCGGCCTCGACACCGAGGGCAGCGTGACGGCCCGACTCCGCGGTGTCCTGCCCCTGGCGGGCCCGGTCGTCCTGTCGTCGCTGACCGAGGTCGAAGAACGAAGCCTCGCGCTGGAGGTCCGCGCGTTCGGCCGACCCGGCCGCCGACGGCTGCTGTGGCGGTTGCCCGACAGCACCCCACAGCTCCTCCTGCGGGCCTTGCTTCTCGGCTTGCTCGCCCTCGCGATCGCCCTTCGGCTCACGGGCGCGTTCCCGGTCCTGCCCTGATGCTCGAGCTGTCCCTCGCCTCGTATCGCTATCCCGGCTACGCAAGAACCGTGCTGCACGACATCGAGCTGCGCCTCGCCGACGGCGAGATCGTCGGGCTCGTCGGTCCGAACGACGCCGGCAAGTCGACCCTGTGCCTCGTTGCGGCGGGTCTTGCACCCGCATCGATCGGCGGCGTGCTCAAGGGCACGCTCACGCTCGATGGCACGCCGGCCGGCGGCCTGCGCACGCACGAGCTCGCGGAGCGGGTCGTGGTGGGCTTCCAGAACCCGAACACGCAGCGGTCCGGTCTCGCCGCGACGGTCTTCGAGGAGATCGCGGTCGGACCGATGAACCTCGGGCTCGAGGTCCCGGAGACGGTCGCCCGCACCCGCGAGGCAGTCGCGCGATTGCGCCTCGAACCCATCGTCGAACGTGACCCGCAGCGGCTGTCGGGCGGCCAGGCGCAACTCGTCGCCATCGCATCACTGCTGGCGATGCGCCCGCGCCACGTCATCCTCGACGAGCCGACCGCCCAGCTCGATCCGGAGGGCACGCGGCTCGTCGGCGAGGCGCTCAAGGCGCTGGCCGAAGACGGCACGTCGCTGCTGATCGCGGAGCACAAGACCGACCTGCTGGACGGCCTGTGCCAACGCGTCGTCGTCATCGACGGCGGCACCCTCGTGCGCGACGGACCCACCCTCGAGGTCTTCGAGGACCCTGAACTCGAAACGCTGGGCGTGGAGCCACCGGCCCGGATCCGGCTGCGCCGCGCCGTCGAAGCCGCCGGCCTCGACGCAGCCGTGCTCGCGGAGGCCCGGAAGTGATCGAGATCCAGGACCTGGTCCACGTGTACGAGGGTGGCACGCGCGCGGTCGACGGCGTGTCGTTGCGTATTCGGGACGGGGCGCGCGTCGCGATCGTCGGTCAGAACGGGTCGGGCAAATCGACGCTCGTGCGGCACCTCAACGGCCTGCTCCGACCAACCGCGGGACGTGTGCTGCTCGACGGTGTCGACGCGGCGACCAGGCGCGTTGCCCAGCTGGCCGCGACCGTCGGACTCGCGTTCCAGGATCCCGACCGCCAGATCTTCGCCGGCACGGTGAAGGCCGAGGTCGAGTTCGGCCCGCGCAATGCCGGGCTGCGCGATGCGGCACTGGCGGAGGCCGTCGCCGCCGCGCTCCAGGCAACCGGGCTCGAGGGCGACAGCGCGACCAAGCCGTACGACCTCGGCTACTCCCGGCGCAAGCTGCTGGCGCTCGCCTCCGTCCTGGCGATGCGCACGCCGGTGGTCGTGCTGGACGAGCCGACCACGGGCCAGGATGCGCGCGGCGTCCGACGGGTCGAGGCGATCGTGCGGGACCTCGGCGATGCCGGTCGAACGGTCATCGCGATCAGCCACGACATGCGCTTCGTCGCGGACGGCTTCGAGCGCGTGATCGTGATGCGCGAGGGCACGGTGATCCTCGACGGCGCCCCGGCCGAGGTCTTCGCCAGGGAGCACTGGCCGGAACTCGCCTCGACCTACCTCGAGCCGCCGCTCGCGGCCAGAACGGGAGCGGCGCTCGGCCTCGGTTCGACGCCGACGGACGGCAGACTGATCGAGGCTCTCGCCGGCCAGCGCTGATGGGAAACGCCGTGGCGGGCCGTTTGTCATGCCCCCCGGTCGCCGGATTCGGGCCATTCGTCAGGTGGCCGGGATCCCTCGCGGAGGGACGATGGACACGCCCGAAAGGAGGCGTTCCATGAGAATCCTGATTGCGACGGACGGATCACCCTCGGCCGGCCTCGCAATGGAGCTGGTGGCGGCACTTCGCTGGCCGGCCGGCTCGGCCTTCCGAATCGTGAGCGTCGTCCCGCGGGGCGCCAACCTGGCGATGACCTGGTCTCCCGAGCGTCCCGACGTGGAGGAGCTTGACCGATATCGCGACCCGGTCGTCCGCTCGCATGCCGTGGCGCTGGCCGACGCGGAACGGGAGTTGGGCGCAGCCCAGCCGGGCGCCCGGATCGATCGGTTCCTGCTCCGCGGCCGGGCTGCCAGCCTGATCGTCCAGGAGGCGCGCGACTTTGCCGCTGACCTGGTCGTGGTCGGGCATCGTGGCCGGGGAACGATCGAAACGATGCTGCTTGGATCGGTCTCGGCCGAGGTCGTGGATCACGCCCCGTGCGCGGTGCTGGTGGCGCGATCGGCCGAGCCTGGCCCGGTCGTCTTCGCCGACGACGGCTCGCCAAGCGCCCACGTGGCTGCAAGCGTGCTGGAGCAGCTGCCGTTGCCGCGAGGCACACCGGTCACGGTCCTCACCGTCAGCGATGACAGCTTCCCGTACGAGACGGCCGTTTCGCCAGGCCTCTACAGCGAGGCGATGACGATGTACGAACAGAGCAAGGAGGAAGCGAACCGGCAGGCGAGCGCGGTCGCGGCGGCAGCCGTTGCCAGGCTCGGCGACGCCGGGTTCCACGCGAATGCTTTCGCGCGCAGTGGCGATCCGGCGCACGAGATCGTGGCGTATGCGCGAGAGCACCAGGCGCGTCTCCTCGTGCTCGGGACCCGGGGCCATACCGGGCTGCGCCGATTGATGCTCGGCAGCGTGGCCCGGAACGTCCTCCTTCACGCCCCCTGTTCGGTGCTGGTCGTGCGGGAAAGCGTTGTCCCGCCCGCGGACGGCGACGCCCTGATCCACGCGGCGATGAGCGAACGCTAGCGGCCCGTACGCCAGGCGAGCCAGACCCGCAGTGTGACGGACCCGGCGCGATGGGCTAGGGTGAACCGCGGACCACTGGCTCTGCCCTCCACGCGCCAGGAGACCCTCATGAGCACTCCCACCATCGAGCCGTCCGCCGCGGTCATCGCGGCCCGCGAGGCGCTCGCCTCCGACGATCCTTTCGCCGTCCTGCGCCGCTACCGGCGAGCGACCAATTTCCTCGCGGCCGCGCAGGTGTACCTCCAGGCGAATGCGCTGCTGCGCGAGCCGCTGTCGGCGGACCACGTCAAGCCGCGGCTACTCGGTCACTGGGGCGCGGCACCGGCGATCAACCTCGTGTACGCCCACCTCGACCGGCTGGTCAAGGACCGCGGCACCGAGGTCCTGCTGATCACCGGCCCCGGCCACGGCGCGGCGGCCAACCTTGCCAACCACTTCCTCGACGGCTCGCTGGCCGAGTTCTACCCGGACATGACCCGCGACGGGGCCGGCGTGGAGCGGTTCGTCCGGTCGTTCTCGTGGCCGGGCGGCTTCCCGAGCCATCTCACGCCCGGCACGCCGGGCACGATCCACGAAGGCGGCGAACTGGGGTATGCGCTGTCGACCGCATTCGGGGCAGCGATGGACAACCCGGACCTGCTGGTCGCGTGCATCGTCGGTGACGGCGAGGCGGAGACCGGGCCGACCGCCGGATCGTGGAACGGCAACCGCTTCCTCGACCCGCGAACGGGCGGGGCGGTCCTGCCGATCCTCGACGTGAACGGCTACAAGATCAGCTCGGCGACCATCACCGGCACGATGTCGGACGACGAGCTCGTGGCGCAGTTCTCCGGGTACGGTTGGGAGCCGATCGTCGTCTCGGGCGCCGACGATTCGGTGGACAACCAGATGGCCGAGGCGCTCGACCGTTCGATGGAGATGATCGGGGCAATCCATGGCCGGGCGCGGTCCGGTCAACGGGTCATGCAGCCTCGCTGGCCGATGATCGTGCTGCGGACCCCGAAGGGCTGGAGCGGTCCGAAGGAGATCGACGGCAAGAAGGTCGAAGGCTCGTTCCGCTCGCACCAGGTGCCGGCCGGCGACCTGCGGACCAACCCCGAGCACCTCGCGATCGTCGAGACGTGGCTTCGCTCGTACCGGCCCGACGAGCTGTTCGACGTCGATGGCTCACCGGCGGCCGACCTCCTCGACTTCGTTCCGCAGGGGGACGCTCGCCTCGGCATGTCCGATTACGCGATCGGCGGGCGCAAGCGCCGCGCCCTTGAGCTGCCCGATGCCTCGATCGTCGCCGTCCCGGTCGGTGCCCCCGGTGTCAGCGACGCGGGCGCCCTCGAGCAGGTGGGCGAGTACCTCAGGGAGGTCATGGTCCGCAGCGACGAGGAGCGCAACTTCCGGATCTTCTGCCCGGACGAGCTCGAATCGAACAAGCTCGGCGCCGTGCTGGAGGTGACCGGCCGCGCGCACACCTGGTCCGATGATGCGGACAGCCGCTTCAGCGCCGATGGACGCGTCGTCGAAGTCCTCGCCGAGCACCTCTGCGAGGGTTTCCTCGAGGGCTACCTCAAGACCGGCCGTCACGGGTTGTTCCCGTGCTACGAGGCGTTCATCCAGATCGTCGACTCGCAGATCGCACAGTACGCCAAGTGGCTCAAGGTGTCGCACGAGACGCCGTGGCGCCTGCCGCTGGCGTCGCTGAACATCCTGCTCACGTCCGACGCGTGGCGACAGGATCACAACGGCTACTCGCACCAGAACCCGGGCTTCATCAACAGCCTGCTCACCAAGAAGGGCACCGTTCTGCGGATCACGCTGCCGCCCGATGCGAACACGTTGAGCGAGACGGTTGCACGCTGCCTGCGCTCCACCGGGTACATCAACCTCGTGATCGCGACGAAGCAGCCGCTTCCACAGTGGCTGTCCATGGACGATGCCAAGGAGCACGCCACGGCCGGTGCCTCGATCTGGCGCTGGGCATCGACCGACGACGGGATCGACCCGGACGTCGTCATGGCCGCGGCCGGCATGGTGCCGACCAACGAGGTCCTCGCCGCCATCGATTTGCTGGCGGAGGACATCCCCGACCTGCGCGTGCGCATGGTCAACGTGATGGACCTGATGCGGCTCGAATCGCGGCGGTCGCACCCGCACGCGCTCGAAACGGAGCCCTTCAACGCGCTGTTCACCGCCGACAAGCCGGTCGTCTTCAGCTTCCACGGCTACCCGTCGGCGATCCACCAGCTGATCTCGGCGCGCCAGAACCCGACGCGCTTCCATGTGCGCGGGTATGTCGAGGAAGGCATCACGACCACGCCGTTCGACATGCTCATCCGCAACGGGACCAGCCGCTATCAGCTGGCAATCGAGGCGATCCGGCGGAGTGGTCGTGGCGAGACGCGCGAAGGCGCGCGGGCCATGGACCGCTACCTCCTGATGATCGAGGACCATCGCGAATACATCGCGGAGCACGGCCACGACTCCGAGGACATCA
>DASTYU010000185.1:0-7283 GCA_035764655.1 Candidatus Limnocylindrales bacterium
GGCGGGCGGGCTGGCCGCGGCGACTGTGCGTTCGCGGCGTGCCGGTCGGCTCATATCGACTCGATGCTCCGCAGGGCCATGCGCGGTGCCCGCCGCTGGCCCCACAGGGAGGTCCCGGCCGCTTCGATCAGGCGGATGACCAGCGCGCGGTGGGGCCGGTACGGCTCCAGGAGCTCGAGCATGCGCCCGTCATCGGCGCCACCCTCGCCAGACAGCACGGAGCCAACCAATCCCGGCAGGTGGTAGTCGCCGACGCTCACCGCATCGGCGTCACCCAGGGCGCGGACGGCGACCTCGGCCGCAGTCCATGGGCCCAGGCCCGGCAGCGCGGTGAGCCGCCGGTACGCCTCCTCCAGCGGCAACTCCACGGTCGCCTCGAACCAGGCGGCGCGCGCGGCCGCGCGCCGGATCACCTCAGCGCGCCGCCGCTCGAGCCCGAACGCGTGGTACGCGTAGTAGGGCAGCGCCGCGAGTCGCTCGGGCGCGGGCGGCAGCCGCAGCCGGAACGCCTCGGGCCCGGGCGCCGGCTCGCCGAATGCCCGCACCAGGCCACGGAACGAGCGACGCGCCTCCTCGCCGGTGACCTTCTGCTCCAGGATGCCAGGGACCAGCGATTCCAGGACGGCCCCGCTGCGCGGGATGCGAATGCCGCGGTGCCGCCGATCGAGCTCGGCGATCACGCGATGCTCCGGCCGGAAGCCGGAGCGGTCGTCGGACAGCCCGACCAGGTCGGGCACGCCGGCGAGTGCCCGCTCTGCACCGGGACCCCACGCTTCGGCGACCACCGCGCCGCCCCGCAGCTCGATCGCCAGCGTTGCCGGCCCGTCCGGCGTGCGCGTTGCGCGCCAGCACCGCTGTCCCGCCAGGCGCATCGTCGGGTCGCCGAAACCGCGCCGCAGCAGGCTGAGCGTGCCGGCCAGGTCGAGGGGTCCGTCGAACGGGAAACGCTGCATGGCCACGCCGCGAGTCTGGCATGCGCCGCGCGGGTCGGCTGGCCGGCTGCGAGCGCGAACTGCCGATCTCGCCTATCATCCCCCGCGACGTGCGACATCCCAGAGTCGTCGCGGTCGTGGCGCTCACCGCCGCGATCGCCGCGGTCGCCGTCCCAGGACCGGTCGGATCGCAGGCCCCAACCGTGACATCCGAGACCGATCCCGACCTCTTCACTCAGGTGGAGGTCGCGGCTGCTGTCCGTGGGCCGGCAACGACGACCCAGCCCCTCGATCCGGGGCGCTCCGAAGGAGCCCTGGACGCCAGCTCGAAGCTCATCGAGCCAGCCAAGCGAACCGAGACCCCCCAGGGTCGGGTTGATGCTGCCCAGCCCAAGGCGAAGGGCGGCTCCATCGTGAAGACCACCGCGTGGAAGCTCGACCGCGAGATCAGCTGGTACGGCGGCGGCCTGTTCGGCAACGGCACCGCATGCGGGCAGACGTACACCAAGACGATCATCGGCGTGGCACACCGCACGCTCCCGTGCGGGACGAAGGTCCAATTCCGCCACAACGGCAAGGTCCTGACGGTGCCCGTCATCGATCGCGGCCCGTACGTCGGCGATCGCCAGTTCGACCTGTCCTACGGAGCCTGCAAGGCCCTCAACCACTGCTTCACCGGCCCGATCGAGTGGCGCATGGCGCCCCGCTGACGCCGGACGGGAGGGGACAACGAATGCGAATCCTGTTGGTCGGTGCGGGCGGTGTCGGCAGTGCCGTGGTTCCCATCGCGGCGCGCCGCGACTTCTTCGAGCAGATGGTCGTGGCCGACTACGACCAGGGCCGCGCCGAGCGCGCCATCGCTCGGCTGGGCGACGACCCGCGGTACGTGGCCGCGCGTGTGGACGCGTCGGATCCCGCCGCCGTGGAGGCGCTCGCTCGCGAGCATGGCAGCACCCACGTCCTGAACGCGGTCGATCCGCGCTTCGTGATGCCGATCTTCGACGGGGCACTCACGGCGGGCGCGAACTACATGGACATGGCGATGTCGCTGTCGCGACCCGACCCGGCTGCGCCCTACGAGCGGACCGGCGTGAAGCTGGGGGACGACCAGTTCGCGAAGGCGCCGGCGTGGGAGTCCGCGGATCGGCTGGCGCTCGTGGGGATGGGCGTCGAGCCCGGCTTGTCCGACGTGTTCGCCCGGTACGCAGCCGACCACCTGTTCGACGAGATCGACGAGATCGGCGTGCGCGACGGGGCCAACCTCGTCGTCGAAGGCTACGACTTCGCCCCGTCGTTCTCGATCTGGACCACGATCGAGGAGTGCCTGAACCCGCCGGTCGTCTGGGAGCGCGATCGCGGCTGGTACACGACCGCGCCGTTCTCGGAGCCGGAGACGTTCGACTTCCCCGAGGGCATCGGCCCGGTCGAATGCGTCAACGTCGAGCACGAGGAGGTGCTGCTGATCCCGCGCTGGGTGAAGGCCCGGCGAGTGACCTTCAAGTACGGCCTCGGCGACGAGTTCATCGGCGTGCTCAAGACGCTCCACCAGCTGGGGCTCGATCGCACCGAGAAGCTGCGGGTCGGAGGGGTCGAGGTGTCACCACGGGACGTGGTGGCCGCCGCCCTTCCGGATCCGGCAACGCTCGGCGACCGCATGCGCGGCAAGACCTGCGCCGGCGTGTGGGTAACGGGCACCAAGGACGGTCGGCCGCGCGAGGTGTACCTCTACCACGTGGTCGACAACGAGACGACGATGGCCCTCGACGGCTCGCAGGCCGTGGTCTGGCAGACCGCGATCAACCCGGTCATCGCCCTGGAGCTCCTCGCCAACGGCACCTGGTCGGGGAGTGGCGTGCTCGGCCCCGAAGCGTTCGATGCAGTGCCCTTCCTCGAACTGCTGACGGCCTACGGCTCGCCGTGGGGGATCCGGGAAGGCGGCTGAGCCGCCGCCCACAAGGTCGGTCCGCACTCACCTGCTCCGGTGATGCAACTTCCCAGCATCACATAGACCGGGAAGTCGCATCGCGGGGAAGGGTGAGCTTCGCGGGCCGTCAGCAGCCAGCCCTCGTTCCCCGGCCCGGACCACCTCGTGGCGCGCCTGGGCTCCTGCAGAGCAGTGGAGCCGGTGCGAGGCCGGCTCCGCATGCGTAGCGCGTTCGATCAGGACGGCGGCGGGCTCGCTGCCTCCTCCGGCCGCAGGTCGATCGTGGACGCGTAGGCGTCGAAGATCGCCCGGGCGTCGCTGGCCTCGCTGTACAGGGTGAACCGGTAGGCGCGCCGGCCGACGGCGACCGTCGCCTCGATCTGGCCGGGACAATCGGTGGAGATCCGGGCGGATCGTCCATCGATGGTGATCTCCGGAAGCTCGCCGTGAGGCCCACCGCATGGGTCGCCGGGTTTGAATCCCGTCTCACGGTCGAACCAGGCGTCGATGGAAGTCGCTTCCGGAACCTCCGCGGAGGCGGCCCTGAGGCTATATGTCGGCCCGCTCAGGAAATCGATCCCGGCAAAGCCCTCTTCGACGGAGGGATCCGAGGCGGGCTTCGCCGGATCGAACGTCGCGTCGTCGGCGTACCCGATCGAGAAGCCATTCATCGGCGAGACGAATGTCTGAGTGAGTTCGGGAATGCCGACCGCGGGGGACGCGGACGCGAGCTGGCTTGCGGTCGGCTGGCCACCGACGCCCGATCCATCCGATCCGCGCGGCAGGACATTGATGGCGACGAGGCCGACGCTGACCACGACAATCGCGGCAATCGCCGCTCGTGCGTAGATGTTCACAGGTGTTGCCCTCCGCGCCGGCCACCAAGGGCGGCGGCGCTGGTGTGTCACGTGAATTTCCTCGAGGGCGGACAGCACGGCGCGATCGGACATCCGGGTCGGGCCGTCATCGAGCCAGGCTCGTGCGGTTCGAGCGAACTCGTTCTCGTTCATGCCATCCGCTCCCGGGACGTGGTGCCGGTCGTCCGGGCATCGGCCTCGAGGGCGGCCCGGAGCGTGGACGTTGCGTAGCGCAGCCTCGACCTGATCGTTTCGGTGGGAACCCCGAGGTTCTCGGAGATCTCCCTTACCGACCAGCCGAGGTGGTGATGGAGCACGAACGCGGCGCGCTGTTCGGTCGGAAGCCGGCCGAACCCTCGATCAAGCGCGTCGCGGATCACGATGGTCGTCGTACTGTCCGGCGTCGCAGGCCCGTCCACGGGCAGGGCCACGACGTTGGCGGACCACGTCGAGGCCCGCTTGGCTTCCGTGTAGCACACGTTGACCAGGATTCGGTGAATCCATGCCTCGAAGCGTTCGATGTCGCGGAGCGCGGGAAGTTCTCGCCACGCCGTGACGAGCGTTTGCTGGACGGCGTCCTCGGCGCGCGCGACGTCACGCAGGATCCGATGCGCGACAACGAACAGCCGGTCAGCCGAGCCGCGGGCGATGGAGGCGAACGCCTCCTCGTCCCCGGACCGTGCCGCCTCGACAAGCGCGAGGTCCATCCATCCGGCTCCCTCTTCGCGTCCCTGGGTGGGACGCTTCACCAACTATGAGAGCCGCGTCGGAGGAATCGGGGTGAAATTGGTCAGTCCACGGTTCACGCGGGTGGCTCCCAGCCCTCCGGCGCGAGCTCGAAGCCATCGAACGTGAAGGCCGGCGTCACGACGCAGCCGACGAGCGTCCATGCGCCGAGCGGACGTGCCGCTTGCCACGCGCCGGCGGGAACCACGACCTGGACCTCGTCACCGGCGGCGACGTCGGGTCCCAATCGATGCCGTTCGATCCCGGCGCCGGGTCGCTCGGCCGCGATCAGCAGCTCCAGCGCGTCCCCGGCCGAGTACTGCCACAGCTCGTCGGCGTCGACCCGGTGCCAGTGCGACGTCTCGCCGGCGGCGAGGAGGAACAGGATCGCGCTCGCCGCCGGCCGCGCCCCGTCAACCGGCGCGGCGCGCCACGTCTCGACGTACCAGCCGCCCTCCGGGTGGGCCGCCATCCCGAACCGCTCGACGACGTCGCGCCAGGCCTCGGTCATGCCTGGAACGACAGCGCGGCCGCGATCGCGAACCCGAGCGTGGTCGCGAGGCCGACCGCACGACCGCCCTCCTCGTACGCCTCGGGGATCATCGATTCGGCGAGCATCGCGAGGATCGCGCCGGCCGCAAATGAGTTGAGCAGGACGACCACGCGCGGGCCCATTTCCCCGAGCACGCCGAACCCGAAGGCGGCCGCGGTCGCGCTGGCGACCAGGACGACGATCCAGAGGCCGAGGATCCGGGCCTTGTGCAGCCCGGCGTCGGCGAGGTTCTCGCTGGCGGACAGTCCTTCGGGCAGGTTCGAGATGAACACCGCGACCAGGACGGCCACCCCGATGCCCTCCCCGCCGACCAGCGACAAGCCGAGGACGACCGATTCGGGGATCCCGTCGAGAACGGCACCGAGGACGAGCGCGAGCCCGCTGGTTCGCGGGTCCCGCCGGGATGCCATCTCGTCCGAGCCACTCGGCGACAGCCGGTCGATGCCGATGCTGCCGACATAGAAGACGATGGCGCCGGCGGCGAATCCGAACGCCACGTCGAGATTCTGCATCGACTGGTTGATGGCTTCCTCGACCAGCTCGTAGGCGACCGCGCCGATGAGCGTCCCGGCGCCGAACGCGAGGATCAGGCCCTGGACCCGCTTGGGTATATCGAAGAGGAAGGCGAGGACGGCGCCGATGAGCAGCGCCGACGCGCCGAGTCCGCCCCAGAACGCCGCCTCGATCACCGCAGGCCGAGCTCGCGCAGGAAGCTCCACTGCACGTCGCTGCCGCCGTCGATCTTGAGGCGACGCTGCGGAAGGCCCGGGGTGAGCGAGTCCGGAAGCCATGCCGCCCAGCCGTCGATCGCGGGGCGCATCTTCTCGAAATCCGGGGTGACGAAGTGCCACGTGCGGCTGCCGGGGACGGTCACGCGGGCGGCGAGGACCGCGCGGTCTCCCATCCGCCGCAGGAATTCGTCTTCCTCGTCCTCGAGGATCGGGGCCTCATGGTCGGTCGGATAGCGGTCGGCGCCCCACAGCATCTGGACCCACACCCACGTGTCGTGGAACGGGTAATCGATGCGCTTGAGGCCGGCATTGCCGATGACGAACTCGACCTGGCTGTCGGGGCGAGTGCGTTCCCCGTTGACCCATGACGCCTCGCGCGGTTCGGCGGCACGGCGTGCTACCTCGGACTTGAGCTCCGCCGGTGTGCGGCCGCCCGCCGGCGCCTCGAGCAGCTCGATGGCACCAATCCAGCGTTCGACGTCGTCCTCCCCGAGCAGGTGGTCGAGGTACAGGAACGCTGCCTGCATGCGGATCTGCTCGTCGACCTCGGCGAAGCGTGGATGCCACAGCCGGACGTCGAGCAGCTGGCGGGTCTCGTTCCAGGAGGTGATGGCCGCCATCCCCTGGAGGTCGAATGCTGCACCGCCGACCATCAGCGTCATCAGCGACTTCGCCGGTGGTTTCGACGCGTGGAACTCCCACGTTGCGTCGGGCTTCGGCGCGTTCCCGAGCCAGCGCAACGCGAACTGGCGGCGCTCGGCGTCGCCCTCGGGCGAGAGACAGAAGGCGTGGGACGCGCGCTGGCCCGGCTGCAGCTCCCAGGCCATCTCGGGATGCACGCGCCGCACGTACTTGTTGACCTCGTTGGCCAGCCGGTTGTCGAACGTCCCACTCACGATCGACGTGGCGATCCTGTCGCGCGCACTCGGCCACCACTTCCAGAACTCCTTGCCCGAGTCGTCGAAGCGGCTGCGTCCGATCGAGAACATCCGGCCCCCTCGCTTCCCTTACGCGATCGGTTCGAAGTGCGCCGTGAAGTGGCGAAGCGCGGGGGGCTCGTTGGAGATGCGGTAGCCGCGAAGCTCGCCCGCCCGCGCGGCCACCGCGCTCACGACCTCGATGACATAGTCGATGTGGCTCTGGGTGTAGGTGCGGCGAGGGATCGCCAGCCGCACGAGATCCATCGCCGCGGGCGTCTCCGTGCCGTCGGGATGGCGTCCGAACATCACGGTCCCGATCTCGCAGCCGCGGATGCCGCCCTCGAGGTACAGCGCGATGGCCAGCGACTGGCCAGGGTACTGGAGCGGCGGGATGTGGGGCAGCAACGCCCGCGCGTCGAGGTAGACGGCGTGGCCTCCGAACGGCTTCACCACCGGCACGCCGGCCTTGTCGAGCGCCTCGCCGAGATACGCCGTGGACCGGATCCGATAGCGCAGGTAGTCGTCGGTCACGACCTCGCGCAGGCCCTGCGCGATTGCCTCGAGGTCGCGGCCGGCGAGTCCGCCGTACGTCGGGAAGCCCTCGGTGAGGATCAGCAGGTTGCGGCATTGCTCGGCGAGC
>DASTYU010000186.1:0-7832 GCA_035764655.1 Candidatus Limnocylindrales bacterium
GGCGGCGCTTGCCTCGTATTCTCTGGGGACACACTGTCAGCGAGGGAACGCCAATCATGCAGGCTCGTTCGATCACCATGCTCGGGACCGGGCTCATCGGCGACTTCTACACGATGACCCTGCACGGGCAACGCGGCCGCGACGCGGTCCGGGTCGTGTATTCGCGCAGCCCCGAACGCGGCGCGGCGTTCCGCGAGCGGTGGGGCGTGCCCGAGTCGACGACCGACCTCGAGGCGGCGATCCGCCATCCGGAGACGGACGTGGTGGTGATCGGGGTGCCGAATTTCATGCACGAGGAGGCGGTCTCGATCGCGGCCGATGCCGGCAAGGCGATCCTGTGCACGAAGCCGCTCGGGCGGAATGCCGGCGAGGCGAAGCGGATGCTCGATACCGTGGAACGGGCGGGCGTCTTCGCCGGCTACCTCGAGGACCTGTGCTACACGCCGAAGACGCTCAAGGCGATCCGATCCGTCGAGGCCGGGGCCATCGGCGACGTGACGTGGGTCCGCTCACGCGAGACGCATCCGGGTCCCCATTCCGCCTGGTTCTGGGACGGCCGGCTGACCGGAGGCGGCGCCATCGTCGACCTCGGCTGCCACTGCATCGAGATCATTCGCAACTTCGTCGGCAAGGGCAACCGCCCGATCGAGGTGCTGTGCCACACCGACACGCTGGTCCACCCGATCGCCGATGAGGACAACGCGGTGGCGCTGATCCGCTTCGAATCGGGAGCCATCGGCCAGTTCGAGGTGAGCTGGACGTTCCGCGGTGGCATGGACCTGCGCGACGAGGTGGCGGGCACGCACGGAACCATCTGGCTGAACCACTTCCTGCGGACCGGGTTCGAGATGTTCACGGCGGGCGGGGGCGAGGGCTACGTCGCCGAGAAGGCCGAGACGTCGGCCGGCTGGCTGTTCCCGGTCGGCGACGAGGTGTCCGAGCTGGGCTACGTCGACATGTTTACCGACATGTTCCGCGCCCTCGACGAGGGCAAGCAGCCGCGCGAGACCTTCTACGACGGCTACGTGGTCAACGCGATCATGGACGCCTGTTACCGCTCGGCGAAGAGTCGCGTCTGGGAACCGGTCCAGCTCGACTGGCGGGGCGGCACGACGCCGCGCATCGGGGCCACGCCCGAGACGTACGACGGCCACGTCGTCATCAAGCGCGAGGTGCTGCCCGACGGGCGCCAGAAGCTGATCCTCAAGGACCCGCAGAGCGGCGACTTCGTGGACCGCATCGTCGCCGGAGGGTCATGACGGTCCGGCTCGAGGTCGTCGCCAGCGAGGCCTGGGCCGATCGGGTCGCCGACGAGCTGATCGCCCGCGTCCACGAACGACCCGCGCTTCGGCTGTGCCTGCCAACGGGGGACACGCCTTCGAAGCTGTTCTCGCGCCTGGTGGCCCGCTCGGCGGCGGGCGAGGTCTCGTTCGCGGGCGTCACGATCGTGTTGCTCGACGAGTTCCTCGGCCTGGCGGCCGGCGACCCGGCCCGCTGCGACGTCCGCCTCAAACGCGAGCTGCTGGCCGACCTGGCCCCCGCGCCGGCGGCCATCCACACCATCGACGCCGATGCAGCCGATCCGGAGGCAGCCGCACGGGCCCACGATGCCGTGGCCGCCGAGGGGCTCGATCTCGCCCTGCTCGGACTGGGCATGAATGGGCACGTGGGACTCAATGAGCCGGGCTCCGGTCCGGACAGCCCGACCCGCGTGGTGGGCACCGCTGCGGCCACGCAGGCGGCTGCGCTGGGTCGCTACGGAGCGGGGAAAGCGCCCGTCATGGGCATCACGCTCGGCATGGATCGGCTGCTGGCGGCGAGCGAAATCTGGCTGCTCGTCACCGGCTCGCGCAAGGCCGACATCCTGGCCCGTGCGCTGAATGGCCCCGAAGGCGACGACTGCCCCGCGTCGTTCCTGCGCCGCCACCCGCGCCTGTGGGTGGTCGCCGACGAGGGAGCCGCCGCCCGCCTCTGACCCCGGACCGCCACGGGGGATAACCCCACCTCCGGCGGGTGGCAAACACCGCACGTGGCTGCCGGGTGCCCGGCTGGTTGGGGCCGCGCCGCGCTCGTAGCGTTTGACCCATCGAGCGACCCACGCCCGAACCAACAGTCAGCCGGCCGCGCCATCGACCCAGCGCGGCGGCAGGAAGGGGAAATGCCCAATGCGGGTCAACCATTCGTATCTCTACTGGGGAGTGTTCTTCCTCGCCCTCGGCGGCGCCTTCGTCGTTGTCGATGTTGTCGACCCCGACCCGACCGCGCTGATCGACGTGCTGCGGTACTGGCCACTCATCCTCGTGGCGATCGGCGTCGCGCTCGTCCTGCGCCGAACGCAGTTCAATGTCGCCGGCGGCATGCTGGCCGCGGCTGTGCCGGGACTCATCCTCGGCAGCGCGATTGCCGTCGGACCGCGGGCCGGTTGGGACTGTGCCCCAGGCGATGACGCATTCCGCACCGTCGCGACGGAGCAGGGCACGTTCAGCGGCCCGGCACGAGTCGACGTGACCACCGGCTGCGGGACGCTCACGATCACGACGCACCCGGGGACCGGCTGGGATGTCCTTGCCGGCAACACGGACGGCTATGCGCCGGTGGTCGACGCCACCAGCGACGGCCTGTCGCTGCGCAACGCTCGCTCGGACCGCTGGTTCGGCTTCCACGGCCGCGACAGCTGGCAGATGACGCTGCCGACGTCGCGCATCGACGACCTTGAGGTCGAGGTGAACGCCGGCGAAGGGCGGACGGACCTGGCCGGGGCGGACATCGGTGCCCTCGCCGTGACAACGAATGCCGGACGATCGACGGTCGATCTGGCCGCCACGCGCGTCGACTCCATCGCCGCGAGCGTCAACGCCGGGAAGCTGACGATGGACCTGCCGAGCGCCGATGACGTGGCCGGCTCCATCTCGGTCAATGCCGGGGATGCCGAGGTCTGCGTTCCCGACTCGGTCGGGCTACGTGTCCGCTCCAGCGGAGCGCTCAGCTCGACGGAACTCAATGGCCTTGTGCAGCGCGACGGCGCCTGGGAAACCCCAGACTACGCGTCGGCGGCACACCACGCCGACCTCTCGGTCAGCGTCAACCTCGGAAGTCTCCGGATCAATCCGGTTGGAGGGTGCTCATGAACCGCCGCAGTCTCTATCGTTGCCGCCATGATCGGCGAATCGCCGGCGTGGCCGCGGGTGTCGCCGAATACTTCGACCTCGACCCGACGATCGTCCGCCTCGTGTGGCTCGTCTCGATCTTCTTCGGTGGGTTCGGCCTGCTGCTGTACATCGTGATGGCGATCGTGGTCCCGAACGAGCCGCTGACCGAGCAGGAGCTCGCCCAGCAGGTCGATCCGCAATCGCCGCACCGCCACGCGAACCGACCGCGGAACGACGGTCTGGGAATGACCTTTGTCGGCATCGCGCTGATCGTGTTCGGGGGCCTTGCGCTGGCCAACACGGTCGTCGTGGGCTGGGGGTTCAGCGGAGGCTTCCTGTGGCCGGGCTTCATCCTCGCCCTCGGGGTGCTCCTGCTGGTCGCGGCGCTGCGCCGTGATGAGGCCGAGCCGGTCCAATTCGGTGAGCCGCCGATCGAGGCGGCTCCGCCGGCCGCTCCGATCGCATCGGTTCAAGGCGACCAGTGATCGGCGCCCCGATCCTGATCCTCGGGCTGCTGCTGCTCCTGACGGGGCTGTTCTCGGCCCGCATCCCCGGCGAAGCGTCGTTCGCTTCGTCGGGGATCCCGTTTGCTCCGCGCCGCGAGGGCGCGCCGGCCCGGGACCCCCTCCGGGCGTTCCTCTTCTCACCGATCCACCCGGCGACCTGGAACGCCGTGCTGTTCGTCGTCGTGGGGTTCGTCGTCGGTGTCGTTGCGTTCGCCACCATCATCTCGGCCTTCTCGGCGGGAGCTGCCACGCTGCTGGCCGGCATCGGCGTCGTGCTGATCGTGCTCGGGATCGAAGGGTCGCGGCTCGTTGCCCGGCTGGAGCGGCGTCGTGCCCGGCTGGCCGACCCCCGACCGGTCCTCGAGCATCCGTACCGACCGTTGCGGGGCGACCTGGTCACCCTGTTCCGTGCCGAGTTCCTCGACGAGGCGCGCTGGCGCGACGTCCTGTATGTCGGCGTCAACTTCCCGCTGGTCGTCCTCGAGTTCGTCCTCGTCGTCGTGCTGTGGGGCGTGACGATCGGGCTCCTGGCAGCGCCCGTGACGCTGACCGGCGTGCCGGCCCTCTGGACACCAATCGCCGTGGTTGCCGGCATTGTGCTCCTCCCGATCGCGGCGTCACTCACCCAGCTGGTCGCGGTGCTCCACCGAGCCGTGATCGCGGGGCTTATCGGCACGTCCGAGACGCGTGAGCTGCGGCGCCAGGTCGAGACGCTGCGCGAGAGCCGCTCTGCCGTGCTCGACGCCGAGGCCGGCGAGCTGCGCCGGATCGAACGCGACCTCCACGATGGCGCCCAGCAGCGGCTGGTGATGCTGACCATCGATCTCGGGCTGGCCGCGGAGCGCATCGACACCGACGCGGCCGCTGCCAAGGAGCTCGTGCTGGAGGCGCGGAGCGAGGCCCAACGGGCGCTGGCTGAGATCCGCAGCCTCGTGCGCGGGATCGCGCCGGCCATCCTGCTCGACCGGGGTCTCGTCGCTGCCGTCGAATCGATCAGCGCGCGGGGTGCCGTGCCGACCAGCGTGAGCAGCGAGCTGCCGGCAGGGGAGCGCCTGCCGGATGCCATCGAACGCGCCGCCTACTTCGTCGTCGCGGAAGCGCTCGTGAACGTCGCCAAGCACAGCGGCGCCACGCGCTGCGAGGTGCGCTGCCGGCGCGAGGGTGCGAACCTCGTGGTCGAGGTCTGGGACGACGGCACGGGCGGCGCGTCGGTCGGACCGGTCGGCGGCCTCGCCGGCCTCGCCGGTCGCGTGGAGGGCGTGGACGGCCGGTTTGACGTTTCGAGCCCTGCGGGCGGCCCGACCCTGATCGCGGCCGCCATCCCCGTTCCGGCGTGGCACGCCTCCACGGCGGCGACGCCGTCGGCGCCGGCGCCGGTCACGCCTCCAGGTACGTGAGGACCGCCAGCACCCGCCGGTGGTCGTTCGACGAATCGGGCAGCTGCAGCTTTCCGAAGATGTTGCTGATGTGCTTCTCGGTCGCGCCCTCGCTGATCCCGAGCAGCGCCGCGATCCCGATGTTCGTCCGGCCTTCGGCCATCGCCGCCAGGACCTCGCGCTCACGCGGAGTGAGGACTCCGAGGGGGTCCTCGCCTCGTCGCGGCGTCATCAGCTGGGCGACGACTTCGGGGTCCAGGGCCGTGCCGCCCCGCGCGACCCGGCGAAGCGAATCCATGAACTCGCGCACGTCGCCCACGCGATCCTTGAGCAGATAGCCGACGCCGCCCGCCCGGTCCGCGAGGAGTTCGGTCGCGTACTGGCGTTCGACGTATTGGCTGAGGACCAGCACGGGCGTTCCGGGCACCTTGCTGCGGGCCTCGATCGCTGCGCGCAGGCCCTCGTCGCGCTGCGTCGGGGGCATCCGGACGTCGACGACCGACACGTCCGGACGGTGGGCGACGACCGCCTCGACCAGTGACGGCCCGTCGCCGACCTTGGCGACGACGGTCCCACCCGACTCCTCGATCAGCCTGGCGATCCCCTCACGGATCAGCGCCGAGTCCTCGGCGATGACAACCCGCAGCGGCTGCGTGTCCACCACGCGATGATGCACCACACCTGAAGCCTGCCGGGGCCGAAGCCCGCCGGGGCCGAAGCTCGCCGGGGCCGAAGCGCGCCGGGGCCGAAGCCTCCCGGGGCCGAAGCCCGCCGGGGCCGAAGCCCGCCGGGGCCGAAGCCCGCCGCCGCATCCTCCCCATTCGTGCTGTGAGCACGAAGGGCCCCGACAAGGCATCGCAACCGCTTCGTATGCGATTTGCCATCGTCTCCATTCGTGCCATGAGCCGCGACGAACGATAAGCGCCGGGAGAGCGCCCCTTAACGGCCAGCCAAGCGCTCGCAGCAAGAATGGGCGCGATATGTCGAGGCTGAAGCGCCCACAACTCGAGGCAGAAGCGGCGCGGCGCAATCGCGAGCAACTCGCCCGTCTGGG
Source organism: Candidatus Limnocylindrales bacterium (assembly GCA_035764655.1). GTDB lineage: Bacteria > Chloroflexota > Limnocylindria > Limnocylindrales > CSP1-4 > DASTYU01. The sequence continues at coordinate 6,086 of DASTYU010000186.1, forward strand.
CGGGCAGCTTCGAGCCTCACGCAAGCGGCGTCGCGCGACCCAGGCTCAGCTCGGGGCCGCGATCGGAGTCTCGCAGTCCACGATCAGCCTGATGGAGCGTGGTCTCGGCCGATCGCTCTCGATGGATGTCTGGCAACGCGCCTTCGCCGCGCTTGATCGCCTACTCCTCATTGACGTGAGTCGGGACCCACAGGAGGAGCCGGCTGACGCAGGGCACCTCCAGATCCAGGAGCTCGTCCTGCGGCTCGCGCGCCGCGCCGGCATTCGTACGACCTTCGAGCTTCCAACACGATCTGGGGCCGGATCGACGGACGTCGGGCTTCGAGACGACGCGCATCGGGTGCTCGAGCTGATCGAGTGCTGGAACGTCATGGGTGACATTGGGGCCGGTGCGCGCTCGACGTCCCGAAAGGTCGCGGATGCCGAGATGGTCGCGATTGCGATTGGACGAGATCGACCGTACCGCGTCGCGTCATGTTGGGTCGTGAGGGCGACTCGCCGGAACCGCGAGCTGCTCGCCAGATATCCGGAGGTCTTCGCACGCCGCTTCCCCGGTTCATCGGTCGGTTGGGTGGCGGCTTTGACGACGGGTGCCGCCCCTCCCGATCTGCCCGGGCTTGTGTGGTGCGATGTCGCGTGCACACGGCTCTTCCCGTGGCGGCGGGCCGGGCGGCGAGCGGCATGAACCATTTCGAATCGTGTCCATTCGTGCCACGCGCACGAGGCCGGTCCCGAAGAAACGCTAGGCCGCTCGCGCAGCGCGCCCACTCGTGCCAGGCCGTGAGGGGAGCCGTAAGCCTGCGAGTCGACGGCGCTAACCGGTGCACTGCACCGCGCGGCACGAATGGCTGCGATACGTGTGAGGTCAAGCAGCTGTGGGCTGCGCCTGCCCGGCCGCCGCCGAACGAGCCGCCAGGAGCGCCGCCGCCGAACGAGCCGCCAGCCTCAGCGAGCCGTGAGCGCCACCTCGGGCATGCCGGACGGGCCGCCGACGTCCATCCACTGGGCCAGCGACTCACGCGAGAAGAGCTGGTCGAGCACCATCGACGACGCGCCGATGACCCCGGCCAGTGCGCCAAGCGAGGAGCGCTGGATCAGGAGATCGCGCGTGGCCAGCGGCAGCGACCGCCGGTAGACCGTCTCGCGGATCGCGGCGAGGAGCTGGTCGCCACTCTGGGCGACACCACCACCGATCACGACCAGCGACGGGTTGAAGAAGTTCACGACGCTGGCCAGCATCAGGCCGACCCGCCGACCCGCGGACTGGAGCAGCGCGACCGCGACCGCGTCGCCGAACGAAGCGGCCTTCGCGACGTCCTCCGCGGTCACTGCTCCGTGCTGGTCGAGAGCCGCCGAGAGCCGCTGGCTGCGCCCCTCCCGAGCCGCGGCGATCCCGTCGCGCGCCAGCGCCGCCCCGCCGGCCAGCGACTCGAGGCAGCCGATGTTCCCGCAGCGGCAGATGACCGACGCATCGTCCACGACCTGGATGTGGCCCACGTCACCGGCCGAGCCCTGCGCTCCCCGGTGGAGGCGGCCATCGGAGATGACCCCGGCCCCGATCCCGGTCCCGATCTTCACGACGACGACGTTGTCGTGGCCGACGGCGATCCCGGACCGCCACTCCCCGAGGGCCAGCACGTTCACGTCGTTATCGACCCAGACCGGCGCGTCGTAGCGCTCGGCGAAGCGTTCGCGAACGGGGTAGCCGTCCCAGCCGGGCATGATCGGCGGCGAGATGGGACGGCCC
>DASTYU010000187.1:0-15627 GCA_035764655.1 Candidatus Limnocylindrales bacterium
CCAGGCGGCGATGACGAGCCCGAGCGTGGCGAAATCGATGCCCTGTTCCTGGAAGTACAGCGGCAAGACCGGCAGCAGCGCGCCGAACCCCAGCCAGACGATGAATTCGGCAACGAGCAGCGGCACGATCGATCCCCAGCGCGCGAACCACGCCGCCGGCCGGCCCGTGAACCGGGCACGCGGGGACTGGGCAGTGCTGGTCATGGGGAGCGGCATCCTAGCGGAGGCGATGCGCACAGCGGAACGGCGTGCCGCCCCTCAGGACGACATGCAGCGGCGGCCGAGACGTGGCCCGAACGGTCGCCGCCTATGATCCGGGCAATGTCTGGACGGGTCGCCCTGCACGGCGGCGGAGAGTTCCTGCCCGGCGACGAGCCGTTCCTCGGCGCGTTGCTGGAGGCTGCCGCCGGCTCCGCCGATGCACGAGGATCCGGCGCGCCAATCCGTATTGTCGTCGTGCCAACCGCGGCGGCCCGCCACAACCCGGATGCCGCCTCGCGATTCGGGTCGTTTGCGTTCGAGCGCGTCGCCGACGCCGGCCGCCCGATCCACGTCGAGGCGGCCCGGGTCGTCGACGCCGCCTCGGCCGACGATCCGCGTACGGCCGAGCGCCTCGAGTCCGCTGATCTCATCTATCTGCCAGGGGGCGATCCGGACATGATCCCGACCCTCTTCCCGGGGACGGGAGCGTGGCGCGCGATCGAGGCTGCCCACCTGCGCGGGGCGGTGCTGGCGGGAGCGAGCGCCGGTGCCATGGGCCTGTGTCGCTTCACGTGGACGCCCGACGGTATCCGTCCCGGACTCGATATCGTGCATGGCCTGGTCGTCTTCCCCCATGCCGATGCCCAGATGTGGGTCCGCCAGACGGCGTGGTTCACGATGGCCGCCGCGGTGGGCGTCGGGGTCCTCGGGATCGGCGAGCGGACGGGCGTCATCTCACCGGCGCACGACGGCGAGGGGCACCGGAATGGCGGTACCGCCAGCTGGCAGGTCGTGGGCGAGCAGGAGGTCCGCTGGCTGCCGCCGGGCGCCACGAAGCCCGCGATCCTCACCGATGGCGCAACGATCGAGCTCCCCGCCTAGCGGCTGTGCGCCGCCGCGGACCTGACTGGAGTCTGCAGACTGAGGCGCCCGTCGTTTGCTTCCAGTCCCACCGGGAATGCTACGGACGTCACTCGGGCACATCCCGCACGCGACGCGCCTCGCAGCTGATCGAGCACGCACGACCCGAGTCCCTTCCCCCGCCCGATCGTGGCTCCAACATTCATACCGGTCCTTGTCGGAATGGAAGCCACGAGGCGATCATCCGCCAGATCGCGCACACCGCCGTGTGTCGGTAGCTACACGCCTGGCAGGTCTCAGCCGGTGTTCTGGAGACCAGCCGCGACGCCGTTGACGGTGAGCTGGACGAGGCGCAGCTCGGTTTCGCGTGCCGGGTCATCCGCGCTGAGCGCGCGGAGCCGCGCCAGCAGGCGCACCTGCAGCTCCGACAACGAATCGACATACGGGTTGCGCAACGTGATCGAACGCTGGAGGACCGGGGCGTCGTCGAGCAACCGCTCGCGGCCGGTCACCCGGAGCAGCAGGGTGACGGCGCGCTGGTGCTCGGCTTCGATGGTCGCCCAGCGCCGGTCGTCACCGGCGTTCGTGGCGAGGCGGGCGTAGAGGCGGGCCACGCCCATGTCGGTCTTGGCCAGGCTGAGCTCCGCGTTGTCGAGCAGGCTGTTGAGGAACGGCCACGACCGGTAGAGCCGGGCGAGAACCTCGAGCCCTGCGTCGCCGTGCGCGGCGTGGTACGCCTCGAGCGCGGTGCCGAGGCCGTACCAGCCGGGCAGGTTGATCCGCGACTGGGACCAGGCGAACGTCCACGGGATCGCGCGCAGGTCGTCGATGGACGGCGCGGCTTCTCGGGCATGGCGCCCGCGCGCCGCAGGACGCGACCCGAGCCGCAGGTTCGAGAGCTCGGCGATGGGGGTCACGTCGCGGAAGAACGTCGCGAAGGCCGGGTCGTCGTGGACGAGCGCGCGGTAGGCCGCGCGGGACGACGCGGCGAGCTCGTCGAGGATCGGTCCGCCCTCGGCGATCGCCGGCTCCAGGGACGCGTCGTGCTCGGGCGTCGAGGCCAGCAGGACGGCGCCGGCCACCTGCTCCAGGTGCCGTTCGGCGATATGCGGGTTGGCGTAGTGCGCCGCCACGACCTCACCCTGCTCGGTCAGCTTGAGGCGGCCGTCGATCGACCCGGGCGCCTGACCCAGGATCGCCCGGTTCGTGGGCCCGCCACCGCGTCCGATGGCGCCGCCCCGACCGTGGAAGAGCGTCAGCTCGACGCCCAGTCGCCGGGCGGTCTGAGCGAGCTCACGCTGCGCGCGATGGAGCATCCAGCTCGCCGCCAAGAACCCTGACTCCTTGTTCGAGTCCGAGTAGCCGAGCATCACCTCCTGCCGGTTGCCACGTCCCTCGAGATGGTCGCGGTAGCCCGACAGGAGGAGGAGCTCCTCCAGGATCGGACCGGCCTCCACGAGTGCAGCGGCGGATTCGAACAGCGGCACGACGTCGAGCGTCGGGATCGGTTCGCCCGCGAACCGGGCGAGGTCGAGCACGTCGGTCACGTCGCGCGCTGACGCCGTGAAGCTGACGACATAGCGGTGCGCCGCCAGCTCGCCGTAGCGCGCCTGTGCCTCACCGAGCGCACGGAACGTGGCCAGCACCTCGTCGAGCGGCACGCCGGTGGAGAGCTCCGCCGACGCGCTGTCGCCGCGGACCAGCGCCTCGAGCGCCGCGCGGTGAACGGCGGCGTGCTGGCGAACCTCGAGCGAAGCGAGGTGGAAGCCGAACGTCGCGAGCTGCCAGCGCAGGTCCTGCACCTCGCCCCACGCGACCCGACCGAGGCCGTCAGCCACGAGCGCGTCCTGCAGCTCCGCGAGCTCGCGATCGAGCTCGTCCGGCCCGCCATAACGGCCGGTGAGCGGCGCCGCTTCGCCGGTCAGGCCGGCTCGCGTCCGGCGCAGCCGTTCGGCGATGAACCCGAACCGCTGGCGGTAGGGCTCCTCCGGGAAACGGCGTCGCAGCTGGCGGTCCGTTTCGGGCAGCGCCTCGGCGTCCCGCGCCAGCCGCGTCCCGAGGGCTCGGGACGTCTCGGAGCCGGGCACGGTCGCGGAGATCGTCTGCATCAGCCGGGTCGCAACCGCCTCATAGCCGTGCATGACGTGGTCGGCGTGGATCCGCAAGGTCCGCTCGGTGACCTCGGCGGTGACCGTGGGATTGCCGTCACGATCCCCGCCGATCCACGAACCCCAGCGCAGGAATGGCGTCACGCGCGGCGGGCGCGTGCCGGTGCGTCCGGTGTCGGCCGCCGGGCCGCCGCGCGACGGCCGCTCGTCGAGCGCCGCGTCGACCGCGCGGTAGAGCCGCGGCACGACCGTGAACAGCGTGGCGTCGAAAAAGGCCATGGCCGTGCGAACCTCGTCCAGCGGCGACGGGACCACCGAGCGGAGTCCCGAGGTCCGCCACAGGATCGTGATCTCCTCGCGCAGGCGGCGGCGGATCTCCGCATCCTCGGCCGGCGTGAGGCGCGGATCGTCGAGCCGCTCGAGGAGCACCGCGCAACGGCGCAGGGCGACCAGCAGGGTGCGCCGACGCGCCTCGGTGGGATGGGCCGTCAGCACCGGAGAGATCCGCAGGCGCGCGAGCGCAGCGTCCAGCTCCTCGTCGCTGCGTCCCATGCGCCGCAAGCGCCGGACAGCGTCCGCAACGGATCGCTCCAGGGCACCCGTCCGGGACACCCGCGCCCGTCGGCCCAGCGATCGCACGCGTTGGCGTTCCTCGGCGAGGTTGACGAGCTGGAAGTAGAGCGAGAACGCGCGGATGAGCGACTCCGCCCGGTCGAGGTCGACCGCGGCAAGCTCGTCGGCGAGCTGCTCCCGTTCGAGCGGGTCGTCGCTGCGGCGGAGGGCGATCATCCGCTTGCGCACCCGTTCGACGAGCTCGAACAGCTCGGTTCCCGCCTGCTCGGTGATGACCTGCCCGAGCAGCGCACCGAGCAGCCGCACCTCCGCGGCGAGCGGGTCGCGGGCTCCCGCGGAACCGATACTGGCCGGCTCCGCCCGGACCGCGGCCGACGACCCGACGCGGGCGCCCTTCGGGGCAGTGCCCGTCACGCGGCGCCCTTCGGGCGACCGTAGCGCAGCGCACGCACGACCGCGTCGCAACCTTTCCGGCGCCGGCCGTTCCCTACGCTTGTAATGTGATTGCCGTGGCCGACCTCACGTCCCAACGCACCCGCACGTCGCCGAACCCGGCCGGTCCGGGCGCGCGCGAGGGTGCCCTGCCGCCGGCGGCCGCGCACCAGCTCCAGCAGCTGCGCTTCCTCCATGACGTGGCCCGCCTCGCCACGACAGCGCGCACCTGGGACGAGCTGCTCGAGACGGTCGTGGACGGGACGCGCGATGCGCTCCACGCGGATGTCTCCTCGCTGTACCTGCTGGACCGGGACGGAGCGTACCTGACGCTCGCTGCGACCAACGGCCTCGACCGGTTCCAGATCGGCCGGGCGCGGGTGCCGTTCGGGGAGGGCGTCACCGGCCGCGTCGCGGCGTCGCACACGCCGGCGGTGATCCCCGACGTGCGCTCCGACCCGCGCTTCCTGTGGGTCCGCGGGATCGACCAGCGCCGCTTCGTCGCCTCGATGCTGAGCGTCCCGCTGACGTGGCATGACCAGGTCGTCGGCGTGCTCAACGTGCAGACCGAGGAGACGCGCGACTTCGCCGCGGACGACGTCGCGCAACTCCGCGCCATCGCCGACCTGCTGGCCGGCATCGTGGAGAAGGGTCGTCAGCAAAGCGAGGCGGAGGCGCGGGTGGAGGCGCTCAAGGCGATCGACGAGGCGCGCAGCGAGCTGATCGCGCTGGTCACCCACGAGCTGCGCACGCCGCTGGCCGTGGTTCGCGCCTACACCGACCTGCTGGCCGATGAGCCGGAGCTCGTCGGCCGCGAATCGCGGGATATCGAGCGGCGCCTGACCAGGGCGGCCTGGCACAAGGCGACGCTGGAGCAGATCGAGCGCCTCGACAGGCTCGTCGATTCGATCCTGGCGTCGGTCCGGGTCGTGCCCGACCAGCCGGCGACCGTCACCCCGGTCGACGTGCGCGGGCTCGTCGAGGAGGTGGTCGCGTCGCTGCGCCCGTTGCTCGGCCGGCACCAGGTGGTGATCGCCCCGGCGATCCGTCTGCACGCGCTGGCCGACCCGCCGCGCCTCCGCCAGATCGTCGAGCACCTCGTGGAGAACGCCATCAAGTACGCGCCGCCGGACACGACGATCACGATCGACTGGGAGCTGGTCGAAGGTGTGGTCCGCCTCGGCGTGAGCGACGAGGGTCCGGGAATCCCCGAGGAGTGGCGCGAACGAATCTTCGAACCATATGCACGGCGCGACACGCATACCGCGCGCGGTTCGGGCATCGGCCTGTACGCGGCCAAACGGCTCGGCGAATCCATGGGCGCGCGCCTGTGGTGCGAGCCGGCGCGGCCGACCGGTGCACGGTTCGTCGTTGCACTGCCCGCGGCCGTGGCAGTCTGAGCGCAGCACACGAGGTATGCCCCCGACATGAGCAGCCGTCCGCTTCGAATCCTCGTCGTCGACGACGACCCGGCCATGGTCGGCGCGATCACCGCGCTCGTCGGCACCGAGGGCCACCAGGTCATCACCGCCTATGACGGCCTGACCGCGGTCAAGCGCTTCCGCGAGGAGCGCCCCGACCTCGTGCTGCTCGACCTTGCCATGCCCGGACCGGACGGCTTCACCGTCGCGGGCCAGATCCGCGCCGCCGGGCAGGCACCGATCCTGGTGGTCTCGGGCGAGAGCGGCGAGGCAGCCAAGGTCCGCGCGTTGGGCATCGGCGCCGATGACTACCTCACCAAGCCGTTCGGGAAGGCCGAACTGCTGGCACGCATCGCGGCGATCATGCGCCGCGTCGATCGGTCGTCGGTTACGGGTGGGTCGTCCGGACCGTTGGAGGCGGGCTCGCTGCAGCTGGAGCCGGGGCGCCACGAGGCGCGGGTCGGCGACGTGACGCTGACGCTCACGCCGACCGAGTTCCGCCTGCTCGAAGCGCTGGTCCGGGCGGGCGGCGACATCGTTCCGCACCATCAGCTCGCGCGCGCGGGCTGGCCGGCCGAGACCGATCCCGATGTCCTGTGGCTGAAGCCACACCTGGCCCGCCTGCGCTCGAAGGTCGAGGCCGCGAACGGCCCGGGCATCGCGGCCGTGCGCGGCGTGGGCTATCGGATCGTCACCGAGGGCGCACCGACCTGAGTCTTCGGCCGCCACGGCCGCCACGGCCGCCACGGCCGCCGTCGCCCTCCCGGAAGTCACCTCCCTCCTGCGATGCAACTTCCCGGCATCGAATATGCCGGGAATAAGCATCACGGGGAGGGGTGAAGCATTGGCCGGGACAACGGCCCAGGGGCGCGCCGGCCTGAGGGGTCCGACCGGCGCGAATCGGAAACGAGGGTCAGGCGAGGAGCGGACGGCCGCTCAAGTCGTGCGCAGCGTCGGCGCACATCACTCGGCAGCCGCGCGCGTCGCGGCCACCGAGCGGGCTGAAGTGGAAGCCCACCTCGCCGGCAACCACGAGTCGGCACCCGCACGAGGCACACGTGACCGGCGCGGCGTGGCCGTCGCGGACGGCAAGGATTCGCCGGAAGTCGCGGTCGGAGGGGTGCAGCATCTGTGGCCTCGAGATCGGTGCGGTGAACGTGCTGATGAGCGGTCCCGTCGCGCCGAGGCGACGCTTCCCCATCATGGTCCGAGGGTAGGACCCGGCGCCGCCGGCGTCGGCAGCGGCCGGGGACCGACGGGGTTGCGGTCCGGTTGCGGGCGCGGCGGGCGTGCGGGCGTGGCGATCGGGCGTTCCGTGCGCGTCTCCGTGGCTGCGGCTGGCGCCGCGACCGGTTCGACCAGCCAGGTGTCGGCCGCCAACCCGGCTGAACCGGCGGTCAGGAGCTCGGCGAGCAGGCGCGCCGCACGCGTCGATCCCGCTGCACGATGAGCCTCGAGCAGACGGACGAACTCCGCCAGGCGAGCCTGGCCGTCCTCGCGATCGGCCAGCACCACGGACAGGCGGACGCCCCGCACGCTCGCGCTGTCGAGGGCTGCGTGGTGGCGGCCGCTGGGGTCGTACAGGTAGGCACGACCGCCGGTCATGCCCGCCCCGAAATTCGCCCCGACCGGACCCAGCACGACCACGGTGCCGCCGGTCATGTACTCGCAGCCGTGCGGTCCGATGCCCTCGACCACGGCCTCGGCACCGCTGTTGCGGACCGCGAAGCGCATTCCTGCCCGGCCGACGAGGTGGAGCCGCCCACCCGTCGCGCCGTAGAGGACAGTGTTGCCGGCGATCGCCTGCCCGGCCGGATCGACCGGCAGGTCCGCTTCGGGGACTATCACGAGCGTGCCGCCCGACAGTCCCTTCCCGACATAGTCGTTGGCCTGGCCGGTGAGGCGCAGCTCCACCGCCGGTCCGGCGAATGCACCGAACGACTGGCCGGCGGAACCGTGGAGGTCGAGCATCACCGGGCCGCGCAGGGCGCCCCGCTCCACGGCACCGGTCAGCGCCGCACCGAGCGAGCGGTCCGCGGTCGTGACGTGGAGGCCGCGCACGCTGACCGCGCCTTGGCCGTGGAACGCGGCCGCGATCCGCGTCTCGAGCGGTGACGCCGGGGAGTGGCCGACCATTCGATTGGCGGCCGCGGGATCCGCACGCCGCCCGGCCCCCGCCCGCCACGACGGCCCGTTGACGATCGGCCGCAGGTCGGCGGCGGCGGCGCGGACCGGGGCGAGCAGCCGGCGCGACTCCCCGATCACCTCACCAACCGTGCGCGCCCCCACGGACGCCAGCTCGCGCCGCAAGTCCTCCGCGATCGCCAGCGCGAATCGTTCGACCTGCTCGGGCGTCCCGCTGAATTTCGCGCGGAGGTCCTCGCGCTGCGTGGCGACGCCGGTGGGACACGTATCGAGGTGGCACTGGCGCGCCATGTCGCAGCCGATCGCCACCAGCATCGCCGTCCCGAAGGCGAACTCCTCCGCGCCGATCAGCGCGGCGACCAGGAGGTCCCGACCGGTCTGCAGGCCGCCGTCGGTTCGCAGCGCGACGCGGTCGCGGAGATCGTTGCGGAGCAGGACCTGGTGAACCTCGGCGAGCCCGAACTCCCACGGCGCGCCGACGTGCTTGATCGACGACAGCGGCGATGCGCCGGTCCCGCCCGAATGCCCGGCGAGATGGATGTACGTCGCGCCGGCCTTGGCGACGCCCGCGGCGATGGTGCCAACACCGCGACCGGCGACGAGCTTGACGCCGATCCGTGCGTCGGGATTGATCGCGCGGAGGTCGGCGATCAACTGGGCGAGATCCTCGATCGAGTAGATGTCGTGATGCGGCGGCGGGCTGATGTAACTCTGGCCGGGCTGGCCACGGCGAAGCGCCGCGATGTACGCGGTCGCCTTGCGACCGGGCAGCTGGCCGCCCTCGCCGGGCTTCGAACCCTGGGCGATCTTGATCTCGAGCTGGTCGGCCCGGGCGAGGTACGTGGCGGTCACCCCGAACCGTGCCGACGCGACCTGTTTGATCTTCGCGTCGTGGCGGCGGCCCTCGGCGTCGGGCAGGTACCAGGCCGGGTCCTCCCCGCCCTCACCGGTGTTCGCGGCGCCACCCGCCCGCTGGATGCCGATCGTGAGTACCTGGTGGGCCTCGGGACTCAGGGCACCGACGCTCATGGCGGAAACGACGAACCGGCGCACGATCGAGCGCGCCGACTCGACCTCCTCGAGCGGGATCGGGCTGGTCGCCCGACGGATCCGCAGGTCATCGCGCGGCACCGCGTGGTCCCCGCCGGCCCGCAGCACGCCGGCACGGTACTGCTCGAGCTGGTCGTCGATGCTGTCCTCGGCTGAGGTGTCCGCGATCGCCTGGACCTCGCCCACGATCTTCGGCGCGAAGAGGTGGGCCTCACCGTCAGCCCGGAAGCGTGCGAAGCCCGGGTCGGGGAGACGCGGCTCGCGACCGGGCGGCGGGGCGGGGATGGCGAGGGCGGCCGCGCGCCTGCGGAGCTGGCGATCGGCCAGATCGGCGAGCGTGACCCGGCCCGGCCATGCGGCCGCGGTCGGGAAGCAGCGCGCAATGACCTCCGGCGCAAGATCGAGCGTGTCGATCAGCGCCCCGCCCACGTACGACGCGACGGCGCTGATGCCCATCCGGGCCAGCGTCTTGCGCAGGCCCGCCTCGAACGCGGTCATCAGGTTCCCTACCGTGTCGGCCGGGGTGAGCTCCTCGGCACCGCGCGTGCCGGCCAGCTCGGCCGCGACCGCAATCGCGAGCCGCGGCTGGATCGCCGTCGCGCCGACGGCCAGGGTCATCGCCACGGCATGCACGTCGAGCAGATCGGCCGCGTCAACGATGAGGTCCGTGCGCCCTCGAAGGCCGGCTTCCGTCAGCGCGGTGTGGACGGCACCCGCGGCGAGGATCGCGGGGACCGGCAGGTGCTCCACGTCGAACCCCCGGTCGCTGATGACGAGGACGTCGGTGCCGCGCTCCGCGGCCGTCACGGCCTCACGCGCGAGCCGGTCCAGCGCGAGGGCAAGGCCGGTCCGCCCATCCGCCACTGCCCACCGACCGTCAAGCCGGCGGACACTGCGGCCGCCGTCGACCAGCGAGGCGAACAGCCCGTCGAGGTCGGCGACGACCGGGCGGGCAAGGCGGAGCGTTGACGCGCCACGCGGCGGCCCACCGAGCAGCGCCTGCCGCCGCCCCAGCTCGACCCGCAGGTCCATGACGATCCGCTCGCGTTCCGGATCGATCGGCGGGTTCGTGACCTGGGCGAACGCCTGGCGGAGATGGTCGGCCACCGGACGGTCGAGCCTGGCGCGGCCAGGCGTCGGCGTGTCGTCACCCATGCTCCACAACGGCTCGTGCGCTTCGAGCGCCATCGTCTTGATGTCGAGGCGGGTCCGTTCGGCGTCGAGACCGGCGAGGTAGCGGATCTGCGGCGACTCGGGGGCAGCATCGTGGACCATGCCGTCGCGCGGCCGATCCTCATGGGTCGGGCGCGGGTCGTCGTGGATGGCCAGGTCACGCAGGATCCAGGCCTTGGCCTCGGCGTCCTCGAGCACGTGGCGGCGGCTCGGATCCACGAGCAGCATCTGGCCCGGCCCGAGGCGCCCGCGGCGGACGGTCTCGGCGGACGCGAAGGGCACGGCGCCCGCTTCGGAGGCGACCGCGACCAGCCCGCCATCGGTCACGGCGAAGGAAGCGGGACGGAGCCCGTTGCGGTCGACGATCGCGCCGACCCGCCGACCGTCGGCAAAGACCAGGGCCGCGGGGCCGTCCCACGGGGCGAGGAAGCCCGCCGTGCGCCGACGGAACGTCGCGACATGCGGATGCGGTGCGCGACGCAGGCCAAGCGCTTCGGGGATGGCGGCGAGGAGCGCCTCGGCGAGGTCCCAGCCGGTGGTCGTGAGCAGCTCCAGTCCCTCGTCGAGCGACAGCGAATCGGAGCCGTCCGGCGAGAGCAGCGGACCCGCGGCGATCAGCTCCGCGGCGACCGGCCGGCCGCCGCGGTCGCGGGTCCGGCCGCGGATTTGCTCCCGATTGCCGCGCACGGTGTTGATCTCGCCGTTGTGGGCGATCGCCCGGAACGGCTGGGCCAGCCGCCACACCGGGTGCGTGTTCGTCGCGTAGCGCTGGTGGAACAGCGCGTAGCGGACGGCAAGCGGTCGCTCGAGATCGGGGTACAGCTCGGCGAGGCGTCCGCCCGCGACGAGGCCCTTGTACACGATCGTCCGGCACGAGGCGGACGGGATGGCCAGTTCGGCGAGCTTCCCACCCGCGTTGCGCGCGGCCGCTTCGAGGCGCCGCCGAGCCACCACCAGCCGCCGCTCGAAGGCATCGTCGCCGAGCGGCCGGCCGTTGGCGTGCATCGGCCGGTTGACGATGGCCTGGGCGAACGCCGGCCGCGACGCGGCGGCGGCACGCCCCAGCGCGCCAGGGTCCGCGGGCACGGCACGCCAGCCGAGGACCGGCAGCTCCGCATCGCCGAAGATCCGCTCGATGAGGGTCCGCCCGGCGGCGGCCGCGGACCGGCTCGACGGCAGGAACGCGAACACGACCGCCGGTCGCTCCGCCGCTCGCTCACCGGCGATCAGCTCGAGCAGCGACGGGTCGAGCGGCATCGAGACGCCGGCGCCGTCGCTCGACGCTCCATCCGCCCCGAACGCACCGCGATGAGCCAGCGCGGCGAGACCCGCGAGGGCCAGCGGCAGCACCCGGCCGCGTGACCGGCCGCGGGAGTCGGCCACGAACCCGACGCCGCATGCGTCGTGCTCGAAGCGCGGCTCGTAGAGCGGTGGGTCTGCGGGGTGGCCGATTCGAAGGGTCATGCCGCGATCTCGTCTCCGGTGGTGACCGAGCGGCCGCTCGCCCGAGGGCGGCGGCCGGCCGGGGTACCGCGAATGCGGGCTCAGGACTGGTAGGCGACCTCGCCATGGACGGCCAGATCGAGGCCGACCTCTTCCACGTCGCGCTTGACGCGGATGCCGAGGACCAGGTCGGTGACCTTGACGATGACGAACGTCGCAAGGACGGCGTAAGCGATCGAGGCGCCGACCGCGACGACCTGGGTGACGACCTGCGAGGCGTTGCCGTCGATGAGGCCGCTGCCGAAGTTGATCGCCGTCGTGGCGAACACGCCGGTGGCAATCGCGCCGAACGTGCCGCCCACGCCGTGGACGGCAAACACGTCGAGCGCATCGTCGATCTTGATCCGCTCGCGGAGGAGCGTGGCGCTGTAGCAGATGCCGCCGGCAGCGAGCCCGATGACGATGGCGCCGCCGGCCGTGACGAACCCGGAGGCCGGGGTGATCGCGACGAGACCGGCGACCGCACCGCACGCCGCGCCGAGGACGCTGACCTTGCCCTTGTGGAGGTAGCTCGCGAAGACCCACGTGATCATCGCCGCGGCGGCGGCCGTGTTCGTCACGAGGAGGGCATTCGCAGCGATCCCGTCCGCCGCGAGCTCGGAGCCGGCGTTGAAGCCGAACCAGCCGAACCACAGCAGCCCCGCGCCGAGCACGGTCATCGGGATGTCGTGCGGCTCCATCCGGTCGCCGTTGACGACGCGCCGGCCGATCAGCAGGGCGACGATCAAGGCCGAGACACCGGACGTGGCGTGGACGACGGTGCCACCCGCGAAGTCGAGGGCGCCCATCTGGAAGAGCCAGCCATCGGCGGCCCACACCCAGTGCGCCACGGGTGAGTACACGAAGATCGACCAGAGGACGGTGAACAGCACGAACGAGGCGAAGCGCTTGCGCTCGGCGAAGGCGCCGGTGATCAGCGCCGGGGTGATCGCCGCGAACATGAGCTGGAAGGCGGCGAACAGGATGAACGGGATGCCGCTGGCCGTGCCGTAGGTCTCGTTCACGGTCAGCGTGACGTTCATGAACCCGACGTAGTCGAGCCCGCCGAACAGGCCCAGTCCGCCGCTCGCGTCGGGCGCGAACGCGATCGAGAAGCCGACCAGGACCCAGACCACGCTGACGATCGCCAGCCCGAAGAAGCTGTGCATGATCGTGGACAGGACGTTCTTGCGGCGGACCAGACCGCCATAGAACAGCGCGAGCCCGGGGAGCATCACCATCACGAGCGCGGTCGCGATGAGGAGCCACGCCGTGTTGCCCGCGTTGACGGGCACCTCCTCGGCCGCGGCTGCCGTGGCCGGGAGCGCCACTGCCAGCAGCAGTCCGCCGACTGCCCCGTAGCTCATCCGTCGCATGCGCCTCGTCCTCCAGCCCGGTCGAACGCCGATGCACCCGGCTGCCCGGGTGTTGGAGGGAGTCTTGCGAGGGCCGCGCAGTCGTCGCGTCGGTCAGGCGGCGACGAAAAGGATGCGATTGGGTTGCCGCGTCACGGACGATTTGGGGGTGGGTTGCGGCCGGGTGGCGGGACCACCGACCGGCTGAGCGGGACCATCGTCACTCTCGACCGGGCGAGTCCGCGGGCGTAGGGTGAGGACGCGCATCGAACATGCGCAGGCCAGCGAAGCTGGTCGACAAAGGCAAACCCAGGGTGACCTGGGGACGCAAAGCCACGGGGCTCGGGGAACCGAGTCAGCCGGGTTGCCGAAACCAGAGGGAGGTCCGCTGTGCGGCCGTCAGGCTTCGCCGCGTCGTTCCCGGTCATCGTCGCAGCCGCAGTCCGCCTTGGGCTGATCGCGCTGGTCGCCTTTGCCGGGATCGCCTCGTTCCACCATTAGGCCGGTTCACACCGGTTAGGCACTGCGCCGGCTGCGGGTCTGCTCACGACCCCGGCCGGCGTTTTCGTTGTTCGTTCGCGGGATTGACGTGCCGTCAGGCGGCGGCGGGTCCGGCGACCGGCCCGAGCTGGCCGCGGTACGCGATGCGGCGGAGCTTGCCGCCGAACCGCTGGACGAGCGACGGGCGCGTCGCCACGTAGGCGGGCCGGATCGCGGCCTCCAACCGCTCCTGCTGGTCGTACATCATCCAGACCGATGCGATCTGTCCGAGCTGCATTGTCGTTGCTCCTCTCCGCTCATCTGCGGAATCTCTGTGCGCAGAATATATGGCTGTATCGAGACTTGACGATATAGTCATTTGTCAATACATTGGGTGAGACATGAAGCGACACACCGACCCCGACGTCCTCCTCCTCCAGGCCGCCGCGGACCCGACTCGTCTCGCGATCCTCCGCCAGCTGAGCGAGGAGGAGTCTGTCTGTGCCTGCGACTTCACCGCGTGCTGCGACGTCAGTCAGCCAACCGTCTCGCACCACCTCAAGGTGCTGCGGGAGGCGGGCTGGGTCGACAGCGAGCGGCGGGGAACCTTCCTCTGGTATCGGATCCGCCCCGAAGCAGTCGCTCGCATGGGCGAGCTGGCTGGTGGCTTCGCGTCAGGGCCTGCGCGCCGCGTGGAGGGAACCGCTCGCAAGCTCAGCGTCGTTCAGCCGACGGCGTGATGACCGGCCGGCCCGCAGCCTTCTGCTTCGGCCCCGGACACCTCGTCGTCTACGGCAACCCGGCGTTCATCTCCACGTTCGGCGAAGCGGTCGTCGGCCTTCCCGCACGCGAGATTCTCGTCGACCTGCCGGGCGCTGCATTCGAGCTGATGGACGCGGTCCTCGACAGTGGGAAGCCGCTGGCCACCTGGATCCCTGGCGACGGCGAGGACTGGCGGCTCACGGTGGCGCCGCGGGTCGACCCCGAATCCAACGAGACGTACGGCGTCTCGTTCCACCTGCGCGCCCGGTCGGACGTCCCGATCCTGGCCTGAGGTCAGGCGGTCGCCGGGGAGGCCGTCGGCCGAATGAGTGCGGTTGAGCGGGGGTCGATTCCCCGATACATCCGGACGGCGATCGCCAGCCCCGCGATGGACGTCAGGCCGAAGATGATGATCGGCGGCAGCTGCGGCTCACCCGTCGTGAGCCACTCGACGACGAGCATCGCGGCGATCCCCAGCGCGATCGACGCTCCCTTGACGATGACCACGGCCGACAGCAGGTAGCCGACCGGCAGGCGCCGGTAGGCGGTGGCCGCCGTGAACAGCCCGAGCGGCACGAGCACGCCCAGGTCGAATGCCTGGACCACCAGCGTCGTCCCACCGTAGAGCTGCGGCACCGACGTGTCAGTCAGCGTCCCGGCGATCAGAGGCAGCCACATGCCCCCGAGCAGGACCGCCATGTACAGCCCGAAGGCGACCATGGCCCTCCGCGGGAAGTGCGGCCCGAAGCGCTCGGGCAGCGCCTCGATGTCGACCCGCGACAGGAGAAGCGCAAGGCCCGACACGCTCAAGGCGATGATCCCGACGTAGACCGGGAACAGCGGCCCGTAGGCAAGCCCGACGGCGTACTCGGCGTACTGGTACAGGAAGTACACGAGGAAGCCCGCGGCGAGGAGCGTGCCGCGCAGCGTGCCGCGCAGCAGGGACGGCAGGGTCAGGGCGAGGGCCGGCACGACGACGAGGAGGGTCACGAGGTCCCAGCCGATCCCCTCGGATGCCATGTTGATCCCGTTGAAGCGGTAGGCGCCGTCGGTCAGGTATTCGACGGCGTCGCCGCGGAGCGTCGTGAACACGCGGGTCTCGAGGTCCCCGCGAAGCAGGATGCCGGCCGCGCTCGCGACGGCGGCCAGGATGCCCGTCAGGCCGACGAGGGCGACGAGCCACGGGGAAGGGCGCGATTCCATGGTCCAATCGTCGGACCGGGACAGTGACGCTCCCAGTGCCGAACGGCCCGCGAACTGGTGAGCCGGGTGGGATTCGAACCCACGACCAAGGGATTAAAAGTTCGACCTATCGCGTCCGCGATCGTCCGCGGATGACCGCGCGGAGCGTAACTCGGCCCTTCCCGGCTAGGGGCGAGTCCAGGTCTGTCCGCGGGCGTTGCTACCAACTTTGCTACCGCGCTGATTTAGTGGACGTCGGCGACCAGTGCGGCGAGGGACACGTTGTACGCAGCCGCAAGCCGGCTCAGTGTGTCGAGCCTAGGTGCCGATTTACCACTCTCAAGAGTGTGGATGTTCGGAGCGGCCATCCCCGTGAGGGCTTCAGCATCACGCAGTGAAAGG
>DASTYU010000188.1:0-11137 GCA_035764655.1 Candidatus Limnocylindrales bacterium
GCCGATGGGGCCGCCTTCGGTCAATCCTTCGCCAAGGCGGGTCAGCTCGGCCCGATCGACGAGCGTCCGCCAGCCACCCTGGGCCGTCCGCTCGGCGATGTGGAATTTGATCGAGTTCGTGCCCGCGTCGATCACCGCGTAGCGGTCCGCGACAGCGTCGAGCATGCGGGCGAGCCCTACCGGGTAGGCGGTGTTGATGTAGTCATCGAGGCCCAGCGAGCGCACCACACGGCTGACGGCCGAGCCGTCCTCGCCTTCGATGGCGACCGTGGATCCGTCGACGTCGTCGGCCCGGACCTCGGTCACCTCGGCGGAACAGCCATCGGGCCGGTAACGCAGCCGGCGCTTGTGCACGTCGACAGCCCGGACGCCTCGGCCGGGGCCCGTGAGCTCGGCACGGAACTCGTCGAACGTGTACTGCTCACGCGCGAGCGGCGGAACCGGAACGTTCAACGCGGCAAACACGCGCTCGAGCTCCGCATGGCCGATGGGAAACGACGCCTTCATGACCGGCGTCCACTGCTGGAGACCGAAGGTGTCGGTCTCCAGCAGCTGCTTCACGTCCATCAGCTGGTCGCGGTACTTGACCGTCTGACCGCAGTCGGAGAGCAGGTAGACCTCGTCGCTGACCTGCTCCGCGATCGGTTCGACGTCGCGCCAGCGGCGCTTGGCTATGCGGGCGCCCGGACCAAATGTCCGCCACTCCCAGCGGGCCGAGATCGCCGTCATCAGCGCCCCTTTCGCGGTACCTCCGCGCGTCGCGAAGGCATGGGCCCCGCGATCGGTGAGCCGTCGTCAGACCGGCTCGGTGTACTCGTCGATGAACTGGCTCTTGATGTCCTTGGAATTCAGATACAGGATGATCAGCAGGGGCATGATCGCGGACGCGAAGCCGACCCCGGTGCCCGGCGCGTGGAGGAACCACAGGAACGCCTCGAAGAGGGCGAACCCGGCGACCACCATCGCGAACACCCACGCCCAGCGCTGCATCGCCCAAAGGCCGAAGGCCGCGATGAGCCAGGCAATCCCGGCAGCCAGCGCGAGCCAGCCCCACAGGCCGCTCTGCTCAAACGCGGGGACATCGCCCAGAACGCCGAACCAGTCGAAGCCCAGCAGGCGGAGTCCAAGGTAGATCCAGTAAAAGCCGGCGATCGCGCCGAAGAACCCGATAACCGAAACCAGGATGGGCGGGTTACGCATGCGCTCTCCCTCGTTGAACCACAGCGGACTGCATCACGCTGATCGTGTCCGCGGGCCAATCATGACGCCTCATCCGCAGTGGATGAGGGCTCGACGCGCTCGTCACCGAGGAGTACCGTCTCAGCGGCGGGACCGGGGTTGACTGCCCGCTGACCCCTTCCGCAAACTGGCGGTCCGCGCGCGGGCCGCCCAGATCGGCTCTGGCCGCAGGAGGGGCACCCGTTGGGGGAACGTCTCGGGTCGGGGGAACCGAAGGAGATGCGCGCGATCAGGTCGCGCCGGATCACACCCGTTACTGAGGACGTCCTCAGGGCGCTGCCTCCGAGCTGGCCGAACATGGAGGCCAAGCTCGAGGCGCCCGGTGCCCGCCCGGGAACGGTGGCACGGCGACGCGTCGTCTCCCAGCTCCTCGAAGCGCGCACGCCCGTGGTGACGCTCATCGCGCCGCCCGGCTACGGCAAGACCACCGTCCTGGCCCTGTGGGCGGCGCGCGATCCGCGTCCCGTCGCTTGGCTCACCCTCGACGATCTCGACAACGACCCGGCCATCCTCATCCGCTCGCTGGTCGCGTCGCTGGCCCGGATCGGTCCATTGGGTCCGTCGATGACCCTGGCGCACGCCGTTTCGCGTACCCGGGTCCTCGGTGCGGCGATCCCGCGGCTCGTGACCGACGTCTACCGCTGGCAGCAGCCCGCCCTGCTCGTCCTGGACGACGTGCATCGGATCGACGACCAGACCAGCCTCGACGCGCTGACTGCGCTGCTCGACCACCTGCCCTCGAACCTGGCTGTGGCCATCGCCGGCCGTACTGAGCCAGCGCTGCCGCTGGGGCGCCTCCGCGCGCGGCGCGAGCTGCTCGAAATCGGCCCCAAGGATCTCGCGCTCGACATCGAGGAGACCTCGGCGCTCGCCCGGGCGACGGGCTGCGCCCTCGAGAGCGAGGGCGCGCGAGAGCTGCATCGGCGCACGGAGGGCTGGCCGGTCGGGATCTACCTCTCGGCCCTGGCGTGCCGTCGCACGGGCGCGGATGCCGGGGTGACGATCGGGCTGACCGCCGGCGACCGCTACATCGCGTCCTACCTCGCATCGGAGCTGGCCGACGGGCTCGGGGATGAGGACGTCCAGTTCCTCACGCGGACCGCGGTCGTGGAGATCGTGACTCCTGGCCTCGCCGAGGTCCTCTCCGGCATGCCGGACGGTGGACCGCGGCTGGCGAGCCTCGCCCGGCGCCACTTGCTGATCCAGGAGGTCGGCCAGCGCCCGCCCGCTTTCCGCTACCACAACCTGCTGCGCGACTTCCTCCGTGACGAGCTCGACCGCCGGGAACCCGGTCGAGCACGGATGCTCCACCGGGTCGCCACCGAGTGGTACCGCGATTCGGGCGACCTCGACCTCGCCTTGCACCACGCATTCGCCGGCGACGATCTCGACCTGGCCGCGGGCCTCATCGAGACCGCTGGTCCGCCGCTGCACGATCGTGGCCACCTGGCGACCGTCGAGCGCTGGCTTGGACGCCTGTCGACCTCCGACTTCCAGCGGAATCCGGCGGTCGCGGTGCTCGCCGCGTGGGTCCATCTCCTGGCGGGCCGGCCCACGGAGGCGATCCGGATGGCGGAGATCGTGGACCGCACGGATGCCACGACGCTTGCCGACGCCGGCTCCTTCGAACCGCAGCGCGCGATGCTTCGGGCCGTCATGTGCCCCGATGGTCCACGCCAGGCGCGGGCCGAGGCCTCCTTCGCGGTCAATCGTGCCCGTGCCGACAGCCAGTGGCACGCGAATGCACTGTGGCTCCTCGCGGCGGCCGAGATGATGCTCGGCGACCACGACGCTGCCGAGCAGAACCTCGACGAGGCAATCGCCGACGCAGGCTACGGCGCCCACCTGTCGGTGGGCGCGTGGGCGAGGCAGGCGTCATTGAAGATACGCCGTGGCGAGTGGGACGCCGCCGCGAGCGCGGCCGACGAAGCGCTCCGCAGACTCGTCACCTCGCAGTACGAGGATGTCCTGCCGGCGCTCGGCGTGCTCGCGGTCAACGCGCGAGTGGCGGCCCACCGCGGCGACAGCGATGGCGCGCGAGAGCTGCTCGTGGAGGCGCAGCTCGTTCGACCGCTCGCGAGCCATGCGGCGCCATGGCTGTCGGTGGCCGCGCTGCTCGACCTGGCCCGCGCGTATCTCGCCGTTTCGGACCCGGCAGGCGCGCAGATCGCCCTGCGCGAAGCGGAGCAGATCGTCCGGCGACGGCCCGCGCTGGGCAGCCTCACCGCGGACCTGCTCGAGATCCGCGCCCAGCTGTCCGGTTCGACGTCCACCCTCGTCGGCTCATCGAGCCTCACCAACGCGGAACTGCGCATCCTGCCGCTGCTGCCGACGTACCTGTCGTTCCAGGAGATCGCCGACCGCCTCGGCGTCTCGCGCAACACGGTCAAGACCCACGCCATGTCGATCTACGGCAAGGTCTGGGCGACGTCACGCGGCGAGGCCGTTGAACGCGCCGTCGCCCTTGGCCTGCTGGAGCCGTATCCGGGTCTCGAGCCGGCGCCCCGGCAGCGCGCGGAGGACCGCCAGGCGGAGGACGACCCGGCGCTCGCCTCCTGAGGGTACCGAAAGCGACGAAGCCGGCCCCGCGTCGGCGGGACCGGCTTGTTTCGTCGCGCTGGCTGGTTCAGGCCGAGGCGACGATCTTCGCCTTCAGGTTCTCGTACTCCGCGTCCGAGACGACGCCGGCCTGCTTGAGGTCGGCGAGCTTCTGGAGCTCATCGGCGGTGGATACCTTCGACGCGGCGGAGGCCATCGTCAACGTCCGCACGTCGGTCGCGGTGACCTTGGGGCGGGTGACGATGTAGATCAGGCAACCGAGCAACGGCAGGATGATGACGGCAATGATCCACACCGCCTTCATGCCGCCACTCAGGTCGTCACGCCGGAAGATGTCCGTGAAGACCGCGACGAAGATCCAGATCGCGATCAACCAGAAGAAGAAGTAGGTCATGGCGATCAGGAAATCGCCGAGGTTGTTCACCAGGTTCCTCCACTACGATCGGTGCGCCGGTGCTCAGCCCCCTCCGAGCACCTTTGCCTTTGCTGCCGCGAATTCCTCGTCGCTGAGCACGCCAGCATCGTGGAGCTCGCCAAGCTGCTTCAACTGTTGCATGTCGATGCCGCCCGCGCTTGGCGCCGGTGCAGCCTGGGCAGGCGGCGCCGCAGCCTGCGCAGCGGCGGCACCCTGCTGATACGCCTCGTCATAGGAGGCCTGCTGCTGGGCCGCCTGGTTGGCGTACTTCTGCTCCTGGTGGTGGCGGACAGCTCCGGCAGTGCCGGCGACGACGGCCGTCGTGGCGGCGGCCCGCAGGAGGGGCGCCCCGCGCCTTCGCATCATCATCGTTCGGTGCTCCTTTCGAGTTGACGTTGTCAGGCGGGGGTTGCCGAACCTGCTTCGAGCTCTGCGCTGACCTCCTCGAGGACCTCGGGCGGGATCACGGACCGGGCCACGAGGAAGCCGCCCGCGTTGGCGATCGCGTCCTTGATATCGACGGCCCAGCGATGCTCGAAGAGGATCGCCAGTGCCGAGGTCTCGGGCGGCAGCGACTCGGCGAGGGTCTCGATGTCCTCGGGGGTGAACAGGCCCATCCTGTTCTGGAGGATCGGCGCGAACGATTCGAAGGCCGGGTCCTCCTTCGCGTCGATCTCGAGGACGAGGGTATTGCCCTGGGCGTCCTGGTCGATGAACACCGCGTCGACGATGCGGACGATGTTCTGGTCGACAACCCTTCCGATCTCACGAGCGATGCTGCCATCGAAGGTTCCCTTGCGGAACCCGATGACGGTGTATTCGAGCGGTCCGAGTGTCATGTGCGTCCTCCGTTCTTCATCCTGCGCCCGCAGCGGCAGGAGCCGCCGTCTCGGGCTGGGCCAGCTGCGGCGCCTCGCTGGTGCGAATGCGCAGGAGCTTCTTGATCTCTGCCACCGCCAATGTGAGCAGGGAGACCAGGATGCACAGCAGCCACTGGTCCACCGTCAGGTTCACGGTGTCGAGGATCCGATTCAAGATGCCGAGCTCGGTCGCCGCAACCGTCGCGATGAACGAGCCGGCGGCGGCCTTGAGCAGGGTCGGGTTGGCGAGCGTCTCCGAGCTGAAGACCGACTTCTCCTCGTCGGCGGTCTCGAGCGCGAACCAGATGTTCGTCAGCGAGAACGCGACGACGCCCATCGAGCGAGCGACCGGCTCGCCGAACACCGGCGTCGCCCAGGCGATGATCCCGAGGGTGACGACGGCCATCGAAACGCCGGCAACGACCAGATACACGAGCAGGCGGGTCGACAGGATCGGCTGTTTGGGTGGTCTCGGCGCGTCGTTCATCAGCCCTTCGCGCGCCTTGCCATATCCGAGGCCGACCGCCAGGAACACCTGCACCGTGAAGTTGATATACAGCGTCTGGAGCGGCAGGAACGGCGTGCCCTCGGCGATCCACAGGATGCTCGCGCCAAGGAACGTGACGATGAACCCGAACAGCGCGGCCATCTGGAACCGGATGTAGCGGACCAGGTTGTCGTAGAGGGCCCGGCCGAGCTCGACCGCCTTGACGATCGTCGCGAAGTTGTCGTCGGTGAGGATCATCACGGCGGCCTCCTTCGAGACCTCCGTGCCGGTGATGCCCATCGCGACGCCGATGTCCGCCTTCTTCAGGGCGGGCGCGTCGTTCACGCCGTCGCCGGTCATGGCGACGACATGGCCCTTGGCCTTGAGCGTGTCCACCAGGTGGACCTTGTCCTCCGGAGCAACCCTGGCGATGACGCCGATCGTGTCGATCTCGCGTTGCAACTCGTCGTCGCTCATCGCGGCGAACTGGGCGCCGCTGATCGCGCGGCCCTCGATACCGAGCTGGCGAGCGATCGCCTCTGCGGTCACGGCATGGTCGCCGGTGATCATCCGGATCTGGATGCCGGCCGCCTTGGCCTTGGCGATCGCCGTCTTGGCCTCGGGGCGCGGCGGGTCGACGATGCCGACCAGGGCGAGGAGCGTGAGGTCGCTCACCAGCGGCAGCAGGTCGGCCGCGTTCGGGTCGAACTTGTTGGGGTCGAAGTCACGCTGGGCCGTGGCCATGACGCGCAGGCCCTGCGCACCGAGGCGCTGGTTCTCTTCCATGTACTTGTCGCGCAGCTTGTCGACGGGGACCGTGCTGCCGTCCGGCGCCGCCGCGTTGGCGGCCCGGGCCAGCAGCTGGTCCGGGGCGCCCTTGACGTAACAGCGCACGACGTCCTTGCCGGATTCGCTCTTCATCCGGTGGAACGTTGCCATCAGCTTGTACGCGGCGTCGAATGGGACCTCCGCGATCCGCGGGTATTGCTCCCTCGTGAGCACCGGGTCGACGCCGCCCTTCGCCGCGAGGACCACCAGCGCGCCCTCGGTTGGGTCGCCGACGAGCCCGCCGTCCTTGGCCACGGCATCGGCGCACAGCGCCATCGGCAGGAGGTAGCGCTCCAGCGGCACGGGCCCGGTGCCGGCGGCTCCGGCAATCGTGCCCGCGGTCGAGTAGCCCTCGCCACTGATCGTGAAGCGCTGCCCGGCGACGGTCATCTCGACCGCCGTCATCTGGTTGAGCGTGAGCGTGCCGGTCTTGTCGGAGTTGATGGCGGACGTGGAGCCGAGCGTCTCGACCGAGCGCAGGCGCTTGACGATCGCCCCGGCCGAGGCGAGCGTCGAGGTGCCGGCGGCGAGGATCGTCGTGACCACGGCCGGCAGTCCGGTCGGGATGGCCGACACGGCGAAGGCGACCGCGGTGAGGAAGAGCGCGCTGAATTCCTGTCCGCGCCAGAGCCCGATCCCGATCGAGATCACCAGCGAGACGCCCGCGATCAGCAGGATCTGCTGCGTCAGCCGGTTGAGCTGCTTGGTGAGCGGCGTCTCCTCGGCCGTCTGCGCGGAAAGCATCCCGGAGATGTGGCCCACCTCGGTGCCCATCCCGGTCGAGGTGACGACGAACGTGGCTGCGCCGCGGGTGACCTGCGTGTTCATGAACGCCATGTCGACCCGGTCGCCGAGCGCCGCATCGTCGGGCACGGCGTCCACGCCCTTGGGCACGGGCGCGCTCTCGCCGGTCAGGGCGGACTCGTCGATCTCGAGCGTGGCGGCGCGGGTGATGCGCCCATCGGCCGGGACGAGATCGCCGGCCTCGATGTTGACGATGTCGCCCGGGACCAGGTCCTCCATCGGCAGCTCGGTAATCTCGCCGTTTCGCCGGACCTTGGCCTTGACGACCATCATCTTCTGGAGCGCGGCGACGCTGGCCTCGGCCTTGCCCTCCTGGTTGACCCCCAGGAAGGCGTTCAGGACGGTCAGCAGGATCAGCAGGATGCCGGTCGCGAACTGGTCGGGCAGGAAGAGGCTGATGCCGCCCGCGACCAGCAGCACGATCTGCATCGGGTCGCCGTACTGGCGCAGGAAGGCGCGCCAGGTGGGCTCCTTGGGCGCCTCGGCAAACTTGTTCGGGCCGTACTTCGCGCGTCGCTGTTCGGCTTCGGCGGTCGACAGCCCGGCCGCGGCGTCCACCGATTGCGCCTCGAGCGCGGCCTCCGGCGTGAGGCCGTGCCAGGCTCGTTCGGGCGATGGTGCCACCGCTGCGGCTTGCTGGGTCATCGTTGCCTCACCTCCTCACGACAGGAGCACTGCGATCGACATCACGACCATGCACAGGATCGCCAGCACGATCAGCAGTGGCCAGACGAACTTGAGCCAGGTCCCGTAGCCCACGCGGGCAATTGCCAGCCCTCCCATCACGACCGCGGACGTCGGCGTCACCAGGTTCACCAGGCCGTTGCCCGTTTGATAGGCCGTCACGACCAGCTGTGGTGGCACCGCCGCGAAGCTGGCGAGCGGGGCCATGATCGGCATGGCCACGGTCGCCAGCCCGGACGACGACGGGATCAGGAAGGATAGCGGCAGGAACAGCAGAAACATCAGGTTGATGAACGCGATCCCGCCGAGTCCCGAGACCGCCTGCTCGGCCGCGTTGAGGACCGTGTCCGTGATCAGGCCGTTGTTCATGATCACGGTCACGCCGCGCGCGATCCCGATGATCAGCGCGACCCCCAGAAGGTCCCGGGACCCATCCACGAAGCTGTTCACGAAGCGGCCTTCGGGCATCCGCGCGGCCAGCCCGATCAGGATGGCGAACGCCAGGAATGACGCGGTCATCTCCGGGAACCACCACCAGCGGGTCTTGATGACGGTGATCCCGAGGTCGGTCCACGGGACGACGCCCACGATCATCACCACGAAGGCGGCGAAGAACAGCAGCAGCACCAGCTGCTGCCGGCCGCTCATCGCCGTCGGCGTGTCCGTGTCCCCGCTGTCGGCGCGGAAATGCGCGTCGATCTCGGCGCGATCGGCTGCGATCAGCGACTTCGTCGGATCGGCCTTGACGCGGGCCGCGTAGCGCATCACGAACCAGATCCCGAAGGCCGTTCCGATGACCAGGATCACGATCCGCCCGACAAGTCCGTCGTCGATGCCGGTGCCGGCGAAGCCGGACGCGATGCCCGTGGCGAACGGGTTGATCGTCGAGCCCAGCGTGCCGATCCCGCAGCCGAGCATGATCAAGGCCGCGCCGGTCAGCGAATCGTAACCGGCCGCGATCATCACCGTGATGACCAAGACGTAGAAGGCGAGGCTTTCCTCGGCCATGCCGTAGCTGGTGCCCCCGAGGGCGAAGACGATCATCAGGATGGGGATCAGCAGCCGCTCCCGGCCCTTCAGCCGATCGACGACCCGGGCGATCCCCGCCTGGATGGCGCCCGTCTGCATCGTCACACCCAGGAAGCCACCGATCACGAGGATGAACAGGGCGACGTCGATCGCGCCGAACAGCTCGCCGGAGTTGTAGTAGCTGATGCTGCCGTCCTCGCCCTCGATCCCGTACATGCCGTTGATCGGGGCAGCCAGCGAGTCACGGACGATCCGGGCAGGGTTCTGCTCCACCTGGGCGTAGGTGCCCGGGATCGGCGTGCCGTCCTCGTTGTATTGGTACTGGCCGGCCGGGATGACCCAGGTCAGCGCGGCGACGACGACGATCAGGATGAACAGGATCGTGTAGGCCGACGGCAGCTTGAGTCCGCGCGACGCGGCCTGGGCCTCCACCGCCGGGGCGGGCGGCACGGGCGGCTCCAGGACGTCGGCCTCGGCCATGGCTCAGCCCTCCACCGGTTGGGCGACGCGGTCGGGGGCGAGCGCAACCTGCGTGCCCGCCTCACCGGCGACGACCGCACCCACTTCCGCCAGCGTGCCGATCGCGGCGCGCTTGCCGGTCCGCCGCGCGAAGCCGATCGCGGCCTCCGCCTTGGGTCCCATCGACCCGGCGGGAAGCGGCATGGCAGCCAGCTCGTCGGGCGTGATCGCCCCGATCCTGGCCTGCTGCGGCGTCCCGAAGTCCCGGAAGATGGCCTCGACGTCGGTGGCCATCACGAAGAGGTCCGCGTCGAGCTGTTCGGCGAGCAGCGCGCTCGCGCGGTCCTTGTCGATCACGACCTCGGCCCCAACGAGCGTGCGCGTCCCCGGCTCGTACATCGTCGGGATCCCGCCGCCACCGGTGCACACGACCACGCAGCCACGTTCGAGCAGCCAGGTGATCGGCCGGATCTCGAAGATCCGCTTCGGTTCCGGCGAGGCGACGACCCGGCGCCACTTGTCGCCGTCCTGCCTGATCGCCCAACCCTTATCGGCGGCGAGGCGTTCGGCTTCTTCTCGCTCGTAGACCGGGCCGATGAACTTGGTCGGGTCCTTGAAGGCCGGATCGGCCGGATCCACCTCGACCATCGTGAGGATGCTGGCAAAGGGCCGCTCGAACGGCAGGATGTTGCCCAGCTCCTGCTCGATCATGTAGCCGATCATCCCCTCGGTCTGCGCCCCGAGGACATCGAGGGGATACGCTTCGACCTCCTCGTAGGCCGCCGCCTGCAGGGCCAGCAGCCCTACCTGCGGGCCGTTGCCGTGCGAGACGACGAGCTCGTGCTGCTCGGCGATCGGCGCCAGCTGCTGGGCCGCGATGCGCACGTTTTCGCGCTGCTTGTCGGCGGTCATCGGCTGGCCGCGCTGGAGCAGCGCGTTCCCGCCGAGGGCGACCACGACGCGCATTCTCGTCAGTTCCCGATCGTCGCGACGAGGACGGCCTTGATCGTGTGCATCCGGTTCTCGGCCTGGTCGAACACGATCGACGCCGGCGATTCGAAGACCTCCTCGGTGACTTCCATTTCGGAGATGCCGAAGTGGGCGGCCATCTCGGCACCGACCTTCGTATCCGCGTTGTGGAACGCCGGCAGGCAGTGCATGAACTTCGTGTCCGGGTTTCCCGTCGCGGCCATCGTGGCGGCGTTGACCTGGTACGGCTGGAGCAGCTTGATGCGCTCCGCCCAGACGTCCTTGGGCTCGCCCATCGAGACCCAGACGTCGGTGTACAGGTAGTCGGCCCCGGCCACGCCCTCGGTGACCGAATCGGTCAGGGTGACGCGAGCGCCGGTCTCGGCGGCGATCGACCTCGCCTGCTCGACGAGGTGCTCCTCGGGCCAGCGGTTGCGCGGACCGACAAGCCGGACGTCCATCCCGAGCTTTGCACCCCCGATCATCAGCGAGTTGCCCATGTTGTTGCGCGCGTCGCCGAGAAATGCGTAGGCGACTTCGCCGAGCGACTTGTCGCTGTGCTCGCGCATGGTGAGGATGTCGGCCAGGATCTGGGTCGGGTGGAACTCGTCGGTCAGCCCGTTCCACACCGGGACGCCGGCAAAGTCGGCCAGCGTCTGGACGATGTCCTGGTCGAAACCGCGGTACTCGATTCCGTCATACAGGCGGCCGAGCACGCGAGCCGTGTCCTTGATCGTCTCCTTGTGGCCCATCTGCGAGGACTGCGGATCGAGGTAGGTGACGTGCGCGCCCTGGTCGTAGGCG
>DASTYU010000189.1:0-13283 GCA_035764655.1 Candidatus Limnocylindrales bacterium
GGCAAGGACGCCGTCCAGCGCTACCTGGTCAAGGAGGTCCAGAAGGTCTACAAGAGCCAGGGCGTCACGATCAACGACAAGCACATCGAGATCATCGTCCGGCAGATGCTCCGCAAGGTCCGCATCGACCAGCCGGGCGACACCGACCTGCTGCCGACCGAGCTGATCGACCGGCTCGACTTCGAGGAGGTCAACAATCGGGTGCTTGCCGAGGGTGGCGAGCCGGCCACCGCACAGACCGTCCTGCTCGGCGTGACCAAGGCGTCGCTCAATACCTCGAGCTTCCTCGCGGCCGCCTCCTTCCAGGAGACGACCCGGGTGCTGACCGAGGCGGCGATCAACGGCGCCAAGGACCACCTGATCGGCCTGAAGGAAAACGTCATCATCGGCAAGCTCATCCCGGCCGGGACGGGTGCGCCGGCGAACGTCGCGGCCCGCAAGGAGCGCGAGCGCCGACAGGCGCTCGAGGCGCTGGCCGGCGAGGCCCTCGAGGAGGGCGGCACCGAGTACAACCCGTTCCTCGAGGACGGCGGCGGTCGCGCCCCCGACGAGGAGGCGGCCGGGCTTGCCCTGGCGGCCACCATCGCCGGTGGCGACGAGGACGACGACGACGTCAACCCGTTCCTCGCCGAGCGCGGCTCGACCGATGGCGACGAGGCGGATTCGGACCTCGCCGACCTCACCGGGGAGCCCGCGGAGGCCGTGGCCACGGCCACTGACGAGGACTGAACGCGGGGCGCCAAGTGCGCCCCGCCAAAACCCTCGATTCGTGCGTGACGGCGGCCCGTCGCACGTTTGACACTCCGTTCGGGCCGCTGCTACACTCCGCGATCGTGGCCTCGGGAGGGGTCCGTCCGCGGCGTGCGCGCCGGGATCCATAACCAAGCCACCAGACAGTCCGGTTTCCGGCCGTCGCCCCCCAGGGCTCGAAGGCCAGCGGAACCGCCGGTCGGAGTCAGAGCCGACCGCCGTTTCGATCACACAACTCGAGAGGAGCAGCGTCTTCGTGCCGACCATCAGCCAGCTCGTGCGCCATGGCCGCAAGCCCGCGACCAAGAAGGTCAAGGCGCCGGCGATGCGCAAGAACTGGAACAGCCTGCGACGCCGTCAGGTGTCGATCCCGGGCGCGCCCCAGAAGCGGGGCGTGTGCCTGCAGGTGCGCACGATGACGCCCAAGAAGCCGAACTCGGCGCTGCGCAAGATCGCGCGCGTCAAGCTCAGCAACCAGATGGAGGTCACGGCCTACATCCCGGGCATCGGCCACAACCTGCAGGAGCACTCTGTCGTGCTCGTGCGCGGCGGCCGGGTGAAGGACCTCCCCTCGGTCAAGTACCACATCATCCGCGGCACCCTTGACGCCGCCGGCGTGCGCGACCGCAAGCAGGGTCGCAGCAAGTACGGCGCGAAGGCCGGCGGGAAGTAGGGGAGCCCGATGCCGCGTCGAACCAGCATCCCGCGCAAGGCGAAGTACCAGACCGTCCCGGCCAACCGGACGACCGCGCGGTTCTCCGCCAAGCTCATGACCAACGGCAAGCAGCGGCTCGCCGAGCGGATCCTCCGCCAGGCGCTGGCCCGCGCCGAGGCGCAGGCCGGCCGCCCCGGCCTCGAGGTCCTCGAGGCCGCGCTGCGCAACGCCACCCCAATCATCGAGGTCAAGCCGCGCCGCGTCGGCGGCGCGACGTATCAGGTCCCGGTCGAGATCCGCGGCGATCGCCGCCTCTCGCTCGGCGTCCGCTGGCTCGTCCAGGCCGCGCGCAAGCGCAGCGGGAAGAGCATGAGCGAGAAGCTCGCGGCGGAGTTCGTCGACGCGATGAACGGTCTCGGCGCCGCCGTCAAGCGGCGCGAGGACACGCACAAGATGGCCGATGCCAACAAGGCATTCAGCCATTTCAAGTGGTAGGAGCCTAGCAACCCCGTGGCACGACAGGTTCCGCTCGCGAAGACGCGGAACATCGGAATCATCGCGCATATCGACGCCGGGAAGACCACCGTCACCGAGCGCATCCTCTTCTACACCAAGAAGATCTACAAGATCGGCGAGGTGCATGAGGGCGCGGCCACGATGGACTGGATGCCCCAGGAGCAGGAGCGGGGGATCACCATCACGGCCGCGGCAACGACCGCGTTCTGGGGCGACCATCGTATCAACATCATCGATACGCCCGGGCACGTGGACTTCACGGTCGAGGTCGAGCGCAGCCTGCGCGTGCTCGACGGTGCGGTCGTGGTATTCGATGGCGTCGCCGGTGTCGAGCCGCAGTCCGAGACGGTCTGGCGCCAGGCCGATCGCTATGGCGTGCCGCGCTTCTGCTTCATCAACAAGCTCGATCGGACCGGCGCCGACTTCTGGCGCGGGGTGGACTCGATCAAGGAGCGGCTCGGCGCCAACGCCGTGCCGATCCAGATCCCGATCGGGGCCGAGGACCGCTTCCAGGGCATCATCGACCTCGTCGAGATGAAGGCCGTCTTCTACCGCGACGACCTGGGCAACAAGATCGACGTGCTCGACATCCCCGATGAGCTCAGGGACGAGGCCGACACGCACCGCCACACGTTGCTCGAGGCCGTCGCCGAGATGGACGACGAACTGCTCCACAAGTACCTCGAGGGCGAGGAGCTGACGGTTGCCGAGATCAAGCGCGGCCTGCGCCTCGGCACGCTGACCAACCGAATCATCCCGGTGCTCACCGGTTCGGCGCTTCGCAACAAGGGCGTCCAACCGATGCTCGACGCGGTGGTCGACTACCTGCCGTCCCCGCTCGATGTCCCGCCGATGATCGGGATCGATCCCAAGACCGGCGCCGAGGTTGTGCGCACCGTGAGCGATGACGAGCCGTTCAGCGCGCTCGCGTTCAAGATCGCCGCCGACCCGTTCGTCGGGAAGCTGGCGTTCTTCCGGGTGTACTCGGGCACGCTCAAGTCCGGCTCGTACGTGCTCAACGCCACCAAGGGCAAGAAGGAGCGCTTCGGGCGCATCCTCCAGATGCACGCCAACCACCGCGAGGAGATCGACGAGGTCTACGCGGGTGACATCGCGGCCGCCGTCGGGTTCAAGGACACGTTCACCGGCGACACGCTGACCGATCCCGATCACCCCGTGATCCTCGAGTCGATGTCCTTTCCGGAGCCCGTCATCGAGGTCAAGATCGAGCCGAAGACCAAGGCCGACCAGGACAAGCTGTCGATTGCCCTGCAACGTCTCGCCGAGGAGGACCCGACGTTCCGGGTCCACACCGACCCCGAGTCGTCCGAGACGCTCATCGCCGGGATGGGCGAGCTGCACCTCGACGTCCTCGTTGACCGGATGGTCCGCGAGTTCAAGGTCGCGGCCAACATCGGCAAGCCGCAGGTCTCCTACCGCGAGACCGTGCGCCGCGCCGCCGACGGGAACGGGCGCTTCGTCCGCCAGACGGGTGGTAAGGGCCAGTACGGCCACGCCGTGATCAAGCTCGAGCCCCAGGAGAAGGGGGCGGGCTACGAGTTCGTCGACAAGATCGTCGGCGGCACGATCCCGCGCGAGTACATCAAGTCGGTCGACGCCGGCATTCGCGAGGCGCTCGAGACGGGCCTCTACGCGGGTTACCCCGTGGTCGACGTCAAGGCCACGCTGTACGACGGCTCGTACCACGACGTCGACTCGTCCGAGATGGCGTTCAAGATCGCCGGCTCGATGGCCGTGAAGGACGCCTTCGCGAAGGCCGACCCGACCATCCTCGAGCCGATCATGCGCGTCGAGGTGACGATGCCCGAGGAGTACATGGGCGACGTGATCGGCGACCTCAACAGCCGGCGCGGACAGGTCGAGGGCATGGAATCGCGCGGATCGACGCAGGTCGTCCGGGCGTTCGTCCCACTCGCCCAGATGTTCGGGTACGTGACCGACCTGCGGTCGATGAGCCAGGGTCGCGCCACGTCAGCCATGGAATTCAGTCACTACGCCGAGGTCCCGGCCAGCCTGGCCACGGAGCTCGTTCAGAAGTCGAAGGTCTAGCGGGTCCCGACCCGGCCGAGAGCAGGGAGCACGTCACGATGGCGAAGAAGAAGTTCGAGCGCAACAAGCCACACGTCAACGTCGGCACGATCGGTCACATCGACCACGGCAAGACGACGCTGACCGCGGCGATCACCAAGTACCTCGCGCTGAAGGGCGAGGCGGAATACCGCGCGTTCGACTCGATCGACAACGCCCCCGAGGAGCGCGCCCGCGGGATCACGATCGCGATCGCCCACGTCGAGTACCAGACCGATGCCCGCCACTACGCGCACATCGACTGCCCCGGTCACGCGGACTTCATCAAGAACATGATCACCGGCGCCGCCCAGATGGACGGCGCGATCCTGGTGGTCGCCGCGACCGACGGCCCGATGCCCCAGACCCGGGAGCACATCCTCCTGGCCCGCCAGGTCGAGGTGCCGTACATCGTCGTGTTCCTCAACAAGGTCGACATGGTCGACGATCCCGAGCTCCTCGACCTCGTCGAGCTCGAGGTCCGCGAGCTGCTGACGAAGAACCAGTTCCCCGGCGATGACGTCCCGGTCATCCGCGGGTCGGCGCTGAAGGCGCTCGAGGCGGGCGACGACCCGAGTGATCCGGCCTACGCCCCGATCCAGGAGCTGATGGACGCGGTCGACAGCTACATCCCGACCCCCGAGCGGGCGATCGACAAGCCGTTCCTGATGGCCGTCGAGGACGTGTTCGGCATCAAGGGCCGCGGGACCGTCCCGACCGGCCGGATCGAGCGTGGCGTCGTGAAGACCGGCGACGAGGTCGAGATCGTCGGCGTCCACGCGACCCGCAAGGTGGTGGTGACCGGCGTCGAGATGTTCGGCAAGACCCTCGACGAAGGCCAGGCCGGCGACAACGTCGGAACCCTCCTGCGCGGCATCGAGCGCGACGAGATCGAGCGCGGCCAGGTCCTCGCCAAGCCGGGCTCCGTGACCCCGCACACCCAGTTCAAGGCGCAGGTCTACGTCCTGACCAAGGAGGAGGGTGGCCGCCACACGCCGTTCTACAACGGCTACCGGCCGCAGTTCTACCTGCGGACCACGGACGTGACGGGTGCCATCGGGCTGCCTGACGGCGCCGAGATGATCATGCCCGGCGACAACGTCGAAATGTCCGTCGAGCTGATCACCCCGATCGCCCTCGAGGTCGGCCAGCGCTTCGCCATCCGCGAGGGTGGCCGGACCGTTGGCGCCGGCTCGATCACGAGCGTCCAGGCGTAACGACGATGGCGAAGCAGCGGATCAGGATCCGCCTCAAGGCCTACGACCACCGACTGCTCGATCAGTCGGCGGCCCAGATCGTCGAGACGGCCCAGCGGACCGGCGCGGATGTCGTCGGTCCGGTGCCGCTGCCCACGCGCATCGAGAAGTTCACCGTCATTCGCTCGCCGTTCATCGACAAGGATAGCCGGGAGCAGTTCGAGATCCGCACGCACAAGCGGCTCGTCGACATCCTGGATCCCGCCTCGAAGACGGTCGATGCCCTGATGCGACTGTCCCTGCCTGCAGGCGTCGACATCGAAATCAAGATGTGACCGGATGAGTATCGGATTGATCGGCCGAAAGGTCGGCATGACCCAGGTGTTCCAGGAGGACGGCACGATGGTGGCCGTCTCCGTCCTGGCCATCGAACCGAATACGGTGACCCGCCTGCGCACGCCCGAGCGTGACGGCTACGCCGCCGTCCAGCTCGGCACTGACGTGCGCACCAAGGGCAAGCTCTCCAAGCCCGCGGCGGGCCAGCTCAAGGACCTGCCGCAGGTCGGTACGCTCCGCGAGTTCCGCGTCGACGACCTGTCCGGCTACGAAGTCGGCCAGCAGGTCGCCCTCGGCGACGTCTTTGCCGACGGGGACGAGGTCGACGTGACCGGCGTCTCGAAGGGCAAGGGCTTCGCGGGTCCGATCAAGCGCCACAACTTCCATCGTGGCCCCAAGACCCACGGCTCCGACCACCACCGCGAGCCCGGCTCGATCGGCCCCGGCACGACCCCCGGCCGCGTGTACCGCGGGCTCAAGATGGCCGGCCACATGGGCGACGAACGGGCCACGATCAAGAAGGTGCGCGTCGTCCGGGCGGATGCCGAGCGCAACCTGCTCCTCGTCAAGGGGTCGCTGCCGGGTGCCCGCGGCTCGCTGATCCTCGTGAAGAAGGCCTGATCGAATGCCGCAGACCACCCTCTACGACCGCGCCGGCAAGGACCTCGGCAGCATCGAGCTCAGTGACGAGCTCTTCGCCGCCCCGGTCAATGCCGCCGTGCTCCACCAGGTCGTGACTGCCCAGCTGGCGGGTCGCCGGACCGGCACCCACGACACGAAGACCCGTGGCGAGATTCGCGGCGGCGGCAAGAAGCCGTACCGCCAGAAGGGCACCGGCCGCGCCCGGCAGGGCACCCCGACCGCGCCGCACTACCGCGGTGGCGGCGCGGTGTTCGGGCCGCATCCGCGCTCCTACGAGCAGCGGCTGCCCCGCAAGATGAAGCGCCTCGCCCTGCGCGGAGCGCTCACCGCGAAGTACGGCGACGAGGCGATCAAGGTCGTCGACTCGTTCGGGCTGGAGCAGATCCGCACCAAGGATCTGCTCGGCGTGCTGGGTGCGCTCGAGTCCCAGGGCCGCGTCCTGATCATCGCCCCGGCCCGTGACCAGACGCTCGAGCTGTCGGCGCGCAACCTGCCCCGGGTCGAGGTGATCCTGGCCGACTCGCTGAACGTCGTCGACCTGCTCAAGGCCGACGTCGTGCTCATCGAGCAGCCCGCGCTCGCCCGCATGGAGGCGGTCTACGCCGGCAACGGCAGCGCCGCCGAGGAGGTGCCGGCATGAGCGCCCTGACCGCCCCCGAGATCATCCTGCGCCCGGTCATCAGCGAGAAGTCGATCGATGAGTCGGGTCGCGGCAAGTACACCTTCGCCGTCCACGACAAGGCCAACAAGATCCAGATCAAGGCGGCCGTCGAGGAGCTCTACAAGCAGGAGAAGGTGACCGTCGTCGCGGTCAACGTCCTGACGACCCGGGCCAAGGAGAAGCGTCGCGGGACGCGCCGTGGTCGGATCGTCGGCCACACGACCCCGTGGCGGAAGGCCATCGTCACGCTGGCCCCCGGCCAGAAGATCGAATTCTTCGAGGGGGTCTGACCGATGCCGCTTCGCAGTTACAAGGCCACCTCGCCGGGCCTCCGGCAGATGACCCGCTCCACGTTCGAGGAGATCACCACCCGCGAGCCGCACAAGCCGCTCCTCGAACCCCAGAAGCGGGGTGCCGGCCGGAACAACGCCGGTCGCATCTCGGTCCGCCATCGTGGCGGCGGCGAGAAGCAGCACTACCGGCGGATCGACTTCAAGCGCGACAAGCTGGGTGTGCCCGCGCGCGTCGCCACGATCGAGTACGACCCGAACCGCTCCGCGCGGATCGGCCTGCTCCACTATCGCGACGGCGAGAAGCGCTACATCCTGCTGCCCCACGGCCTGCGGGTCGGTGACGTGGTCGTCGCCGGCAAGGACGCCGAGGCGCGGGTGGGCAACGCGCTGCCGATCGCGAACATCCCGCTCGGTACCACCATCCACAACATCGAGCTCGTCCCGGGCCGCGGCGGCCAGATCGTCCGCTCCGCCGGCACGAGCGCGCAACTGCTGGCCAAGGAGGGCGCGTACGCCCAGATCCGGCTGCCCTCCGGCGAGGTTCGCCGGGTGAGCATCCGGTGCATGGCCACCGTCGGACAGGTCAGCAACCTCGACCATGAGAATCAGAACCTCGGCAAGGCCGGCCGTGCCCGCCACCTGGGTCGACGACCTGAGGTCCGAGGCGTCGTCATGAATCCACGCGACCATCCGCACGGCGGTGGCGAGGGCAAGTCCCCGACCGGGATGCCGCCC
This sequence comes from Candidatus Limnocylindrales bacterium, assembly GCA_035764655.1. Lineage (GTDB taxonomy): Bacteria > Chloroflexota > Limnocylindria > Limnocylindrales > CSP1-4 > DASTYU01. The sequence continues at coordinate 7,873 of DASTYU010000189.1, forward strand.
AAGACGCCGTGGGGCAAGCCGGCCATGGGCTACCGCACCCGCCGGGCCAAGACCACCGGACGCCTCATCGTCCGGTCGCGTCGGCGGAAGTAGCGGGAGGTAGGAGCAGATGTCCCGTTCAGTCAAGAAGGGGCCGTTCATCGAGGCCCGCCTCCTCGGCCGGATCGAGGAGATGAACAAGCGCAACGAGAAGAAGGTCGTGAAGACCTGGTCGCGCGCGTCGGTGATCTTCCCGACGTTCATCGGCCACACCGTTGCGGTCTACAACGGCAAGAAGCACATCCCGGTCTACGTGACCGAGAACATGGTCGGCCACCGCCTCGGCGAGTTCGCCCCGACCCGCAACTACCGCGGGCACGGCAAGCACACCGAGCGGTCGACGGCGCTGAAGTAGGAGCTGCCGACCGTGCGCGTTTCCGCCACTGCCAAGTACCTCCGCGGCTCGACCCGCAAGGCCCGCCTCGTCACGACGGCGATCAAGGGCAAGCCGGTCGAGGAGGCCGCTGCGCTGCTGCGGTTCATGCCCCAGGGCGCCGCGCGTGATGTCGCGCGCGTGCTCAAGAGCGCGACCGCGAACGCGGAGAACAACCACAACCTGTCGGCCGAGGATCTGATCGTCATCGACGCCGTGGCCGACGAAGGCCCGACGATCAAGCGCTGGAAGCCACGCGCACAGGGTCGGGCGTTCCCGATCCACAAGGGCATGACCCACATCACCATCGTCGTCGCGGACCAGGAGGCCTGACATGGGACACAAGGTCCATCCGTACGGCTTCCGCCTGGGTGTCTCGCGCACCTGGACCGCGAAGTGGTTTGCGGATGACAAGGAGTACACCGCCTCCCTCCAGGAGGACATCAAGATCCGCTCCCTCATCGCCAAGCGGCTGGCCAACGCCAGCGTCAGCGGCGTCGAGATCGAGCGCGGCATCAACCACGTGACGGTCACGATCCACACGGCCAAGCCGGGGATCGTCATCGGCAAGGGCGGCGCGAACGTCGAGGTCCTGCGCCAGCAGATCGGGGCGCTCACCCAGCGCAAGGTCAAGCTGGAGATCAAGGAGATTCGCCAGCCCGAGCTCGATGCCTACCTGGTCGCGATGAACATCGCCGGCCAGCTCAGCCGGCGCATCGCCTTCAAGAAGGCCATGAAGCAGGCCATCCAGCGCTCGATGAAGGCCGGGGCGAAGGGCGTCAAGATCGCCGTCGCGGGCCGCCTCGGTGGCTCCGAGATGGGCCGCCGCGAGTGGGACAAGGAAGGTCGAATTCCGCTGGGCACGCTGCGTGCCGATATCAGCTACGGCCAGGTCCATGCCCACACGACGTACGGCCGGATCGGCGTCAAGGTCTGGATCTATCGCGGCGACGTTGCCGAGGAGCCGGTCCGCCGGCCCGAGCTCAACGCGCCGGCCCAGGCTCCCGCCGGGCAGGGGGCCTGACCGATGTTGATGCCCCGACGCGTCAAGCACCGCAAGGTGATGCGCGGCCGGATGTCCGGGATCGCCAAGGGCGGCCACACCGTCGCCTTCGGCGAGTACGGCCTGGCCACGCAGGAACCCGCCTGGATCACGAGCCGCCAGATCGAGGCGGCCCGGCGCGCGATGACCCGCTCGGTCAAGCGTGGCGGCAAGATCTGGATCCGCGTGTTCCCGGACAAGCCCGCAACGAAGAAGCCCGCCGAAACGCGGATGGGCTCCGGCAAGGGTGCGCCCGACCACTGGGTCGCGGTCGTCAAGCCCGGCCGGATCCTGTTCGAGATGGCCGGCGTCGACCACGAGTCGGCGGTCGAGGCGATGCGCCTGGCGAGCCACAAGCTGCCGGTCCAGACCCGCGTCGTCATGCGTGAAGGCGCCAGGGAGGCCAGTTGATGGACATCGACAAGGTCCGGGCGCTTTCGGACACCGAGCTGGAGCAGGCCCTGGTCGATGCGAAGCAGGACCTCTGGCAGGCCCGCTTCGCGCTGTCGACCCGCCAGCTCAAGGACTACAGCTCGATCCCGCAGACCCGACGAACGATCGCGCGGATCCTCACCGTGCAGCGCGAGCGCTCCGAGCGCGCGCGGACGGCGTGAGGGAGGTCACGCGATGACAGGAGCAGCAACGCAGGTGCAGGCCAAGCGGAAGACCAAGGTCGGCCGCGTCGTCAGCGACAAGATGGACAAGACGATCGTCGTGTCCGTCGAGCGCCTGGCACGCCACCGGCTGTACAAGCGGGTCATCCGCTTGACCACCAAGTTCAAGGCGCACGACGAGACCAACGAGGCGCACGTCGGCGACACGGTCCTCATCGAGGAATCGCGGCCGCTGTCGGCGACCAAGCGGTGGCGTCTCGTCAGCGTCATCCAGAAGGCCGGCGACCACGGCCTGCCGGGTGAGGCCGTCGTGGCCGAGGAGGAAGCAACCTCCGAGGCGATCCACGCCGCTGCCCATCCCGGGCGCCGTCAGGCGGGCGAGGCCGAGGACAGCGACGGCGGTCAGGTTGACGCCGACGGCGCCGACCAGTCCGACGCGGCCGCTGAGGCCGTCGAGGACGAGCCGGAGGCGGTCGCCGCGGAGGCGGGCGAGCCCGAAGGGGGCGACCGTTGATCCAGCCACAGACGCGCCTGAAGGTCGCCGACAACACGGGCGCGCGCACGATCCAGTGCATCCGGGTCATGGGCCGGTCGCAGAAGACCGTCGCAGGCGTGGGTGACGTGATCGTGGCCAGCGTCAAGCAGGCGATCCCGAACGCCGCCGTCAAGAAGGGCGACGTCGTTCGGGCCGTGATCGTCCGCACCCACAAGGCATACGGCCGCCCGGACGGCAGCTACAACCGGGATGACGAGAACGCAGCAGTGCTCATCAACAACCAGGGGAACCCGCGCGGCACCCGGATCTTCGGCCCGGTCGCCCGCGAGCTCCGTGACCGCAACTACATGAAGATCGTGTCGCTCGCGCCGGAGGTGCTGTGATGGCCGCCCGGAACGCCCCGACGCGTGGCACAAAGGTGCCCGAGATCAAGAAGGGCGACACCGTCGTCGTGCTCGCGGGCAAGGATGCCGGCAAGCGCGGCACGGTCGAGCGCGTGATCCACCAGGCCGCGTCCCCGACCGCGGTGCGCAGCGCCTTCCGGCGTGGCTCGTCCTCGGGCGGCGTCAAGGTCGTGGTCGAGGGCATCAACGTGGCGAAGCGCCACACGAAGCCCCGCCAGTCGGCCGGTCGCACCGACCGCATGCCCAAGATCCAGCAGGGCGGCATCTTCGACATCGCCCAGCCGATGCCGATCGGCAAGGTGATGCTGGTCTGCCCGAACTGCTCACGCCCCACGCGGATCGCCCACGCGACCCTCGAGAACGGCCGCCGGGTCCGCGTCTGCCGCCACTGCAACCAGCAGCTGGAGGTGAAGGCGTGACCAGCCGGCTCCACGAGCGCTACCGGGACGAGATCGTGCCCGCGCTCACGAAGCAGTTCGAATACACCAACCCGAACCAGGTGCCGCGCGTCTCCAAGGTCGTCGTGAACATCGGGCTCGGCGAGGCGCTCACCAATGCCAAGGCGCTCGACGCCGCACTGGGCGACCTCACGACGATCACGGGCCAGAAGCCGATCGTCACCAAGGCCAAGCGGTCGATCGCCCAGTTCCGCCTGCGGACGGGCAACACGATCGGGGCCAAGGTGACCCTGCGCGGCGAGCGCATGTGGGACTTCCTCGACCGGCTGACGACCCTCGCCCTGCCCCGCATCCGCGACTTCCGGGGCGTTCCCGGCAAGTCGTTCGACGGGCGCGGCAACTTCTCGCTTGGTCTCCGCGAACAGCTCGCCTTCCCGGAGATCGACTACGACAAGGTGGACCGTCTCCGCGGGCTGGAGATCAGCATCGTGACGACGGCGAAGACCGACGAGGAATCGAAGAAGCTTCTCGAACTCCTCGGCATGCCCTTCGCCTCGTAGGCGGGGAGGGAGAACCCATGGCCAAGAAGTCAATGATCGCCAAGGCCAAGCGGCCCGCGAAGCACAAGGTGCAGGCATACCACCGCTGCACCGTGTGCGGCCGGCCGCGCGCCTTCATGCGGCGGTTCGCCCTGTGCCGGATCTGCTTCCGGGAACGTGCGCTCCTGGGCGAGCTGCCCGGCGTGACGAAGTCAAGCTGGTAAGAAACCGATGAACATTTCCGACCCGATTGCGGACATGCTCACGCGCGTCAGGAACGCGTCGCGGGCGCGCCACACCGAAGTGGTCGTGCCGGCGTCGCGCACCAAGCGCGAGATCGCCCGCATCCTCAAGGACGAGGGCTTCATCGCCGACGTGACCGAGGAGAAGGCGGGACCCACGTCGGTCCTGCGCCTGAAGCTCAAGTACGTCGACGGGAAGGTGCCGGTCGTCTCGGGACTCAAGCGGATCAGCAAGCCGGGCCTGCGCGTCTACGCGGGCAAGACCGACATCCCGCGCGTCCTCGGCGGCTTGGGCATCGTCATCGTCAGCACGAGCCAGGGGATCATGACCGGCCAGCAGGCGCGCAAGGCGCAGCTGGGCGGCGAAGTCCTGGCTTACGTCTGGTAGGCCGAGATGTCGCGTATCGGTCGTCTTCCCATCGCGGTCCCGTCGGGCGTCGACGTGACGATCGATGGGCGCACGCTCACGGTCAAGGGCCCCAAGGGCACGCTGACCCGCGAGCTGCACCCGGACATGGCCGTCGCGCGCGAGGACGACCGGCTGGTCGTTACGCGCCCGACCGAGCAGAAGACCCACAAGCAGCTGCACGGCCTGACCCGGACGCTCGTGAACAACATGGTCGTCGGCGTGACCGACGGCTATCGCAAGTCGCTCGAGATCACCGGCGTCGGCTACCGCGCCGCCAAGGTCGGGGAGAAGCTCCAGCTCAACCTGGGCTACAGCCACCCGATCGAGATCGCGCCGCCACAGGGCATCAGCTTCGAGGTCGAGAACCCCACCCGCCTGGCGGTCGTGGGCATCGACAAGGAGCTCGTCGGCCAGGTGGCCGCGCAGGTGCGTTCCACGCGCAAGCCCGAGCCGTACAAGGGCAAGGGCGTCCGCTACGCGGGCGAGTACATCCGCCGCAAGGCCGGCAAGGCCGGCAAGATCGGCGGCAAGAAGTAATGAACCCGATCGCCGACATGGGGAAGCCATCGCTCCCCGGGCGAGGCGGTCCGACGCAAGAGGAACGATCACGATGACGCAGGTCGCCAGCCGGGGCGCCGCACGACGCAAGCGCCACCAGCGGATCCGCCTCCACCTGGCGGGGACGCAGGATCGGCCGCGCCTTGCGGTGTTCCGCAGCCTCAACCACATCTACGCGCAGGTGATCGACGACGCGTCGGGCACGACGCTCGCCGCCGCCTCCACGGTCGAGAAGGACCTCCGTGGATCCACGTCGACCAAGACCGCGGAGGCGGCCGTCGTCGGCCGGCTGCTCGC
>DASTYU010000190.1:0-5792 GCA_035764655.1 Candidatus Limnocylindrales bacterium
GCTGGCAAGCCAGGTCACCGGCACTTCGTTGAACTGGACCAGGATCGACGCGCCGTCCGGCGAGAATGTGTAGTCGAATGGACCGTGCCCCGAACGGCTTCGGTGAACCTCGCCGACTGGCACTGCGTCCGCGCCATCCGAGGCGAGCGAGGCGGTCCAGACCTGATGGTTGATCTGGCCGTCACGCTCGTCCCAGTAGCGCCCGAACACGATTCGGGATCCGTCGGGCGAGATGCGAGGGGCGCCGGCATGGAGAGGCCCGACACCGATGTCGGCCGCGGGCGGCGGCATCGCTGCGCCGAACAGCGCGTCCTCTCCGCTTCGAAGATCGAGGGAGCGGATCTGGACCGTGCCGCCGACCGGCCGCGACATGAACAGCACCCGATCGGCTGCCGGCGACATCGCGAGGGTCATGTACTTCTCCTGGTGGCCCAGCTCACCGTGCTGCTGGAGGTCGGTGCCGTCCGCCGCGACCGAGTAGAGCCCGTACGACGACACGGTGTCGCCCTTGCCGATGAAGAACAGCCGCTCGCCGTTCGGCGGCAGCCAGTTGAGCATCCCGAGCGGCTGGACGTCGAGGCTGACGAACTGAGTCGCGGACCCGTCGATCGGCACGATCGCGAGCCGCTGCGTGCCGTCGATCTCGACCATCGCCGCCAGGGCCTTCGAATCCGGCGACCACGCCGGATCCCAGATGTCGGCTCCGGAGATCAGGGTTTCGGCGCCGCGGCCGTCGGCATCGGCGACGAGCATCGCGAAACCCGGGTTCGTGTTCCGAACGAACGCCAGGTACGACCCATCGCGCGAGAAGATCGGGCCCAGATCGTCTTCAGGGCCCGTGATGACGGCGCGACTGGCGTCCGGGTTCGCCGGATCGCCGAAGTGGATATCACCGTTGTACCCGTACGCGACGTCGCCGTTCGAGGCCAGCCCGTACGGAGGCGCGGGTCGTTGCTGCCAGGCCGCGAGACCGGCAACCAGCGCGGTCGCGAGCAGGACACCGAGGAGCGCAAGGAGTCCGATCGTCCGCCACGGCATGGCCGGGGCCGGAGCGACTCGGCGTGCGATCACACCCATGGGAAGCCACCTTTCGGGGAACGTCCAGGCGGGCCGCTGTCGTCGATCGATGGCCCGCTCGAGGACGTGGTCGAAGTAGTCGGGATAGGCAGGTGCGGCAAGCTCGACGAGGAGCTCCGTGGCGCGCTGATCGAGCCGATCGGACGCCGTCATGCGGGACCTCCCCTCGCGGGTTGCGCGGATTCACTCGCGTCCGGAGCAAACGCCTGGCGCATCGAGCCCATGGCCCGATGGAGCCGGGACTTCGCAGCTCCGAGCGAAAGTCCCAGGGATGCCGCAGCCTCCGGCACCGGCATCCCGAGGAAGTAGTGCAGGACGACAAGCGCCCGGTATTCCGGCGCGAGGCCGGCGAGCGCTCGATCGAGGGCGTCCCGATCCGCGAGGAGTCCGTAAGGATCCTCGTGAGCCGGCAACCCGGTCGCGTCGATCTCGACTTCGATGACCCGGCGTCGCCGCCGGCGAGTCTCGTCGATCGCCGCGTTGACGATCAGTCGGTGGAGCCAGGCGTCGAACCGCTCAGGATCGCGCAACCCCGGCAGGTCCCGCCAGGCCCTGATGAGTGCCTCCTGGACGGCATCGCGCGCAAGCTCGCGGTCCCGGAGGATGAGGCGTGCGGCCGCGTCCATGCGCGATGCAGCCGCGCGTGCCAGGACCGAGAAGGCTTCGCGATCGCCTTTCCGAGCCCGGTCAACGAGCGTCCGCTGGTCCACGGTCGACCCCTCGATCGGCGCGACTCTCGTTGGCCGCGCTCGAATGGTATGGCGGTGGCCGATGCCGAATCGTTTCGCGTGCGACGAATTTCTTGAACGGTTGCCTCGTCCCCAACGTCATGTAGTGTCGAGCGGGCCCGTTCGGGCCGGCAGGCGGTCGGGAGTGAGCGTTGCAGCGCGATCTCGTCGAAGCGGCACAGCACGGCGACCACGAGGCGTTCGAAGCGCTCGCGTCAGCCGCCGTCGACCGGCTGTACGCCGTGGCCCGGCTCGTCCTGGGCGACGCGCACCAGGCGGAGGACGCAGTCCAGGACGCCTTGGTGAGGGCCTGGCAGAGCCTGCCCGAACTGCGTGATCCCGAGCGCTGGGAGGCGTGGCTTCACCGACTCCTCGTCAACGCCTGCGCCGACCAGGGGCGGCGAAGGAAGCGCCAGTCGATGGAGGTCCGAATGGTGCGGTTCGAGCCGGCGACAGCCGATCCCGCCCGTGCGGTTGACGACCAGGACCAACTCGACCGCGGCTTCGAGCGCCTGAGGGACGATCAGCGGACCGCCGTAGTCCTTCATCTCTACCTGGGCTTGTCGGTTCCCGAGGTCGCCGATGCGCTTGGCGTCCCGGTCGGAACTGCGAAATCGAAGATCCACTACGCAGTGGAAACCCTGCGCGCTGCTCTCGAAGCAGACGAGCGCACGCCCATCGCAACGACGGGGCTCACGCAATGATGGCCGATCATTACGCCGAGGAGCGCATCCGCAGCCGGTTGCTGGCGACAGCACCTGACCGGGCGCCCGATCACCTCCTGGAGGTGGCCTTCGGCCGAATCCGGCAGCTGCCCCAACGGTCGCGTCGTCGGAGATGGGCTTCGGTGGCGATGCGCCCGCTGCCCATGGTGTTCGGCACCGGGGTGATCGCAGTGGTCCTCGTTGCGAGCTTGAGTCTCGGGAGCAAGGACGCCTCTGCTCCTCCGGATACCACGACTGGCGGCCCATTGGGTCCGAACTCAGCGCTGACGTCTCAGATCACCGGTCAGTGGGTTACGCGGTCCGAGGTCGCCTTCTCGGTGCAGTTCGCGAGCCCCGAGGACGAGCCCCTCTACTGGCGGGCGGCGGTGTATGACCACTTCGACCTGACGTCGTGGGGCCAGTCGGTCACTTCCGGATACGACGTCGAGGCCGGCGAGGACGTGCTCGGCGATACCGCGGAGGCCGTATCGGAGGACGGCCGCCGAGCGGTCACGTTCACCGTCGCTCCCCGGGACTTCCGCGCAACCGCCATCGTCTCGCCGCAGTCACCCGCGAAGGTCGATACCCGGGTGCGGGTGTCGTACGTCGATGACGCCCGGTTCGTGGCAAATATCGACAGGCAGGGCAGCGACCCGTACACGGTCACGGCCCTCGTGCGGGAGCACGCTGACACTGCATCGGGGATCACCGCGAGCAAGCTCCGTGCGGCGGGCACGGCCTATCCCGAGGCGATCACCCAGCGCTACCTGCAGGTGCCCGACGGTGGACTCGGCACCGCCGCCGAGCAGCTCCTCGCCGACATCCTCGCCGAGACTCCCGACCCGAACAACCCGTACGACGTGGCCAGCACGATCGTCGACTACCTCCGGTCGCCGGCGAACTTCACGTACGACGCGGACGTGCGCGACCTCGCATGCGACCGCCTGTCGACGGTGGAGTGCTTCGCGCGGTTCAAGCAGGGCTACTGCCAGTACTACGCGACCACGATGGCGATCCTTCTCCGCGAGCGTGGCATCCCGGCGCGGTTGGTCGCAGGATTCCTCCCCGGGGAGCGCACGGGGAACTCCGAGGTGATCCGGTTCAATGGTGCCCACGCCTGGGTCGAGGTCTACTTCCCGGGCTACGGATGGGTCGAGTTCGACGCCACCGGCGGCGGGATCTCGGCCATCCAACCGTTCCCGACGGGTGAGCCGGTTCAGGTTCCGTAGCAGCGCTCCGGCAGGCCCGCGCTCAGGCGTCTTCGAGGGCGATCCGAATGCGCTTGTTGATGCGGCCTTTCGACTCGTAGCCAGTCACGCGGATGCGACCGACTTCGCGCGTGTTCGCGACGTGCGTACCGCCATCGGCCTGCAGGTCGAGCCCGACGATCTCGATGGTGCGCACCGTCTCGATACCGGGCGGGAGCAGGTTGATCTTCGTCCGGATCAGGTCGGGGATCGCGAACGCCTCGTCGCGTGGCAGCACGTTGACGCGAACCTCACGCGCCGCGGCCAGCTCGGCATTGACCTTCGCTTCGATTTCGTCGACCAGCTCGCCGCCCATGCGTTCGAACTCGAAATCCATCCGACCGGAGCCCGGTTCCATGTTCCCGCCGGTCACCTGCGCGCCGTAGTCGCGCCATACCACTCCGCACAGCGCGTGCAGCGCCGTGTGGGTCCGCATCAGCTCGTAGCGGCGCGCCCAGTCGATGTCGACCTGGAGCTCATCGCCCTCGGCGGGAAGCTCGCCGTCGCCCTCCAGCACGTGACCGATCTCGCTGCCGGCCTTGCGCGCCGATGCCACGGTCCAGATTCGGCCGTCGGACGCCCGGAGCAGCGTGCCGCGGTCGGCCGGTTGTCCGCCGCCGCCCGGATAGAACACGGTGCGGTCGAGGATCAGGAGCGGCGGGTCGCCCTGCTCGATGCCGCGCACGCGCGCGACGGTCGAGCGTGCATAGGCGTCGCTGGAGGCGAGCTGCTCTCCGGCCATCGTCGGCTACTGGGCGGTGACCGCGATCTGCATGTTCGGGTGCACGGTGCACACCCACGTGTACGACCCGGCGGGCAGGGCCGGGGCGTCGAACGAGCGCGTCTCGACGCCCGGGAAGACGTCGGTCTTGAACAGCTCGGTGCCGCCCTGGTCGCGGATCGCGACGTCGTGCGGGATCGAAGCATCGTTGTTCACGAACTCGAGCGTGAAGGCGGTGTCAGCCGCCACCTCGAGCTCCGTCGGATCGAAGGCGATGTTGGCGGCCGTGACCGTGATCGTCTCGCCACCAGATGCGGGCGAGGCGGCGGGGCTCGCAGGACCGGACGGCGCGGCGCTGGCGGGTGCACCCGATGGCTCGGCGCTCGCGGCCGGGCTGCCGGGCGCACCCGACGGTGCGCCACTCGCGACGACCTCGGTCGGCGGCGGCGCGTAGGTCCAGGCAGCGTCTTCGGCACTCGCGCAGGCGGCGATGAGGAACGTGAGGGCGGCAAGCAGGGCCGCGAAGGACGCACGACGCATGAGTTGTGGGCACCTCGGTGTAGTTGAGGTCGTTTCGTGGGGGTTGATCCGAATCGACCAGGCGGCCTCACATCATGCGTCATTTTCCGCAGACGTAGTACCAACGTCCGGATTGCGACCGGGACGCGGCACCGGCGAGACTGCTGCTCCCGAACCGGCGCGCACCGTCACGGACCGCCCCGCAGGGACGGTCCCGCGCTCCGTTCGGCCCATACCCGCCTATCAGCGCTCGCGCCCGGCGGTGCCCATCCGCCTGGATCACCCGCGAACCACGAGACCCGGAGACCTCCCTCCGGGTCTCGCGGCATGTCCGGGTCCGGTTCGGTACCGGCGAGACGGTTGGCCAAATTCCCATGGGTGGGCACTTGGGCCAGGACGCTAGCTCCAGTTGGGGCCGAATCCGCCCAATCCCTGGCCAGATTCCCGTCAGGTGAACGTTTGGCCCGATATTCGCGCCAGAAGGTGGCCCAGGTTTCCGTGGATGGGAATTTGGCCAGGCTCCGGTTCCCGTTCAGTTGCGCTCGGTAAGTCCCAGGCGGATCGCCACGGCCGCGGCCTCGACGCGCCCCGACACGCCGAGCTTGGCCAGGATGTTGCCGACGTGGACGCCGACCGTCTTGCGGGTGATGAACAGGCGCTCGCCGATCTCCGGGTTGGTCCGGCCCTGCGCCAGGAGGCGCAGCACCTCTCGCTCGCGCGCGCTGAGGCCGAAGGTGTCGCGCCGCTTCGAGTTGCCGCTGAGCGCTTCGCCGGCGATGCCGCGGATGATCGCCGA
>DASTYU010000191.1:0-11246 GCA_035764655.1 Candidatus Limnocylindrales bacterium
CCCGCGCAGGCGCTCGGGCCTGACGGCCGCCCGGCGGTCAGCCGCCGCGCCCCGATCTGGGAGGACGTTCCCGACGAGAAGTGGAACGACTGGCGCTGGCAGCTGAGCAACCGCGTCAACGACCTCGAGGAGATCGCGCAGGTCCTCAACCTGACCGACGAGGAGCGCACCGGCCTCAGCGCAACGGACAAGTTCCGGGTCGACATCACGCCGTACTTCATCAGCCTGATCGACCCCGACGACCCGAACGACCCGATCCGCCGCCAGGTCATCCCCACAGGCCGCGAGCACGAGGCGTTCACCGCGATGATGGAGGACTCGCTCGCCGAGGACCGCCACTCCCCGGTGCCCGGCCTCGTGCATCGCTACCCGGACCGCGTGCTGATGCTGGTCACGACCCAGTGCGCGAGCTATTGCCGCTACTGCACCCGCAGCCGGATCGTCGGCGACCCGACCCAGAACTTCAACCGCAAGGATCACGAGGCACAGCTCGAGTACCTGCGCCGGACGCCGCAGGTCCGCGACGTGCTCATCTCGGGCGGCGACGGCCTCACCCTCGCGCCCAAGCTGTTCGAATCGATCCTGCGCGGCCTGCGCGAGATCCCGCACGTCGAGATCATCCGGATCGGGTCCCGGGTGCCGGTCTTCCTGCCGCAGCGGATCGACGACGAGCTGTGCGAGATGCTCGAGAAGTATCACCCGCTGTGGATCAACCTCCACTTCAACCATCCGCAGGAGATCACGCCCGAGGTCAGCCGCGCCGTCGACAAGCTGACCAAGGCCGGCCTGCCGGTCGGCAACCAGAGCGTGCTGCTCGCCGGCGTGAACGACTGCGTCAACATCCAGCGCGACCTCGTCCACAAGCTGGTCGAGAACCGGATCCGGCCGTACTACCTCTACCAGTGCGACCTCGTCGAGGGGTCGGGGCATTTCCGGACGCCGGTTGGCAAGGGCCTCGAGATCATCGAGGGCCTGCGCGGCCACACGTCCGGCTACGCCGTGCCGACGTACGTCATCGACGCGCCCGGTGGCGGCGGCAAGATCCCGGTCATGCCCAACTACCTGATCAGCTACTCCGACCACAAGGTCGTGCTGCGCAACTACGAGGGCTACATCACCACGTACGAAGAGCCGCTCGAATACAAGGCGCACGACAAGGCGTCGTGCGCCTCGTGCCAGCACACGCGGCCCGAGCCCGGCCAGTCGGGCGTCCACGGCCTGCTCCAGGGCGAGCAGATGTGGATCGAGCCGAAGAACTTCGAGCTGACGCACGAGCGCGGAAATACCGAGGCGCACCGGTTGCAGGACCCGTCGAAGTGGGTGCCCTATGGCGTCGGGGCGATCGAGGGGCAGGCCCAGCCCGCGCTGCGCGTGCTGCAAGCCGGCGAAGCCGACGAAACAGCGCCCGAGTTCGGCCCCGGCGAGGAGCCCCGACCGCGCGAGGGCGAGCCGACCGCGTCAGCTCACGGGGAGCTGCTCTAGGCTGCCTTCCACCCTCCGACGCAGGTGCTCGCCGGTGAGCGAGCCCTTGGCCTGAATGAGCTCGGCCGGCGGACCTTCGAAGACGACGCTGCCGCCATCGTGGCCGGCACCCGGCCCGAGGTCGATGACCCAGTCCGCCCGGGCGACCACGTCGAGGTTGTGCTCGATGACGATGACGGTGCGGCCGCCGTCGACCAGCCCGTCGAGCAGGCCGATCAGGTTGTCGACGTCCTGCATGTGCAATCCGGTCGTCGGCTCGTCGAGGACGTAGACCGCGGTATCGGTCGACATCTCGATCGCGAGCTTGAGCCGCTGGCGCTCACCCCCTGATAGCGTGTCGAGCTCCTGGCCCAGCGACACGTAGCCGAGGCCGACGTCCGCGAGGCGCTCGAGCATCACCCGCACGGGCTTCTCGCTGAAGAACTCGCGGGCCTCCTCGACGGGCATCGCCAGTGCCTCCACGATGTTCTTCCCCCGCAAGCGGTACTCGAGCACGTCGTCGGTGTAGCGGCGGCCCTCGCACACCTCGCAGATGCTCACCACCTCTGCCATGAAGCCGAGGCTCGTGTAGGTCTTGCCCAGGCCGTTGCAGTTCGGGCAGGCGCCCTCGGAGTTCGCGCTGAACAGCGCCGGCTTGACGCCATTCGCCTTGGCGAAGGCGGTCCGGATCGGGTCGAGGATCCCGGTGTAGGTCGCCGGGTTCGAGCGGCGTGAGCCGCGGATCGCCGACTGGTCGATGACCGTGACCGACGGATCGGTTCGGGGCAGGCAACCGTGGATGAGCGAGCTCTTGCCCGAACCGGCGACCCCCGTCACCGCAACCAGCACGCCGAGCGGCACGTCGACCGAGACGGCCTTGAGGTTGTGCAGGGTGGCCCCGCGGATCGGGACCGAGCCACGCGCCGGCCGTGGTTCGGGCTTCAACGTCTGGCGGATGTCGAGATGGCGCCCCGTGGCGGTCCCCGACGCGACGAGGTCCTCGACCGTGCCCTGGAACACGACCGTCCCGCCGTGCGGCCCGGCGCCCGGTCCCATGTCCACGACATGGTCTCCGACACGGATCACCTCCGCGTCGTGTTCGACGACCAGGACGGTGTTGCCCTTGTCGCGCAGGCGCCGGAGCAGCGAGTTCATGCGCTCGACGTCATGCGCGTGGAGGCCGATCGTCGGTTCGTCGAAGACGTAGGTGACGTCGGTCAGCGACGACCCGAGGTGGCGGATCATCCGGGTCCGCTGCGCCTCGCCACCCGACAGCGTGCCCGACGGCCGGTCGAGGCTGAGATACCCCAAGCCCATCTCGACGAAGGAGTCGAGGCTTTCCCCGAGCGCCGCCAGGAGCGGACGGACGGACGGCTCGGCGAGCCCGCGCACCCACTCGGCGAGATCGCTGATCTGCATCGCGCAGGCGTCCGCGATGCTGACGCCGGCGATCTTCGAGGATCGAGCCGCCGCGTTGAGCCGGGTGCCGCCACAGTCGGGGCACGACCTGAACGTCACGGCCCGCTCGACGAACGAGCGGATATGCGGCTGCAGGGCGTCAACGTCCTTCGATAGCATCGACTTCTGGATCCGCGGAACCAGGCCTTCGTACGTGATGTTGATCCCGTTGATCCGGACCTTCGCGCCCTCCTTGTAGAGGAAGTCGTTGAGCTCGGTCTCGGAGTAGTCGCGAATCGGCTTGTCCGCGTCGAAGAAGCCCGACTCGCTGTACATCCGCGTCGACCACCCGTCGGCCGTGTAGCCCGGAACCGTGATGGCGCCCTCGTTGAGCGACTTGGTCTCGTCGTAGAGCTGCGTCAGGTCGATATCGGAGGCGGTGCCCATCCCCTCGCAGCGCGGGCACATCCCGCCGGCGACGCTGAAGCTCCGGCTCTCGACAACGCCCTTGCCGCGCTCGACCTTGATCGCCCCACCGCCCGTGACTGACGGGATGTTGAACGAGAAGGCCTGCGGCCCGCCGATGTGGGGCTTGCCGATCCGGCTGAACACGACGCGCAGCATCGCGTTGGCATCGGTGACCGTGCCGACCGTTGAACGGACGTTCGCGCCCATCCGCTCCTGGTCGAGGATGATCGCGGTGGTCAGGCCCTCGAGGGAGTCCACGTCGGGCCGCGCCAGCGTCGGCATGAAGCCCTGCACGAATGCGCTGTAGGTCTCGTTGATCAGCCGCTGCGATTCCGCGGCGATCGTCTCGAACACGAGCGAGCTCTTGCCGGAGCCCGAGACGCCGGTGAACACGGTCAGCCGGCGCTTCGGGATGTCAAGGTCGACGTCGCGGAGGTTGTTCTCGCGAGCGCCTCGGACCTTGATCGAGCCCCAGTCCGGACTTCCGCCGCGCTCCATCAGCCAGCGACCCGTACCACGCCGATCGGCCGGTCGATCCCCTTCACGGCCACCTCGCCGCCGTCACTCCATTCGACACCCGCCGCGCCGAGCGCATCGGCCGAGTCGCGCGCCACGAGGAGCTCGCCCGCGGCGGCGATTCCCGAAAGCCGCGAGGCCAGGTTCACGGTATGGCCGTAGACGTCACCGTCCCGGACCACGAAGGAGCCGGCGGCGACGCCCGCGTGAGCCGCCGGGAGGCCGGCCTCGATCACCCTGGCCATGAGGTCCCGGGCCGCCCGGACGGCCGGAACGACGCTCTCGAACCGAAGCATGACGCCGTCGCCGAGCGCCTTGACGACGCGACCGTGATGGTCGGGAACGACCTCGTGGGCCAATGCCTGGAGGGTAGCGGCTTCATGCGCCGCGAGCTCGTCGCCGCCGGCGGCGGTGCGCGTCGTGTAGCCCGTCAGGTCGACGAAAGCGATGGCCGGCGGATCCGCCGGTGGCGCCGGCAGGCGACCGTCGCGGGCAAGCGAGGCCTCCGTCGAGGCAACGATCCGGTCGTACACCTCGTGCTCCATGTGGCGCTCGCGGAGCCAGGCCAGGAGCGCGTTCATCATCGCGGCCTGGCGGACCGAAGGCTCGAGCGCCTGCTCGACGTCCATGCCTCGCCGCAGCCGTGCCGGGGGCGAGCCATCGAACTCATCGATGAGGTCGACGGTTCCAAGCACGATGCGCCGCACTCCTTCCCCGGCGATCCGCGCGGCGCGCAACATGACCTCGGGCCGGTCCTCGACCATCGCCCAGATGGCCAGGAACTCGGTGAGCGCCCGCTCCTCGTCCTCGCGCATGGCCGTGTCGGGCGGTGGCACGCCAAGGCCGAAGGCCGCATAGAGCGCCGGGAGCTGCGCCGCTCGCGCCTCCCCGAGGGACTCGGCAAACTCGGCCCGCGTCCGGCCGGTGGCCCTCGGCGTGATGCCGAACCGCGGGATATCCCGGTACGGCATGCGGCCGCTGCGGACCTCGTGCATCAGGTCATCCACGCTGATGCCGCCAGTCGCAAGGGCCTGAGCGAGCCTGACCCTGGCAATGTCCCCTGGCTCATGCGTTCCGTCCGGCGCCCGATCGATGGCCCCGGCCGCAACGAGTTCGTCGATGAGCGCGATCGGCGCGCTGCTTTCGAACGCAAGCCGCGCCGGCGTCAGGCGGGTCGCCGTGTCCGTCACGGCGCCGCCTTCCTGCGGGCCGGATGGGGCTGGGTTCAACGAACCGCCTTCTTCACGAGGTCGACGATCCGCTGCTCGGCGGCAGGCGTCAGCTCGATGACCGCGAAGGCGGTGGGGAACAGTTCGCCGTCGTCGATCTTCGCCTCGGGCTGGAAGCCGAACGTCGAGTAGCGGACCTTGAACTTCGAGGCGGGCTGGAAGAAGCAGATGGTCTTGCCGTCCTTCGCGTAGGCCGGCATGCCGTAGTAGGTCCGCGGCACGAGATCGGGCGCGGCGCCCAGCACGAGCGCGTGGACGCGCGCGGCCATCGTGTGGTCGGGCTCGGGCATCTCGGCGATCTTCGCCTGGACCTCCTGTTCGCCCACCTCACGTTCCTGCTCCGGCGTGAGCTTCGCCTGCTTCTTGCGCTCGCGGGCGCTCTCCTGGATCGCGGCCTGCTCTTCCTCGGTCCAGACCTTGTCGGTGGGGGTTCCCTGCTTGCTGGCGGGCATGTCGGTCTCCTCGGTTTCCGGGTGCATCAGGTTCAGGCCGTCGCGGCAGCGTGCTTTCGCTCGAGGATGCGGATCGAGTTGCCGAACGGGTCGCGCAGGCCCATGTCGGTTCCGTAGAAGTGGTCGATCGGCTCCTGGGTGAAGTCGGTCACGCCGCGCGCCTGGAGCGTCTCGTACAGGGCTCGGGCATCTTCGGTGTGGAAGACGAGTCCGCTGAGCGCGCCCTTGGTGATCAGCTCCCGAAGCTGCTCGGCGGTCGCCTCGTCGTGGAGCGGCGGCCCCGGCTGCTCGAGCGAGATCTCGACCTCCGGGTGGCCCGGGACGCGGACGGTCAGCCAGCGGTAGTCGCCCTGCTTGACGTCCGAGCCCTTCTCGAGGCCGAGCTTGTTGACGTAGAAGTCGAGCGCCTCCTCCTTGTCAAGGACGTAGATCGAGGCGACATTCAGGCGTGTGATCATCGGTCGGGTTCTCCGCTGCGATCTCGTGTTGGACGTCGGTCAGGCTAGGGGAGCCGCGGTCGCGTCGGCTTCTCCAAAACTGCTCGATTTCGCGCGGCTGTGTGCCCGCTCCTCGCCCGAGGCCACGCGCGGCCGCATCGCCCACATCTGGATGCAGTTCGGCGGGACCATCGGCCCGTGGCCCTCGCGGTAGGCCGATGGCGTCTCGCCGATGATCTCCCGGAAGGTGCGACTGAACGTCCCCAGGCTCATGAAGCCGACGTCGAAGCAAATATCGGTGATGCTCCGGTCCGTCTCGCGCAGGAGGAACATCGAACGCTCGACGCGGCGGCGCTGCAGGTAGCGGTGCGGTGTCTCGCCGAACACGGCACGGAACGTGCGAATGAAGTGCGCCTCGGAGACATGCGCGACCGACGCCACAGTCCTGACGTCGAGCGGCTCTGCGTACGCGCGATCCATGGCGTCTCGGGCGCGCAGCATGCGCCGGTTGAGGTCCTCGGTGGCGCGACTCACGGCCCAAGGCTACGTCAAGCGGCCGGCCCGCGAACGATCGCGATCACTCTCCGGGCGCGGCGAGGCGGCGGCCCGCTCGGGTCGCCGCCTCCGCAATGCGCTTGGGTTCTAGGGGGTGAACGCGAAGTGGTGGCAGGCGTAGTACGTCGGAGTCGGGAGCCACGGTGGGACGGGCAGCCACTGGTCCGTCGGGCACGGCTGGCCCGCGAACAGATCGGCCCGTATCAGGGTCTCCGAGCCGGCGTAGGAGCCATCCGGTCGAAAGACCTGGTGGACGACGCTTGGCGCCGTCGCTGTGCCGTCAATGATCTCCACCACGCCCGGCTTGCCCGGTGGTGAGCAGTGGTAGTGACCCCCGATCAGGATCAGCGGCTCACAGTCCCAGCCGGCTGATTGGGCCTGCGCGAGCGTGTGCGGGCCCGCGCCATTGACCACGCCGGCGAAGATCACGGCAGCTGCGCCGATCGCGGCGAAGGATGGAAGAAGCGGGAATATCCGTCGCATGGGATCTCCTTTCGAGCCCGCGGAGTCGTGCGCCAACGAGATGACGTCGTCGACGCTATGACCAGGCTCGGTGCCGAAACATCGGGCGATTCCCTACGGTTGGGTTTCGGAACCGCTTGACGAGGCCGACATTCGTGCGCCCAGCTCGGCCCGCGATCGGATGCCGAGCTTCTGATAGACGCGAGCGAGGTTCGCTTCCACCGTCTTCGGGCTCACGAACGCCGCGTTGGCCACCTCTCGGTTGGTCAAGCCCATCGCGGCGAGCTCGGCGATGCGGCGCTCACCTTCGGTCAGCTCGTGCGGACCTCGATGACGGAGCCCGAGTCGGGCGATCTGGTCTCGGGCCCGTCGCTCCCACGGCGGCGACCCGAGCTCACTGAACGCCGCGAGTGCTGCCGTCAGCGATGCTTTCGCCGCGAGCTTCCGATTGGCACGGCGCTCGAGTTGACCTCGAACGAGGAGGAGTCGCGCCGATTCGAAGGGCAGTGAGGCGATCGCGCGGGCTTCGTCGATGACGGACAGCGCGTTGGGCACACTGCCTTCCGCGGCAAGGATGAGGGCCCGCGCGCGCGGCAGGGACGCGTCGATCCACGATCGCGGCAATGTCCGGCCCCGCCATTCGAGATGGTCAAGCACGCTCCGTGCTTCGTCCAGCCTGCCAAGCGCGACCAGCACCTCGACATGATCGGGCTCGCTGCGATCATCAAGGAAGTCGGCCCAGCCGACGACCTCGGCCTCCGCGCGCATCGTCGTCCATGCCTCGTCGGCCGCCGCGTACGCCCCGTCGCAGAACTCCACGGAGCCCTGCGCGGAGTGACACACCATCCGCCAGAACACGTCGAGCCCCTCGATGCCGAGGATACGATCGACCGTCAGTCGAGCGCGGTCGATCCTGCCCCGATGGGCATCGATGATGGAGCGGTCGGTGAACGACGCGACAAGCGGACCACGAAGCTCGAAATGGGCGAGCGTCTCGCACGCAGCCTCGAGCGATCGTTCCGCCTCCGCCCAGTGTCCCGCGCGGAACTCCGCCATTGCGACGAATTCGACGATCTCGGCTGTCCCGACGACGTCCCCAAGATCGCGATAGCGCTGGTCGTGCAGGCGGAAGCGAGCACGGGTTGCCTCGAGGTCGTCGATCCAGTGGAACCAGATGAGCGGATACGTGGATAGCGGACCGCCGGACCCGGCTTCGAGCGCCAGGGCCTGATCCAGCAGGTCGGTCCGCGGACCGTGGCCGATCACGGCCTCGGCGATGAACTTGCAGATCAGTGCCTGAGCGCGCTCCGACATGTCGCCATCCCGGCCCAGGAGTGCGATTGCCTCGTCGGCTCGTTGCCCGGCGCGAGGTGCATCGCTGGCGATCTGTTCGAAGAGCGCCAGCAGCACCCTGGCGCGCAGCGACGCATCCTCGCCGGCCTCCGCCAAGGCCTGCTCGTGGAGGGCGACTCTGACGTCCATCGTCTCGGTGTACGACGCGATGGAGCCGAGCAGCACGAGTACTCGCGCTCGAAGGTCGGCCGTTGGCCCGATGGCCAATGCGCGCGTCGCGAGCGACTGGGCGCCGGTGATGTCGCCGGCGCTGGCCAGCGCATTCGCGCCGGCGAGCATGCGGCGAGCGAGGTCCCCCGACCGCTCGGGCGGCGTCAGCCTGCAGGCTGCCTCGTAGAGTTCCGCGGCGGCTTCGGTGGCCCCGCGGCGTGCCGCCAGATCGGCCCCCTCCTCGACGGTGCTTGCCACGCCTACATCGGCGGTCGTGACGCTCCGTGCGAGATGCCGCCCCCGCTCCTCCGGGTCGACGACGAGCGCCGCCAGGCGGCGGTGCAGCGACCGGCGTTCAGCGGTATTGAGCGATCCGTAGATCGCCGATGCCAGCAGGGGATGCGAGAACCGCACCCGATCGCGATCAGACACCAGGACACCGGCGTTCTCGGCCTCAACCAGTGCAGCGTCGACATCGACGTCGGGTCCGACTGCGGCTCGGACCATCTCGTCGGTAGGGCGGGACAGTGCAGCGGCGCCCGAGGCCACGGCCCGTCCCTCCGGTGACAGGCGGTCGATGCGGTCGCTCAACAGGTCCTGCAGACGGGCTGGCACGGGCAGCGCATCACCCAGCGCAAGCGTCGTGCCGCCCCGCGCGATGGCGTCCGAGATTTCGAGGGCGAAGAAGGGATTCCCGCCGGACGCCTCAGCGATGCGGTTGAGCAGTGGCCGGGGCAGGCTCACGCCGGAGCGGGCACGGACCAGGCGGTGCACGGCGGCCATCGGCAGTGGCCCGAGCGCGACATGCTCGAGACCGCCCGGCGGGAGCGCGCTCGCAAGATCGAGCGGGCCGGCGGCGCCGACGCGACGTCCAACGACGACCCCGACCGTCGCCGGCAGGCGCCGCACGGTGAACTCCAGTGCGCGCGTGGAGGCTGGGTCCAGCCACTGGGCGTCGTCGATGACGATGACCAGCGGCGCACGCCTGCTGACGGTCGTCATCACCGAAAGGAGCGCGCTCGCTGTCGTCCGCGGGTCCGCCGGCTCGTCGGCTTCGCGAAGGAGCAGCGCCACTTCGAGTGCCTGCCGCTGCGGGGCCGGCAGGACTCCGCTCGCCTCGTTGAACACTTCGCCCACGAGGTCGCCGAGTGCCGCGAACGAAAGATCGGCCTCCGACTCGGCGGGCCGAGCCTGGAGCACGCGGTGCCCCCGTTGACGGGCCTGGTGCATCGCTTCGGACAGGACGGTCGTCTTGCCGATCCCCGGCTCGCCCTCAACCAGGAGCCCGACCGGCTCGCGCCCCACCCGGGACGTGAACCGGGCGATGGCGGCGACCTCGCGCGCGCGCCCAAGCATGTCGATCACACGAGCACCCTAGACATCTCCGTCAACGGATTGCCGATGTTCGAGGGGCACAGGCGTGTCGTACGCTGCGGCGGTGGCGAAGCGCAGAAAGGCCCCGTCCGGGGCCCAGACGATCGGCGGGATCCTGGCCGGGTTCGACGGGCAGGTGTTCCGAACCACCCCGCCGGCGCACGAGTTGGTGCGCAAGGGCGACCGGCTTCCGGCGATTCCCACGAGTGGTGGCGGGATGCTGAGCATCGAGCTGCCCGAGGACCGGGCCGAACCCGCCCGCTCCGATCCCGCCCGGTCCGACCCCGAGCCAGCCGACTAGCCTTCAGCCGTGCGTCCCCGGATCTTCTATGGCTGGGTCGTCGTCGCCGTCGCGGCGATCGTCGTGCTCGTCACGGCCGGCGTTCGTTCGGCGCCTGGCGCGTTCCTGCTGTCGATGACCGACGAGCATGGCTGGTCGACTGCCTCCGTCTCGTTTGCCGCGGCGGCCGGTCTCGTCGTGTACGGCCTGGCCGGCCCGTTGTCCGGCTCGCTGATGGGTCGCCTGGGTGTCCGCCGCGTCGTGATCCTGAGCCTGTTGACGACCGGCATCGCGCTGGTCGTCTCGAGCCTCGTCACCGAGATCTGGCAGCTCACGCTGACGTTCGGGTTGCTGGCCGGTGTCGGGACGGGCCTCGTCGCCAGCGTCCTCGGACCGACCGTCGCCGCCCGCTGGTTCGTGCGCGATCGCGGCCTGGTCACCGGCATCTTCGGCGCGAGCAGCTCGGCGGGTCAGCTCCTGTTCATCCCGCTGTTGACGGGGCTGGCCATCGTGTTCGACTGGCGGCTTGCGGCGGTCGCGCTGGCCGTCCTTGCCCTGGCACTGATCGCGCCGGTCGTTGCCTTCGTGCGCAACGACCCGTCGGAGGTCGACGCGCGCCCGCTCGGCTCACCCGACGGCCCCATCCGACCGCCGCCTCCGCCCGATGCGGGAATCATGCGGCGGGCGGTCCGCACGCCCGACTTCTGGTTCCTCGCCGGGACGTTCTTCGTGTGTGGAGCCACGTCCAACGGCCTCGTCGGCCAGCACTTCATCCCGCACGCCGTGGAGCACGGCTTCACCCAGGCGGCGGCCGCATCCGCGCTCGCGGTGATGGGCGTCTTCAACTTCATTGGGACCATCGCCAGTGGCTGGCTGACCGACCGCTACGACCCGCGCAGGCTCCTGCTGATCTACTACACGTTCCGCGGTGTGAGCCTGCTGTTCCTGCCGTTCGTCCACGACACGATGACCATCGGCGCCTTTGCGATCCTGTTCGGCCTCGACTACATCGCGACGGTTCCGCCGACCGTTGCCCTGGCCGCTGACCGCTTCGGGGCGCACAACGTGGGGGTGGTGTACGGCTGGGTCTTCGCGGCTCACATGCTCGGCG
>DASTYU010000192.1:0-2072 GCA_035764655.1 Candidatus Limnocylindrales bacterium
GAAGTCGACGGATTTCGCCCGTTTTGCTGGAGTTCGGCCCATCCGACAGCCCTTCGTTGGCTGTTACGTGCACCTCCCACACACGTCGCAATCGAGCCGCGGCGCTACCGTTCCGCCTGAAGTCATGATGCGTCCGCAACACCGCTCGGCGGACCATTCCCACCATGACGACGCAGCGCCGGCCGGCCACGATCGTGGCCGTCATGAACGAGGAGGAAGCCGCCGACCCGGTGGTGCAGCGCGCCACGGAGCTCGGCTTCGAGCGCAGTGCCCGGGTCGTGCTGTATGACGTCGGGGCGCGGGTCTCTCCGCTCGAGTCGCCGCTGCCGACTGGCTTCGCGAGTGACGGGCCGGATCAGGGTGCGCCGCCGCTGCTCACGGCGGCAGACCTCGAAGCCGCGGGCCAGGCGCCGCTTGCCCGCCGCGTGCGGGCACTGGTCGAAGCGGGCATCGAAGCTTACGGCTGGCTGCCCGACAGCGACACGCCCGAGGACCTCACGGACTATGCGCGCGCGATCGGCGCAACGGGGATCATCGCGACGCCGGACCTGGACCCCAACCCCGAGGACCTCACGAAGGCCGGCCTCGCGGTGGAGACGGTCGGGGCGGGCTGACGTTTTCGCCTAGGCTGGGGCGATGAGCGACGAGGAACAGCGGCCGCGACGCTCCTTGCCGGGCAAGGCGCGACGCGCCGTCGAAACCGTGGTCGACGGTGCCGAGGCCGTGGCCGAGCCCATCGTCGATCGCGTGAGCACGGCCATCGGCGGCGCCCGCGAGAGCTGGCAGGAGCGCCCCGGAGCCCGCGTTCGGCGCATCCGACGGCTCGGATCGGAGCCGCTCGCGTACCTCATGGACGTCCACCCCGAAGCCCGCACTGCGCGTCCGGTCCAGGTCGGCCTCCGCTCGATCGACGTCGACGAGATCGCCGGCACCGCCGTCGGTGGCGGGGCGCAACGTGGCGGCGACTTCCTCCCGCTCAAGCAGTTTCGCGGCACGAACTGGTCCGGCCGCTGGCAGCGCCTGCGCAGTGCCGCAGATCGGCTCGAGACGCTGCCGCCGATCGACGTGCTCAAGTTCGGTGACCGCTTCTGGGTCGCGGACGGTCACAACCGGGTCGGCCTCGCGAAGTACAGCGGCCAGGTGGAGATCGACGCGAACATCACGGAACTCGTCCCATCCGGCGCCCGGCGCACCGAGCCGATCGTGTCGCTGGCGCCGATGGCGGCCGATTCCCGGTCGCTGCGAGCCGCCGGCCGGGGTTCCCGTGCGAGCAGCGATCTGGCGGCTGAACAGCCCATCAGCACCAACGGTCCCGAAGGCATCGACGGGCGCTCCGAATGACGCGCCGCCTCACCGTCGAGTGGCCGGATCCGGAGGCCTTCGGGGCGCGCGGCGGGGCGCCGATCCGCCTGCTCGCCGTGTCCGACGCCCCCGATCCCGCGCTCGAGCACGAGGTGAACCGCGAGGCCCTCGGGCGACTCGACGCGATCGTCGGCTGCGGGGACCTGGAGCCGTCGTACCTCGGCTTCCTCGCCGACGCGTTCCACGTGCCGCTGGCGTTCGTCCGGGGCAACCACGATCGCGGTGGCCAGTGGGCCGCCATGTCGGACGAGGCGCCGACGCCGATGAGGAGCGGCCGTCTGACCGAGCTCAGCGGCGTGACGATCGCGCCATTCTCATGGCCCGGGCTCGGCCGCGAGCAGGTGGCGCTGCGCAACGAGCGGAAAGCCTGGTGGGACGTGCTCCGCGCTGCCGGCCGGCTGGCCGTTCGGCGGCTGCTGCGCCGGCACGGACCGGTGCTCATCGTCAGCCATGCGCCACCGCGTGGGGTCGGCGATACGGCGTCCGACCCGTACCATCTCGGCTACGCCGCCTATCGCTGGCTGCTCGACCGGATCCGCCCGCCGCTGTGGCTGCACGGCCATACCACGATCGCCGCCGTCAAGGACTGGCGTGACGCGTGCGGCCCGACGACCGTCGCGAACGTCACGGGTTCGGTCGTTGTGGAGCTCGTTCCGCCCGAGGCGACCTCCTAGAAGGGCGGCCAGGGCACCGCCGGCCAGTGTGGCGAA
>DASTYU010000193.1:0-4431 GCA_035764655.1 Candidatus Limnocylindrales bacterium
CCAGTCCGGTTCGTGGAGCGTCACGTAGCGCGGGGTCGCTCCGGTGAGGATGGCGTCGGGGCCGTAGTTCTCGTAGAACGGCTCGAAGACGATGACCTCGTCGCCTGGGTCGAGCAGTCCGAGCATCGCCGCGATCATGCCCTCGGTGGCGCCGCACACGACCGTAACGTCGGTGTCCGGGTCGGGCCGCCAGTCCGGGTAGAAGCGGGTCGTCTTCGCGGCGATCGCGCGGCGGAGGGATGGGGCCCCGGCGACGATGGCGTACTGGTTGACGTCGGCAAACAGAGCGGCGGCGGCCGCTTCCTTCAGCTCGATCGGGGCCGGGAAGTCCGGAAAGCCCTGCGCCAGGCTCACCGCTCCGGCCTCGACCGCGAGCCGGTTCATCTCCCGGATGACGGACTCGGTGAAGGTTTCGGCCTTGCGGCTGATGCGACGCATCCGCGGAGTGTATCGGCGCCATCGCACACGGATAAGCAGGGCGTATCGGTTGCCGGCTGGGCGCGGTATTACCGGTCGGCGGCCCAGATGTGGCGGTTCACGACGTTCTCGAGCAGCTCTTGCTGGCCCGAGCGCGGCTTCGGTTCGATGCCGCCCGCCGCGACGCGGTCGGCGATCGAGGCCAGTGACGACCCCTCGCCGAGGATGTCCCTGCCCAGCTCGCCGTCCCAGCCGGCGTAGCGCGCGTCGCGCGCCGCCTCGAGCCGCCCGCCGTCGAGCATCTCGGCCGCAACGAGCAGGGCGCGCGCCAGCGTGTCGATGCCGCCGATGTGGCCGTGGAACAAGTCGCTGCGGTCCATGCTCTGGCGGCGCAGCTTCGCATCGAAGTTGAAGCCGCCGGTGGTGAACCCGCCGCCGCGCAGGATCTCGTAGAGAGCCAGCGCCAGCTCGTCGACCGAGTTCGGGAACTGGTCGGTGTCCCAGCCGTTCTGGTAGTCCCCGCGGTTGGCGTCGATCGATCCGAACACGCCGTTCGCCACCGCATAGGCGACTTCGTGGTGGAACGAGTGGCCCGCGAGCGTCGCGTGGTTGGCTTCGATGTTGACCCGGTATTCGGCCTCGAGGCCGTGGCGGACCAGGAAGCCGTGGACCGTCGCCGAGTCGTAGTCGTACTGGTGCTTCGTCGGCTCCTGCGGCTTCGGCTCGATGAGCAACGTGCCCTCGAACCCGATCTTGTGCTTGTGCTCGGCGACCAGATGCAGGAACCGGGCGAACTGGGCCTCCTCGCGGCGCAGGTCCGTGTTGAGCAGCGTCTCGTAGCCCTCGCGGCCGCCCCACAGGACGTAGTTCGCGCCGCCGAGCCGGTGGGTCGCCTCGAGGATCTGGCGGACCTGCGCCGCGGCGTAGGCGAAGACCTCGGGATCCGGGTTCGTTGCCGCGCCGGCGGCATACCTCGGGTTGGCGAACAGGTTCGCCGTGCCCCACAGCAGCTTGATCCCGGTACGGTCCATGTGGCCCGCGATCTCGTCGATGATCGCCGCCAGGTTCGCGGCCGACTGGCCGAAGGTGGCTCCTTCCGGCGCCACGTCGCGGTCGTGGAAGGTGAAGAACGGCACCCCGAGCTTGTCGATGAACTCGAAGGCGGCGGCCAGCTTCGTCCGCGCCGCGGCCATCGGGTCGCCGGATGCGCCGAGCCACGGCCGGTCGAACGTCCCAGTGCCGAACACGTCCGACCCCGGCCAGTTGAACGAATGCCACAGGCACACCGCGATGCGCAGGTGGTCGGCCATCCGCTTGCCGAGGACGAGCCGGTCAGGCTCGTAGACCGCATAGGCCAACGGATCGGTGGAGCCGATGCCACCGAAGCCGATGCGGCCGGAAACGTCAGTGAAGAAAGCGTCGGGCACGAGTCACCTTCCGGGAAAATGCTCAGGAAACGGGGGCGCTGCCCAGCTCGAGCTCGGCCAGGTCCTTCTGCGTTACCTCCTCGGGTCGCTTGCCGAGGATGATCATGCCGAGGATGTCGTCGGTCGTGACCGATGTCTTGTCGACCGTCCCCACGAGGCGGCCGTGGTACATGACGCTGATTCGGTCGGACAGGTCGAAGACGTCGTGGATGTCGTGGCTGATCAGGAAGATCCCGAGACCTTCTTCCTTGAGCTGGCGGACCAGGTCGCGCACCTGCGCCGTCTCCGCCGGGCCGAGGGCAGCGGTGGGCTCGTCCATGATCAGGACCTTTGCGTTGAAATGAACGGCGCGGGCGATCGCCACGGCCTGACGCTGGCCGCCGGACAGCGAGTGGACCGGTTGCTTGAAGCGGGTGAAGTTGGGGTTGAGCCGCTTCATGACCTTGCGCGTCGCGTCCTCCATCGACCCATCGGCGAGCGTTCCCCACGGCGTCGTCAGCTCGCGGCCGAGGAACACGTTGCCCGGCGCGTCGATGTTGTCGGCCAACGCGAGCGTCTGGTAGATCGTCTCGATGTTCTGTGCCTTGGCGTCGCGCGGGTTCTTGATGCTGACCTCGTTGCCCTCGACCAGGATCTCGCCACTGTCGGCGGGATGGGCGCCCGACAGCACGCGCATCAGCGTCGACTTGCCGGCGCCGTTGCCGCCGACCAGGCCGTTCACCTCGCCGGCGTGCACATCGATGGAAACGTCTCGGACGGCATGGACGCCGCCGAAGGCGACGTTGATGCCGCGCATCTCGACGAGCGGCGTTCGCTCCGCGACAGCCACGAGTCCCTCCTCGCCGTTCATGTACCGCGCCGACGATTGATGGTGTCGAGACCGACCGCGACGACGAGGACGATGCCGACCACGATGTTCTGGCCCGGGGAGTTGACCCCGACGAAGCTCAAACCGTACTTCAGCGAGTACATGACGAACGCGCCGAGGACGGCCCCGGGGATCGTCCCGATGCCGCCGCTGAACGACGTCCCTCCAATGACCGCGGCCGAGATCACCAGCAGTTCGTACGTATCGCCGATGTCCAGCGAGGCGCCATTGAGCCGGGCCGACACGATCGCGGCGGCGAGGGCGCACAGGATCCCCATCAACACGTAGGTCTTGAGGATCGTCAAGCGCGTGTTGATGCCGGCCAGCTCGGCAGCATCGGGATTGCCGCCGTATGCGTAGACATAGCGACCGAATTTGCGCCGCGTCGCGATCCACGTCATCGCGATCGTCACGCCGATGAGCAGGACGATCGGGAACGGGAACCCCGTCGGGATCTTCCAGCCGCCCTCTGGCGCGGGGCCCCAGCCCTGTTCCGCCGCAACCCGGTCGGCCAGGCCCTGTGGCCAGAAGTTGTTGTTCGCGAACCAGGCGACGCCGACGATCGCGGCGCAGCCGGCGACCCCGAGCACGATCTCGGCCCAGATCGGGCGCACGGGGAACCCGTAGCGTCGTCGCTGGCGTCGGGAGTTGAAGAGGATGGCGACGACCGCGATGGATCCGACCAGGGCGATGCCCCAGGTCAGCAGACCGCCGACCGAGCCCTGGGCCCCGCCGCCGATCAGCAGGAAGGTCTTGTCGAGTCCGTTGACGGCGGCCCCGTTTGACTGGTACCAGACGAGCCCACGGATCGTCAGCAAGCCACCGAGCGTGACGATGAACGACGGCACGCCGATGTACGCGATGATGAATCCCTGGAGTGCCCCGATCGCGGCTCCCATCCCGACCCCCATCGCCAGCGCGAGCACCCACAGGAACGGGGTATCGGGGGCGAGTCCGAAGATGTTGGGGAACCAGTCCGTCATGAGGACGGCGTAGGTCATCGCGACGAGCCCGACCAGCGATCCGACCGACAGGTCGATGTTGCGCGAGACGATGACCAGCACCATCCCCGTCGCGATGATCGCAATCCCGGCCGCCTGCACAGCCAGGGTGAGCATGTTGTTGGGCTGGATGAGCTTCCCGCCGCTGATCACGTGGAAGCCGAGCAGGATGGCCGCGAGGGCGATCAGCATGCCGAACAGGCGGAAGTCGACCTCCGTCTGCGCCACCATGCCGCGGAGCGACCGACGCGCCGGGGGTTCGACCTGACCGGTTACAGGTGCGACATCGGCCACGTTCGCCACGACGGCCCTCCTGGCTGTGGATCGAAGCGACCTGCGCCCCCGGGACGACCCGAGGGCGCAGGCGTGATGGCTAGCTCAGCGGTCGGAGACCGTCACTGGCAGGCCGGCGGAGCTGTCGCGGCGTCAACACCGGCGCACAGCTGCTCCTTGGTCACCTGCCCACCGTCGATCGCCAGCTGCAGGTTCTCTGCAGTCAGCGGGGTCGGCGTCAGGATGAACGAGTTGACGGAGTTGCCGCCAGGGGTCTGGAACGCCGTGGCGGTCAGGCCGGCGGCCGGGGCGACCGCCGGGTCGATCAGGCCGTCCTGCAGGGTCAGGCTGGCCATGTCGCCGCCGGCGCACAGGGCGAGCGCCGCCGCACCGGCTGTCTTGCCGAGCTCATTGGCGTTCTTCCACACGTCGACGTACTGGAGGC
>DASTYU010000194.1:0-7511 GCA_035764655.1 Candidatus Limnocylindrales bacterium
ACGGGCCACGCGTCGGGGGCAGCCGCCTGATCCGGCACGATGGTCATGTCCACTCCCGGTGCCCAGTAGGGCCCAACGATGAGCGCCCAGTTGTCGACCGCGGCCAGGAACGGGGGATCGACCTGACAGCCGTCGAGCCAGGCGGGCTCGACGCCCCACGGTTGCGGGTGGATGCCGCAGGAAAACGACTCCTGGGCGCCTAGGAGAGCCCGGAACGTCAGCTCCTGGCCGCTGTAGCAGGTGATCGCGGCGTACGGCGGGGCGGTCGCGGACAGCGAGGACAAGCCGGCGACGTCGGTGGGGGCGGGCGGGCAACTGGCGGATTCCGGCTCGATCCACGGCTCACCGTCCTTGCCGGCCCGGGCAACCCATCCGAACGGGTAGCCGCCCTCGGGCGTGTCCGCATCGAAGATCGGCTTGACCTGGTACCAGTCGTAGCCGGAGGCGGGAACCGGGCCATCGAGCACCAGCAGCCCGACGCCGTCCGGGAGCAGCGGCTCGAGCTTCATGGAGTCGTCGGACACGCCGGGCTTCGAGCGCACGCGGACGTTGTCGGTCACGACCCGGGCGTACGAGTCCGGGGCGAGCCGCGCTGGATCGACCGGCGAAAGCGGAGCTTCGGAGGCCACGGGTCTCGGCGATGGAGATTGCGCCCCGCTCGCGGTGGCCGGCGCGAAGGAGGCCGGGCTGGGCGAGGGCGCCTCCGTCGCGATGGACCCGGCGACGGCGCAGGAAGCGAGCACGAAGGCCGCCGGCAGGACGCTGACCAGGAGGCGAAGAAATCCGCGCATTCATCCACCAGGTGACGGGTTTGCCGATGTGACGTTCGGCCGGCCGTGATGTCACGTCCCAAAATCGCGGTCAGGCGCCCTCGACAACGAAGTCCATGGAGCGCGCGGCGTCCGCCTGCCGCTGGTCGAAGGTCAGCATGACCAGAGGGCGAGGGAGGCGATCGGCTGCAGCGAGGTGCAGGGCATCGAGCGTTCGGACCTCGAACTCGCAGCCGATCTCCGTGGCGCGCTCGAGGCAGGCTGGGTCGACGGGCACCACGTGACAACGCTCCCAATCCGCGCGCAGCCGTTGCCAGACGTCCCCTTCATCCATCGGGAAGCCGAGCCGGCAGAGGGTGATCTCGGCCTCGGTCCGAGCGAGCGCCAACGCCACCCACTCAGGGTCATCGCGCATGCGAGCGAGGACGAGGTCGGTTCCGTCCTCGGCGACATAACGCTTGACCAGCGCCGATGTGTCGAGGAACAGCATCAGCGCTCGCGCAATTCGCGCAGCACGTCCGCGCTCGGCCGGCCCGTGGGCGCGGGCTGAGGATTGGGCGGTCGCTGGACACTGCGGGACCTGGGGGCCACGACGGAGCCATTGGCGATCAGCTCATCGAGGCTGACGGCCGCATCGGCTGTTCGGACGGGACCGATCTCGGCTGCGGGAACGCCATCGACGGTGATGATCAGCCGTTCCCCGGCGCGCGCCCGTCGAACGACGCGGCTGGCCTGGTTCCTGAGCTCCCGAAGCGCGATGCGGTCCATGGCTTGGCACTGTAGCACATGGACTACGCCGTGCCTCTCCGCCCGCAGGCCCAGCCCGAACACGTTGGTGGGACACTTGCCCCTTCGAGGGCATCTGTATCCCATGGAACAGGAGCTGGCGACCCCGCGAGGTCTCGCGGCAATTACCGTGGCACAAGCCGCGGCCGGGGACGCCGCGGCCTTCGCCGACATCGTCGCCCAGCACCACGACGACATGGCGCGAGTCTGTTTCGTGATCTGTGGCAGCCAGGACGCCGCGCAGGACGCCGTGCAGGCCGCGTGGATGATCGCCTGGCGCAAGCTGTCGGGGCTACGCGAACCCGATCACCTCCGGCCGTGGCTGGTCACGATCGCCGCGAACGAGGCGCGCCGGGCGCTTCGCCGGCGCCGCCGAGAGCACGTCGTGCAGATCGAGGTCGCAGACGTCGGCTCCGACGAGCTCGACCCTTCGGGACGGGTGGACCGCTCCGACCTTGCCGCGGCGCTGCGCCGCCTGTCCGACGACGACCGCTCGTTGCTCGCGCTGCGCCATGTTGCGGGGTTCGACGCGACGGAGATCGGCCATGCGCTGGGGATGTCGCCATCGGGAGTTCGCTCTCGATTGATGCGCGCGGCAGCCCGCCTTCGACTGGAGCTCAACGATGACTGACGAGGCGCTCGATCGGGCGCTGGGCGCCACACTGCGCGCGTTCGCCGAGGGTGGCGTTCGGCCCATCGACCCGTTGGCCGTCGCCGCGAGGGCGATGGACGAAACGCCGCCTCGACGCTGGCTGCCCGCGTGGTGGCCGCCTGCCGGCCTCGCGGGATGGCCGGCCGGCGCGGCAGCCGCGATCGCGGCGCTCCTCGTCATCGCCGTCGTGGTCAGCCTGGTGCCCGAGGAACGTCGCCCCGGCGCGGCGATTCCACCCGGACCGACGCCGGCACCGGCGACGCCACAGGCCACGCCACAGCCCATGCCGACCGCATCGCTTCCGGACGAGCTGGCCCCGGGACCGTACGACATCTCGACGCCCGCAGGGACGGTGCATCTGACGCTCCCCGCTGGGTGGCGGGCAGCGGCGGACGGATCCGCGGTGTTCACCGGCGACGAGGCGTACGAGACGACGCCTAACGCACCCAGCTTCGGGGTCCAGGACGTGACCAGCCTCGTGGCCGATACGTGCCTGGGCGGGCAGGAACCGTCCTTTGTGCCGGTTGGCCCTTCGGCCCGCGAACTGACGGCCGCGCTCGAAGCTATCGAGCACCTTGATGTCGTGGGGCCGACCGCCGTCATCGTCGGCGGCTACGTGGGGCGCAAGCTCGTGCTCAGGCTGCCGGACGACTTCGAGAACGCATGCGGCGGACCCGAGGGCCGCTTCATCTGGAGGAACGAAACGGCCCAGCCGTTCGCTCTGCTGAACGGTGGCGTCGCGACCGTCTACGTGATCGACGTGCACGGCGTCCGCCTCGTCCTCGCGACCCACTACCGGGGCGCCTCGCGCGAACAGCAACAGGATCTCGCTCGGATCGTCACCTCGGTTCGCATCGATTCGGCAGCGCTATTTCCGCACGGAAATGTAGGCCCCAACGGCGACCTCCCCGTCGGCCGCCACACCACCAGCGTGGATGGCGTGGCGTTCTCGTTCGAGGTGCCGTCGGCGCGCTGGGAACAGTTCGGCTACATCTCGCTCAACAAGAGCATTCGCGAGCCGCAGTCCGCCGAAGCCATGATCTATTGGACCCGCCTTCCCGCCGGTTCGATCGCTTGGCCATGCCAGGGCCTGCGCGATCCGCTGATCGGGCCGTCCATGGAGAGGGCCGCTGCCACCGTTGCATCGGCACGCGGAACGGAGCTTGTCGAAGGGCCCGCCGACACCGTGGTCGGCGGACGGCCCGCGAAACGCCTGGTGCTCACCCTTCGCGAGGACAACGCGTGCGATCCTGGCTTCTTCTTCGCGTGGGACGATGCCGAAGTGGGTGCGCGGTGGCTCGGGACGACGGCCGGCGACACGATTCGCGCCTGGATCGTCGACCTCGACGGGTCGCTCATGTTCATTGGTGGTGTGTCGAAACCCGACGCCGGTCAGGCGCTCGAAGAGGAGATCGACACCATCGTGGCCTCCATCCGAATCCTGAGGACCGTCGGCCCGGGCTGACTCAGACGACGGTCGACGAGCCCGTCGCCTCGCTCAATTCGTCGCGTTCTTCCGCGGGCCGGCGTCCGAGGGACCGCCCCTCCAGCAGACGCGCAAACAGCACGAGCGTCAGCGGCGTCAGCGCCGCGGCGAACAGCGGGAACGCGGTCTGGAAGAAGACCCGCCGGCCGCCCTCGGGCGACGAGAGCAGCGGGAAGACGACGAGGAGCACCAGCAGCAGTGTCCCGAGCGCGAGCAGCACGCCTCCCACGCTGAGGATCCCGGCGTACACCCGCCACGTGATCCGCCCGACGGATGAGTCAGCAACGAGATCCCCGGCGGCAAGCACCGAAACCCCGAATGCGCCGACCGCCGCGACCAGGAGGCCGCTGCCGACCGCATCGCTGAGGCGGTGCCAGCCGGCGATCTGGGTGGATTGCGCCGCGATCGCGAGGGCCACGCCGCCGACGACCAGCACCGCCCAGCGCAGTCGATCGGGCGACACGAGCAGGGCGCCAACACCAGTCGCGGCCACGACCGCCACCGTGCCACTGGGGAAGCTGTTGCGCAGCAGCCAGACCGGCCCGTCGATGTGCGCCGGCCGAGGGAGCACGTCCTTGAGCAGCTCGGCCGCGACCACGGCGACGACCATGACGGCGCCAGCGACGAGGCCCAACCCTGAGCGTCGACGCGCGAACCCGGCTGTGACCACCAGGAAAACCGCGAGCCCGAATGTCGCGAGGCTGACCGGGGACAGCGCGTCGGCCGACCGGCCGCGCTCGGCCTCGCTGCGAATGGCCGCCCCGAGCAGCGCCGTGTTCTCGACCCGCTGTCCGGTCTCCGTCAGGACTGCGATGACGTACACCGCGATGAAGGCGGCCAGCAAACCTGCCCCGGCGAGCGCGTAGGGCGCCGCACGGGCGATGGCGGCGCGTCGCTCCATCGGCGGATCGCCCGTCGCACCCTCGGTCACGGTGGGTCTCGGCGTTCTCATCTTCCGCCCGACTCTAGCGCGGTAGGAGCCAGGAGCGCCTGTGCACCTCATCTGGCGTTCCATTGACTCATTAGCATGAGTCATCTAGTCTCCTCGGATGAAGCGGCTTCAAGTGCTCATGGACGACGATGAGCTGCGCGATATCCAGCGGTTCGCTCGCCGCGAGCGAGTGACAACCGCCGAATGGGTTCGGCAGCGCCTGCGCGAGGCACGCGAGCGGCAGGCCCGGCCCGATGTGGCGACCAAGCTTGCGGCCATCCAGAGCGCCTATCGCCACCAGGGCCCCACCGCGGACATTGAGCAGATGCTGTCGGAGATCGAGCGGGGCTACCTGGCACCCGAGTCCACGCAGTGATCCTGGTCGATTCGAATATCCCAATGTATCTCGTCGGGGCTGACCACCCCCTGAAGGCCCGTGCCCGACAGCTCGCCGAGGACGCCATCGCCGAGGGCGAAGCGCTGTGTACCAATGTCGAGGTGCTCCAGGAGATCCTGCACCGATATCGAGCCATCAACCGCCTCGACATGATCGATCCCGCGTTCGCCGCGCTCCTCGGGATCGTCGACGTCGTCTTTCCGATCGAACAGGGCGACGTCGAGCGAGCGCGGCGGATCATGCACTCGTCGCCCGATCGGTCGGCGCGCGACGCGATCCACATTGCGGTGATGCACGCACGAGACATCGACCGGGTCATGAGCTTCGACCGCGGCTTCGACGGGATCCCGGGGATCCAACGGCTCGAGTAGCCATCCGCCGGCGTCGTCACCTCGGATGGCACGGCTCGCGGGTGCGCTCTCTACCGCATTCGCGCGCGGTGCTTCGCATCCAGTCCCACCGGGACTCGTAACGAAGCTCGCTGCGCCAGATCGGGCCGAAAGGCAAGCTCACGGCGCGACGCCACGCACGAATCACCGCTCCCACGTCTGTCCAGGCGTGAACCAATGTGCGTAGTAGTCCCGTGCGGAATGCAAGCCAGGCTCCGCGGGGCAGCGGATGGCGAATCTGGAACTAACCGTCGCTCCGCCTGCCCTTACGCTGTTGAGCACGGCCCCGAGAGCCGTGCCGACCCAAGGGAGGCCCGATGCGCCGGGAGCTGGTCGAGCGGGCGATGGCGGGCGATCACGACGCGTTCTCGGAGTTGGCGCGCGTCTCGATCGGCCGACTCTACGCCGTGGCCCGCCTCATCCTGCGTGACCCGCACGGTGCCGAGGACGCGACCCAGGAGGCGCTCGTCGCCGCGTGGCGCGACCTGTCGGCGCTGCGCGACCCGGATCGCTTCGACGGCTGGCTCCACCGGCTGCTCCTGCGCGCCTGCTATCGCGAGGCGTCGAAGGGACGGCGTCGGTGGACGGTCGAATCCGAGGTTCGTGAATGGGACGGCATGGTGCCGGACCCGACCGCGGACTTCGCCGACCGCGACCAGCTGGAACGCGGCTTCCGCAGACTGGCGCCCGAGCAACGGGCGGTCATCGTCCTGCACCACTACCTCGGATTGACCCTCGACGAGACTGCCGATGCGCTCGGCGTCCCACCCGGGACGGCGCGGTCTCGCATCAACCGGGCGATGGGGGCGTTGCGTGCCGCGCTCGACGCGGACGCGCGCTCCGCCAATTCGAATGAGAGGCGGTTGGCATGACCGCGCGCGACGATCTCGACCGCCACGTCAACGCCTGGCTGGCAAGCGACGCCCCTACGAGCCCGCCCGAGCACCTGCTCGACGACGTCCTCGCGCGGACGGCTCGAACCCGGCGTCGTGCAGCCTGGCGCATCCCCGAAAGGTGGATTCCGATGTCAGCCATTACCTCGCGGCTTGCGACGCCACCCGGCGTGCCGTGGCGGACCATCGCGGTCGCCGCGCTGCTCATCGCCCTGATTGCGGGCGCCCTGTTGGTCGCCGGATCCCTGCGCAACCGGGTGCCGCCGCCGTTCGGACCCGCGGCCAATGGCGCCGTCTACTACTCGGTCGACGGCGACCTCGTGTTAGCCGACTCGCCTACGGGCGTCCCACGCACGATCCTCGCTGGCGACACCAACGACAACAATCCGCTCGTGTCTCCGGACGGGACGCGGATGCTTTTCGTTCGCGGCGAGATCGCCTCAGCAAACGCCGAGCTATGGACCGCCGCCTCGGACGGCTCGTCGCCGCGGATGCTGGCGGAAGCCCCGACGATCGGCTGGGCTGAATGGTCACCGCAGTCCGACGCGGTCGCAGTGCTGCTCGACAGCGATCCGTCCTTGATCCGGATCATCAACGCGACCGACGGATCGATCCAGGAGGTCGACACTGGATTGCTGGTCCTGCAGAGCGTCGCCTGGCGGCCGCCGGACGGGGCCCAACTGACACTCCGCGGTCGGGACTCGACGACCGCGTGGGGGATCTTCGTTATCGGGCGGGACGGCACAGGCCTGCAGCGGCTTGACCTGGACCCTGGCTTCAAATCGGACCCGACCTACACCGCCGATGCCTGGTCCTATTTCCAGACACCGGTCTGGTCGGCCGACGGAACGCGGCTGCTCTACTACGGGCCGGAGCCGGCCCCCGGATCGCCGGCAGGACCCGGTTATCGGATCCACGTCGCGGAGGTCGACGCGGCGGGCGCCGTGACCTCGGATCGCATCGTTGAGTTCGACGCGTCGACCGACGACGAGTTCGAGGGAACCTGGCTCGACGGGGATTCGATCCTGTTCCATACCGTGGAGGGCTTGGAGCACCGGCTGTTCGTCGGCTCGGTTTCCGAGGGGCACGGTCCTGCCCGTGACCTGGGCATGTCCGTCAACGACTGGATCCCCGTCAGCGTCTCACCGGACTTGCGCTCCTCGATCGTGAGCCTGCCCGGCGCCACGGAGACCAAGCGAAACATCGT
>DASTYU010000195.1:0-6015 GCA_035764655.1 Candidatus Limnocylindrales bacterium
CGCGGGGTCGGCGGGCCAGGTCCCAGCGCGTCGGAACTCCTCGACCGCGCGGACGCCTTCCGCCGCCCAGTCGGCAAGGTGGGCAACGTGCTCGCGGAGCGTCCAGCCGGGCGTCAGCTCGGCGGCCGTCCAGGCCTCGGTTGGAACACGGTCGAGCAGACCCTGGAGCCCCGTCCACGTCGCGTCGTCGGCGGCCCAGAACGTTTCGAAGCTGGCGGGTCGCGGGTCGTCGACGAACGGGTCGCCGTCCGCCTGGCGGGCGCGCAAGATCCGCAGCCACGGCTCGATGACGGCGAGGTGGTCGAGGTAGTGGCCGTGGAGGACCATGTAGACCCAGCCCCACGCGTCGTCGCTGCGGATGGTGTCGGTCGACAGGCGTCGGGCGGTCTCGAGCAGGCGCGAACGGGTGTCCGCGAGGTGGGTGCGGATCGCGACCGGATCCATTGACGCCCACGGTTCGCGCCGGCGTTCGTTATAGGTATCGAAGTCGCCGCCGTCGTAGTCATCGTCCGACGGCCATGTCCCGCCATCCAGCACCGCGCCGATGTAGTCGATCGCGAGTGCTTGCCAGTCGGCCACGTGCCCGACGTGCTCGGCCAGCGACCAGTCCGGGCCACCGGCGTCGGAGGGGGCGGCACCGGGAAGCGGCCACGCCGCATCGTCGAGCCCTGGCCAGGACGCAGCGAACCGGTCCCAGACCGCCGCCTCATCGGCCCAGAAGTCGCGGTTCGTGGCTCGCAGGTCGAGGATTCGGAGGTCGGACAGCGGCGCGCGGCGCAGGTCGGTCAGAGATGCGGTGGGCGAGTCGATCACGAACGCGACCGGCGTTCGCCGGCTGATCGCGCGACGGACGCCTCGAGCTGGGATCCGAGTTCGTCGGTGCGCCGATAGGCTGCCCAGACCGCCTCTGACAGGACGGTCCGCAAGCGGCCGGATTCGAGCTCGTGGAGCGCCGCGGCGGACGTGCCGCCGGGCGAGGTCACCATGTTGCGCAGCTCGGCCGGGTGCATCCCGGACTGCTTTGCGAACAGCGTCGACCCCTCGAGCGTTTCGATCACGAGATCGTGGGCCACGTGGCGCGGGAAGCCGAGGTGCACCGCCGCGTCGATGAGCGCCTCCATGACAAGGAACACGTACGTCGGGCCGGTCCCCGACACCGCGGTGGCCATGGCCACGAACTTCTCGTCGTCCACCTCGATCTCGGCGCCGAGGCAGCTCAGCAGGGCGGCGGCCTGGGCGCGCTGGTCCTCGGTCGTTTCGGGCGTGGCGTACCAGACCGTCATGCCCTTGCCCAGGCGCGCCGGCGTGTTCGGCATGGAGCGGACCACCTGATCGTGGCCGAGGATTCCGGTCAAAGCCGCGGTGGTGGCCCCGGCCAACACGGACAGCACGAGCTGACCACGTTTCAGGTGCGGGCCGATCTCGCGGCCGACGCGGTTGAGCATCTGCGGCTTGATCGAGAGCAGGACCACGTCGGCGTCGGCGACAGCCTCGACGTTCGACTCCACCACGCGGATGCCGTACTCGCGCTCGAGCTGCTCCCGGCGCTCAGGGCGCGGATGGCTGGCAACGACCTGCTGCGCGTCGACGAGCTTGCCGCGCAGCATCCCGGCGACCATGGCCTCGGCCATGACGCCCGATCCGATGGTCGCGATCGTGCGCTTCGAGAGGGGGGACATCGCGCGGAGTATAGGCCGCGTCGCTCCGTCGCTCAGAAGGCGTTGCGGGCCTACGCCGTGGCCCGGCCGAGGAGGAAGAAGCGGCCGCTCGAGGTGACTTCTGCCGAAGCGAACCCGGCCTCGAGCAGGGCCGCCTCGAGCTCCGCGGGCGAGTAGTAGACCTTGACGATCTCGAACTCGCGGCCGTCGTCCAGCTTGCGGATCGAACGG
Source organism: Candidatus Limnocylindrales bacterium (assembly GCA_035764655.1). GTDB lineage: Bacteria > Chloroflexota > Limnocylindria > Limnocylindrales > CSP1-4 > DASTYU01. Next base: position 1,890 of record DASTYU010000195.1, read on the forward strand.
TCGGCAGCCGGCGGCTCGTGGTCCGCCGCGCCTGACTGGGGGTCGGGCAGCGAATCGATGAACGCGAACGTGGCGCCGTCGCGCAGCCAGCGGCGCGCCAGCGCCATGAAGTCCCCGAGCCGATCCCGCTCGATGTGGCTCAACCAGAATCCGACGAAGAGCGCGTCGACCTGGCGGTCCGGCTCGGCCCATGCGTCGCGCGCGTGGATGTGTGCGCGCAGCCCGTGCGCCAGGAGCCGGTCCCGGGCGCGATCGAGCGGAGCTTCGGCCGCGTCGTAGATCGACAGCTCACCCTTGGCGGCGAGGAGCGGCGACCACCAGCCCGTGCCCGCGGCGAGCTCGACGATCTCGCCCGAGATGGGCAGGCTGTCGAGCCAGCGCCCCGCCGCGTCGAGCTCGGCGTTCCAGGCCGCGTCATGGATGGGTCCCCGCTCGTAGCGCCCGCGGCGGAGATACCAATCGTCGTATTCGGGCGCCCGCGCCTCGTAGTAGGCAACGAGCTCGTCGTCCCCGACGTCGGCTGCCGTCGCGCCCACTCCGGCCGGCACGGCGGCACGGCCGCGCTCGGTGATGGCGTCGCGCAGGCGGAACCGGAGGAAGCCGTTCTCACCGGCCTTGGCAACGCAGTCGGGGCAGAGCTGCGCCCACCCCTCGATGTCGTCGGTCCCGCGCGCGACGTACGCCGTGCCGCACCAGAGACAGTCGAACGACGAGCGGAAGGGCATGTGGATCAGGCCTCGACCCGCGCCCAGCTGCCGGCCGGCGCGCTGTCGGCGAACGCCTCCGGATCGAAGATTTCGGCAAGCAGCTCGATGCCGTCGATGACCCGCGGTCCCGGCCTGCTGAAGTAGGCCGAGCCGTCCACGGCGAAGACGTGCCCACCTCGAACCGCCGACAGTTCGGGGAACCAGGCCGGGCGGAGCGTTCGATGCCATTCGGCGACGGTCTCCGGCAGGTGGAACCCGCACGGCATGAGCAGCAGCGTCTCGGGGTCAACCTCGCGCACCGCGTTCCAGGTGGTCTCGACGGCCTTGTCGCCGTCGCGGCCGAGCAGGTCCCAACCGCCGGCTCGCCGGATCTGCTCCGGGACCCAGTGCCCGACCGCAAAGGGCGGATCGAGCCACTCGACGGCTACGACCCGCGGCCCCGTACGGCCGGCATCGCGCCGGGTGGTGACAAGCTCCTCGACGGCGCCAAGCCGCGAGCGCAGGCTTTCGACCAAGTCGAGCGCGTCGTCCTCGACCTCGGCCATCGCGCCGACGGTGGTGATCGTGTTGAGGATGCCCTCGATCGACGTCGGTTCGAGCGACACGACCGTGATCGAGGCATCGATCGCGCGGGCAACCTCGTTGACCTCGTGATAGCTGACTGCGCAGACCCGGCACAGCTCCTGGGTCAGGATGAGGTCCGGCTCGAGCGCCGCGAGCTTCTCGTCGTCGAGCGCGTAGAGCGACGAGCCGCCGTGCATCGCCGCGGACACCAGGTTATGGATGTCCGCGCTCGGCAGCTCGTGAAGATCGTGTGTGTTGCGCGTGACGACCGGCTTGCCGATGACCTCCGGCGGCCAGTCGCACTCATGGGTCACCCCGACCAGCTCATCGCCGAGCCCGAGGGCGCAGACGATCTCCGTGGCGGAGGGCAGAAGAGAGACGATCCGCATCAGGGGCGCCCTGCGGGCGCCGGCATCAGCCCGGCGGTTTCAGGGAGTCGACTTCCGCCCGAGCGGCGGCCTTGTCCACGTACCACTGGGCGTCGATCTGCGTGTAGCTCGCCCACTCGGTCGGGAGCGACTCCTCCGGGAAGATCGCGTTCACCGGACACTCCGGCTCGCAGGCGCCGCAGTCGATGCACTCGTTCGGGTCGATGAAGAGCTTGCGATCGACGCCTTCTTCGTAGTGGATGCAATCGACCGGGCAGACCGACACGCACGAGAGGTCGAGCACATCGATGCACGGCTCGGCGATCACATAGGTCATGCGTTCCTCCTCGAGGCTTCGGTTCGACGTGCATCTCCTGCGGGAGGGTGAGCGTACCACCCACAACCCTCAGGGTGGGGCGACCCAGCGGACCGGGATCTGCATCCCCTTCTCCCAATGGCCATAGATGTGGCAGCCAACGGTCCATGCCTCCTCCGCTGCCTCTGCGGGAACCGTCCACTCGAGGTCGACCCGCTCCCCGGAGCGCACGACGATCCGGACACCGGCCACGTCGGGCGGGACGTTGACAACCGGCGTCGGGCCCGGCGGCGGATCGGCGATCCCCGGCGCAGCCTCGGCGACCTCCCAGGCGTCCTGCACGCGATCGTCGCCGATGATCGCCTCGTGGGTGATGAGGCCGCCGTTGATGACGTGGAGCCGCACCGTCTCGCCTGGCGCGAGGTCGAGCGTCGGAGGCTGGAACGAGTAGTCACGCGCGATCAGGTTGACCTCGCGGGGCGCCTCGGACGAGCCCGGCGAGATCGGCGGCGTCGCCGCCGGCGGACCGGCTTCGCAGGCTGCCAGCGCGAACAGCCCGGCGAGGACGGCGGGGGCGAGACGAACGGGTCGATGCACCGCGGGAGTGTATGGCGCTCCAGACGGAACAGCCCGTGGCGCCGACCGATTTTGGTTGACTTTGCCCGAGCAGCGCCGGATAGTGCCCGCCATCCCGCGCACCCGTCATGACGCGAGGTCCACTTGGCGCTCTCCGCGGAGGCCCTGTCTTCGCCGCCTCCGGCCGATTCCTCAACGAAATCCGTCGCAGTCCGGCTCGAACACGTCGAAAAGCGGTACGGCGATGTCATCGCCGTCGATGGCGTCGACCTCGACGTCCGCGACGGCGAATTCTTCTCGATGCTCGGCCCGTCCGGGTCGGGCAAGACGACGACGCTGCGCATGATCGCGGGCTTCGAGCAGCCGACGAGCGGGCGTGTCGTCCTCCACGGCCGCGACGTGACCGGTGTCCCGCCGTTCGAGCGAGACGTCAACACGGTCTTCCAGGACTACGCGCTGTTCCCGCACATGTCGGTCGGCGACAACGTCGGCTACGGGCTGATGGTCCGCAAGGTCGACAAGGCGACGCGCAAGACCCAGGTGGCCGATGCGCTTCGGATGGTGCGCCTGGAGGGGTACGAGGGCCGCAAGCCGGGCCAGCTGTCCGGTGGTCAGCGCCAGCGCGTGGCGCTCGCCCGCGCCCTGGTCAACCGGCCGCGCGTGCTCTTGCTCGATGAGCCGCTGGGCGCGCTCGATCTGAAGCTTCGCGAGGACATGCAGATCGAGCTCAAGCAGATCCAGCAGCAGGTCGGGATCACGTTCATCTACGTCACCCACGACCAGGGTGAGGCGCTCACGATGAGTGATCGCCTCGCGGTGTTCAACAACGGGCGGGTCGAGCAGCTCGGCGCGCCCGCGGAGGTGTATGAGCGCCCGGCGACTCGCTTCGTTGCCGGCTTCGTGGGTACCTCGAACCTGCTGACCGGCGATGTGGCGCAGCGGGTCCTCGGTCGTTCCGGGTCGTTCACGATCCGGCCCGAGAAGATTCGCCTGGCCGAGGCTGATGCAGCGGCGGCCGACGACGAAGGTGCCGCCGCCGGCCGCGTTCGCGCGGTCTCCTACCTCGGCCCCGATACCCGCTACTGGATCGCGCTCGATGCGGGTTCGGAGCTGATCGTCACGCAACAGAACTTCGCGACGACCTCGACCGAGGCGCTCGCCCAGGAAGGCAAGGCTGTCCGCCTCATCTGGAAGCGACAGCACGAGCTCCCAGTCGCTGACGGGAGCAAGGTGGAGGAGAACGAGGGATGACGAATCGGAGGTTCCTGGCGCTGGCCGGGGCCGCGGCGATGGTGCTGGCGGCGTGCACCGGCGGCAGCTCGGGATCGGCCGCTCCGAGCCCGATTGCGGAGCTCGGCGAGGGCGAAGGAGAACTGAACCTGGTCATCTGGGCGGGTTACGCCGAGCGCGGCGACGTCGACGAGAACTTCGACTGGGTGACCCCGTTCGAGGAGAAGACCGGCTGCAAGGTCAACGCCAAGGAGATGACCGACTCGAACAACGGCGTCTCCCTGATGCAGTCGGGCGAGTACGACGGTGGCTCGTTCTCCGGCGACGCGACGAACCGCTTGATGACCGCGGGCATCGTTGCGGCG
>DASTYU010000196.1:0-12832 GCA_035764655.1 Candidatus Limnocylindrales bacterium
CGCACGACCGCTACGTCGCCCACAGCCAGGCAACGACGCCGCTCACGGTCACCGCCCCGGATGACAACAGTTCCGTGACCGCCTCGCCGGTGACGGTCAGCGGGACGACCGCCGCGGGCAACACCGTCTACGTCGCGGCGACCAACATCGATGCCAACTCGGCGACGACGATCGCCTCGACCGTCGCCACCGATGGCTCCTTCAGCATCGAGGTCGACGTCGCAGGCGGAACGACCGTCCTCACCATCGTTGCGGTCAGTCCGACGGGCGGCACTGCCCAGGAGCAGCGAACCGTCGTGTTCGATGTCGTGCCGGGCACGCTCCTGCTTGACGTCGCGGACCCCGACGGCGATGACAACGGTCCCGGCAACTACGCGTATCCGACGGCGGACGCCTTCCACGACGGCGCGTTCGACATCCAGCGGTTCCAGGTCTACGACGACGGGACCGACGTGGTCTTCAGGCTCCAGACGCGAGACCTGAGCGAGACATTCGGAAGCGCGCTTGGGGCTCAGCTCGTCGACGTGTACGTCCACGACCCCGATGCGACGACGACGTCGATTGAAGCCGCGAACGCGACCCGCAACTTCCGGATCGCAGGACCTCACGCGTGGAGCCGGCTCATCCAGGTCCAGGGCTTCGGCCAGCGCTACATCGACGCCTCGGGCACGACGCTCGGCACGGTGACCATCAGCGCCAATCCGATATCGCGCTTCATCACGTTCCGGGCCTCGAAGGCCTCGCTCGGGCAACCGGAGAGCGACTGGAGCTTCAACGTGGTCCTCACGGGGCAGGACGGCTTCAGCGCCGATCAAGCGCGAGGTTTCGCGGCGACGCCGCAGGCCTTCCAGTTCGGCGTCTGCGAGACGGCGAGCCCGGATCCACACTGCACGGTGGACCCGGCCACAGTCCCGAAGCTCATGGACGTGATCACGCCGGACGGCGTCGACCAGTCCGACGAGGTCGACTACACGATCCACACGCCGGTGGTGCTGTCGGGCGTGGCGATTCCCTGACCGCATGTGCGTGGCGCCCGGGTCAGCCCGGGCGCCACGAACGGGAGTGACAGGTCAGCCGCCGGCTCCGACCCCGTCGGCCTGCAGGTAGACGACGTGCGTTCGGGTGTACTCGAGGACGCCGTGCTTGCCATCGGCCCCCCCGAGGCCCGACTTCCGCCATCCGGCGTGGAAGCCCTGCATGTTCTCCATGTTCTCGCGATTGATGTACGTCTCCCCGAACTTCAGGTCGCGGCAGGCGCGCAGTGCGACATCGACGTCCTTGGTGAAGATCGACGATGCCAGCCCATAGATCGAGTCGTTGGCGTAGGCCAGCGCCTCGTCCAGGTCGTGGAAGGCCACGATCGGCATCACCGGGCCGAAGATCTCCTCGCGGACGATCGCCATGTCCTGGCGGCAGCCGGCGATGACGGTCGCGGGATAGAAGTGGCCCTCGGGTCGGTCGGTGGCCGGCTTGCCGCCCACCACCACGTCGGCGCCTTCGGCGACAGCCTTGTCCACCCTGCCCGCGACGGCTTCCAGCTGGCGCGCGCTGACGAGCGGTCCGAGGTCGACGCCGTCGTCCTCGAGCGCATTGCCGTAGCGCGCCCGGCCCATGGCCGCCGCGAAGCGGTCGGTGAATTCGCCGGCGACCTGCTCGTGGACGTACGTCCGGTCGGCCGCTCCGCACACCTGGCCGGTGTTGAGCAGTCGGCAGGCCTTGATCGAGCGAACGGCGAGATCGAGGTCGGCGTCGGGCATGACGATCGCCGGCGCGCTCCCACCGAGCTCGAGGTTCACCTTGGTGATGTTCCGTGACGCCAGCTCCATGACCCGCGAACCGGTCCGGATGCTGCCGGTGATGCTCACCATCCCGACCGTGGGATTGGCAGCGAGCTCCTCACCGACAATCGGCCCGTACCCGCACACGAGGCTGACGACGCCTTCCGGTACGCCGGCCTCGAGGAACACCTCGCCAAGCGCGAGCGTGCTGTTCGGGGTGATCTCGCTGGGCTTGACCACGATCGTGTTGCCGGTCAGCAGCGCTGGCGCCACCTTCCGGGCGAGCACGTACAGGGGGAAGTTCCAGGGCACGATGCCGCCGACGACGCCGATCGGCTGGCGCAGCAGGAGCTGCAGCTCATTCGGCCGGTCACTCGGGATGACCTCGCCTTCGATGCGGCGCGCCCACTCGGCGGTGTAGTCGAAGTAGTCGGCGGTGCCGGCCACCTCTCCGCGGGCCTGGTCGAGTGGCTTGCCCTGCTCTTCGGACAGGGTCCTCGCCAGCGGCTCGGCCCGTTTCCGGATGCCGGCCGCGATGGCGTGCAGGTATCCGGCTCGCGCAATCGGTGCGAGGCGCTCCCAAGGAACCTGGGCCTGCTCGGCGCACTCGATCGCCTGGCGGGCGTCCTCGGCGGACGAATCGGGTACCTCGGCGATGACGTCGCCGGTCGCCGGATTCTCGACGGTCAGCGTCTTGCCACCCGTTGCGTCGGTGAAGCGCCCGGCCACGAAGTTCTGGTAGCGACGTGGTTCCTTGTTCATCTGCAACCCTCCCTCGGAATAGGACGCCTGGCGGCTTGAGGCAGTCACCCGAGCACGAGCGTCGAGACGCTCAGGTCGGCGTGCGTCGGGATGGCCCGAACGGCCGTGCCCTGCTCCCCGAACGCGAGGTAGCCGATCATCGGAAGGGCACCCAGCGTGTGCTCGACTTCGCCCGGGATCTCGCCGATGCGCTCACCGAGGGCGATGGCCCGGCCGCCGCAGTAGGCGAGGACAACGCCCTTTGGCGACTCGACGCCCTTCGCTGCGGCGTGGGCCGCAGTGCCGGCTTCCGCGATGAGGCCGTTGACCGAGTTCTCGCCGAGCTCCAGGACCATCCCGGGAGTCATCGCCGCCCCGAAGTCGATCGAGCCGTCCGGGTTGGTATTGACCGGATGGGCCGAGTAGGTGAGGCCGTCCTTGTGGAACAGCAGCGGATGCTCAACGCTGAATGCCAGGATCGCCCCGCCGCCGATCTCGGTCTCAGGGCGGCCGACCCATTCGCTGTACACGTCCATGGCCCGGCGATCGCCGAGCTCGTATGCCCGACGGCCCTCGGCCTTGGTGACCGTCGCCACCTTGCCGGTTGGCCGGTACCCGTTCGTGAATGCGTGCCCGACCGCTCCCGCGAGCGCGGCGACCGCGACATGGCCCTGGTAGGCCGTGCCGTTGGCGAACTGCTGGAACTTCCCGTCCGGTGAGTGATCGGAGGACGTGCCACCGGCCACCGGGACCCCCGGCGCGACTGCGGACACGCCCTTGAGGATCGCCTCCTCGGGACCCATGAACGAGATCGTGAGCAGCGCCCCGGCGGGCGCTCGCAGACCGTCGATCGCTGCCTGTGTCGCGCGACGCCCGGCATCCTCCGGGTCCTCGCCGACCTCGGCCACGCCGACCCCCGCCTGCCGATCGGAGATCAGCATCAGGCCTGCGGCCCCATCATCAGCGGTGATCCAGCCGGCTTCGGTGAAGATTCCGCTCGACGATGAACCGCCCCACAGCGGCACGCCATGGAGTGAATCGAACGCACACGCGACGAGTCCCTGCGTGTCGTACTGCGTCGTCGCGAAGAGAACGGCCAGGGTCGGGTCGCCCTCGAGGCCCTCCTGGGCCTTGCGGACGAGGTCGGTCGCAGCCGCCTCGGGATTACTGATGGTCGTGTAGCTGGTGGTAATCGTTGGCATCACACCGCCTCCATGCTGGTTCGAACGGCGGCGTCTCCAGGCGTCGCCACTTCCGACTGGTAGAGCTGGCCGAGCATCGCCGCACCCAGCAGCGACGACTGGGGCCGAAGGACGTAGTCGAAGTCACCGGTCCAGCGACGCCGTGCCGCGAGCAATCCGGGGATCGCGGCCGCGCCGCCCGAGATCGACGCGCGATGGTTCAGTGGCACGAGCTGGCCGACCGTGCGCAGGTTGTCGCCGAGGTACGCGAAGTTGCCGCGGATGATGCTCAGCAAGATGTCGTCGCGCGTCGTGGCGACGGAGAGCCCGTCGAGGCTCGCCGTGCGGCGCTCCAGGGAGTAGCGGCTGCCGGCGAGGTAGGGAACGTAGCCGGGCAGCGCCGCCTCGCGCGCGTCGGCGGCGGGGTCGGCCAGGAAGCGCCGAACCACCCCCGGAACGTAGTCGCCGTAGAAGGTTCCCTCGTCCAGGTCGGGGCACAAGGTTTGGTGGAACCAGGCGAGCGCCTCACCACCCGCGTTGAGGACGAAGAACGTCAGCCAGCGGTCTGAAACCGCGTGGCAACGGACGTTGAAGTCGGCCGCCGCGATGGGGTGATCGATGCACACGCTCGCGATGTCGCAGGTACCGCTGATGATGGTCACGTCGCCCGCCTCGGTGACGCCGCCGGACAGGGCGGCCAGGACCGCATCATTGCCACCGCACAGGACGACCGGACGGCGCGGAAGCCCGAGCTCCGCCGCCGCGGACTCGGTGACCCGGCCGACCGGCGCATGGCTCGGCACCAGCTGCGGCAAGCGATCCATGCCGATCCCGGAGAGGTGGAGGACGCGGCTGTTCCACGTCAGGTCGTTGGCCGCGGTGTTGTACAGGCCGGTGATCGACGTCGTCGACGGATCGATCGCCCAGCGGCCGGTCAGCCGCCCGACCAGGTAGGTGTTGCAGTGACCGAACAGGGCGGCCCTGGCCCAGACGTCCGGTCGCTGCTCGCGCAACCACAGGATGCTCGCCAGCGACGAACCGCCAGATACCGGCAGGTTGCATGTCTCGCGCAGGAAGAAGTCCTCACCCACCATCCCGCGGATCCGCGCTGCCTGCTCGCTGGAGCGGCCGTCGAAGAACAGGATCGCCGGCGCCAGTGCGCTGCCATCCGCGTCGATTGCCGTGAGCCCGGGAGTCGTGACCGACGGTGCGACGACCTCGACCCGGGCAAGATCCGAACGGAGTTCAGCGCATGCGTCCCGGATGGCGGACCACCACGCTTCAGGCTCGATATCCGCCCAGCCCTGGTCGTTGACGCGTGGCGCATACGTCCGCTGCGTCCCGGCGAGCTGCTCGAGCGCCGGGCTGAATACCCCCACCTTGAGCACGCTGGTGCCCACGTCGAGTGCGAGGATGTCGCCGCTCACGACAGGACTCCCTCGGCCTCGAGGACCGCACGAAGCGCAGCCAGCTGGGTGGCGTCGAGGGGAAGCAGCGGGCGACGCGGGATGCCGCCGCGATAGCCGGCGAGGTCCATCGCTGCCTTGACGCCGGGGACCCCGTGGCGGCCCGAGATCGCCGCGTTCACGCGCGCGACCCACGCCTGGTACGGCAGCCCGCGCCGGCTGTCCCGCGCTCGCCCGAGCTCGAACAGGCGGACGGCGATTTCGGGGAACGAGTTGGCCAGCGAGACCGTTCCCCCGACGGCGCCGCCGAGCATGGCCGGGAAGAGGAAGTTGGCCGAGCCGGCGAGGACGCAGAAGGCCGGACCGCGGAAGTGCAGGAATTGCTCGATCCCGCTGCTCGCGCTGTCCTTCAAGCCGACAATCCTCGGGTGGGCCGCGAGCCGCCCGACAAGGCCCGGGCTGAGCGTGACGCCGCAGAAGCCCGGAGCGTTGTAGAGCAGCAGCGGGATGCGCGCGCTGTCGGCCAGGCTCGAGAAGTAGCGGTACAGGATCTCGTCGGTCATTTGCTTGCGGAAGTAGCCGGGCGACAGCACGAGTCCGAAATCGGCGCCGCTGTCGGCGGCCGCGGCCAGGAATCGCTCGGCCTGCCGCTGCGCGTCGTACGCCGCACCGGCGAGGACGACTTGATGGCCGGCCCGGTGGCGAGCGACCGTGTCGAGAACGCTCAGCCGCTCGTCTTCGTCGAGGCTCCGGTTTTCGCCATTCGAGCCGAGCACGAGGTAGCCGAGAAGCTCCGAGGCGGCGTAGCGATCCAGGTTCGACCGGAGGGCGCCGAGGTCGACCGCTTCGTGTTGGTCGAACGGCGTACAGATCGGCGCGAAGACGCCCGACAGCCTGGCGGCGACCTCGCCTGCCGGTGGCAGTGCGGGATCGGGACGGAGGTGTGCCCTGGACGCTCCAACAAGAGCCACGGCGAATCCGACCTCTCGGATGCCGTCTTGACCCGCAGGATCCGAGGAGCTCCGAGCCAGCGACGGCCTGTGCCGGCCACCGTGGATCCGTACGACCTCCGCCGCCAGTGCCGTTCCGCCCGAAGCTCGGGAGCGACCCGACCCCGCCGCGGGACTACGCTGGAACGGTCACCCTGGCGATTCGGTGTGCGAGGCCCTCGCTCAGTAGCGCTGCGGAATGAACGTCTGGTCCGACATCGGCGGCCGAACGTAGCCGCCCGCCGGCTGGCGTGGCGGCAGGACCATCTCCTCGGGGGTGAGGTCCCGGTACGGAACGAGGCTCAACAGGTGACTGATGAGGTTGAGCCGGGCCCGCCGCTTGTCGTCTGACGGGACGACAAACCAGGGCGCTTGCTTGATGTCGGTGTGGGCGAACATCTCGTCCTTGGCCTTCGAATAGTCGACCCAGTGGGTTCGCGACGCGAGGTCCATCGGCGAGAGTTTCCAGCGCTTCGTGGGATCCGTCATCCGCTCCTGGAAGCGACGCTCCTGCTCCTCGTCGGAGACGCTGAACCAGTACTTCACCAGGATGATCCCGCTCCGAACCAGCATGCGCTCGAACTCCGGGCAGGAGCGCAGGAACTCCTGGTACTCCTCCTCTGTGCAGAAGCCCATGACCCGCTCGACCCCGGCGCGGTTGTACCAGCTCCGATCAAAGATGACGAGCTCGCCGGCCGCGGGCAGATGGGCGACGTAGCGCTGGAAGTACCACTGGCTCTTCTCGCGCTCGGTCGGGGCTGGCAGGGCGACGGTCCGCGCATAGCGTGGGTTCAAGGGCTCGAGGATCCGCTTGATTGAGCCGCCCTTGCCGGCCGCGTCGCGACCCTCGGCGACGACCACGACCTTGAGGCCTTGGGCGTGGACCCACTCGTGCCACTTCACAAGCTCGACGTACAGCCGGGCGAGTTCGGCGTCGTATTCCTTTCGTGACAGCTTGCCGTCGGGGTGTCCCAGCGTCATGTCCTCAGCCGGCACCGGACGGGCGGTCGCCGGGATCTTCAGGGCCGCGCGTTCCGGGCGCTGGTTTCGGCCGGGTCGAGCCGTCTTCGTCATGACTGGCCTCCGAGGCGACGCGGGTGGACGGATGACGCGACTCGATGATGCACCCCGAAGGCCGACTCGGGAAGGGCGGCGACTCCGCTCCGGATGATGTGGTTATGAGATCACTGGTTCGGCGATACGGATGGCCTCGGTGTTTCGTCCACGGACAGTCGGAAGATGTCAGGTCGTGAGTAGTGTCCAACAACGTCGAGGTCGAACTTGCCGCGCGCGATTTGGTCGAGGTCGACGTCCGCATACAGGATCTCTTCACCGTCACGGGCGGGTCCAGCAAGGACCTCCCCGAGCGGCCCGATGATGCAGCTACCGCCAGTGGCGACGACATCCTCAGGTGACTGGGCGAGCGTGTTGGGCATGTCCGCCGGGAAGTCCTTGCGGCGGGTGAACTGGTTGCAGGAGAGCACGAAGCAGCGGCCCTCCAGCGCAATGTGGCGCACCGTCGATTGCCACGTCTCCCGGCCGTCAGCAGTCGGCACGCAATAGATCTCGATGCCTTTTGCATACATCGCCGTGCGGAACAGCGGCATGTAGTTCTCCCAGCAGATCCCAGACCCGATCCGACCCAATTCGGTATCGAACACCGGCATCGTGGAGCCGTCGCCCATGCCCCAGATGAGCCGCTCCGCTGCCGTGGGCACCAGCTTTCGATGTTTGCCGAGATATCCGTCGGGCGAGAAGAACAGGACGGTGCAGTACAGCGTTCCGCGATCCCGCTCGACGACGCCGATTACCAGGTGAAGTGAATTCTCAGCCGCAACTTCGGCCAGCCGGTCGACTGCCGGTCCGGGAACATCCACTGAGGCGTCGAAGTAGCGCCGATAGTGATCTCGGCCTGCGGCGGCGCGATCACCAACAGAGACGCCGAACGTCATTCCGCGCGGGTACCCGGGGAGAAAGGCCTCGGGAAACAGCGCCAGCGCAGCGCCGCCCTCGCTCGCCTCTCGGGCGAGACGGGCGACCTTGTCCAATCCACCGTTCAGATCGAAGCCGACAGCAGCCGCCTGGACGACCGCGGCCTTGAACCCACTCATGACGACCCTCCTCCAGTCGCGCCTCACGCGGCCGGTGAGCTTCGATGGGCCGGCAGCAGCCACTGGCCCGCCTGGATGAGCGCCTCGCCCGCTCGACGCCGCAGGACGTCGGCCGGTGTCGGTTTCACAGGCAGCTGTTTGGCGAGCGCGATCTCGCGATACAAGCGCTCGAGTCGTTCGTTGGCGAGCCCGAGCTGGAGCTCGGCATCTGCGTGACGCATTGTCTGCCTCCAATCTGTCGTGGTCCATGGGTTCATGGCCCTGCTCTGGTGGAGCCCTCCACGTCAGGGCAGCCCCGGAGCCGGACCGGCGCAAGGTGGCGGCGCCATCGCTGCGAGCCCGGTCGCGAGCCCTGTGATGCCAACGAAGCCGAGCATCGCGAGAACGCCGGTGAGCATCAGGCGGGCCGCGTCGAGCACATGTGGATTGGGCTCCACGGCACGTCGCCGGGGCGTGGTCCGACGGTCTGTGCCCCGTGGTTGGATCTGGACCGTTCGTGCTGTCATCGCCGTAGCCTCCGTCGCCGGCGGGTCCCGCCCGCGCATCGACAATGGCGTCGGAAAGGCGATCGGACATCGAGGTCAGCACGGCACACGGCTCGCGGTAATCCGGTGTCTGCACGGCACGCTGTCACGAGCCTGCACGGTTGCGGTGGTGGACCTCGGTGGGACGATTCGCCCGTGAATGGTTCGCGCGTCACCGTGGTCGGAGTGGTGAGCCTCGGGCTTCTCTCGATCGTCGCCGGCTTCTGGCTGCCGCTGAACTCAGGGTTCCTCGCCTTCCCGGACAGCCCCACGACGATGGCGATTCTGGCGCTCGACGGGGTGATCTGGCTGCTGGCGGCCGTTGTGACCCTGGAGCGCCAGCCTGCGAACCCTCTCTGGAAACTGATCCTGGCCTACCTGGTCTGGAACGAGCTCGTGTGGGCCATGCAGTTCGTGCCGAATTCCGTCATCCAGGGCCTGGCGGCGACCTTCGCTCCGATGGCAATCGCGCTGTACGTCCACGTCCTCGTGGCCTATCCGTCCGGGCGCGTGCCGCTCCGCTTCGATCGCCGGCTGGTCGTGTTCGTCTACGCGTTTGTTGTCGTGGTCTATCTACTGCCTGCCTCGATGTGGCAGCCGGCGAGAGACGGCTGCGCGAGCGCATGGTGTCCCGACAACGTGCTCCTCGTCTGGCCGAACAAGGAGCTGGCCGACGCCATGGTCCGCACCGCGCAGCTCTTGGCTCCCATTCTCGGCGCGCTCGTGCTGTACGCGATCTGGCGCCACTGGCGCGTGGCCGGACCGGCCGCTCGTCGTGCGCTCGTTCCCGTGGCCATTGCCGTGCCGATCGCCTACGTCGTGCACTCGGCGCGATATGTCGCTCAGGCGCTCCAGCTCGAGCCTGTCCTGTCGTTCCTGGACACCTACCACGTCGTCACGCTGACGGTCGACGCTATTGTTCCGGTCGGACTGCTGTTCGGCGTGCTTCGACTCCGCCTCGATCGCGGTCGGGTGGCGGAGCTCGTGGTCGAGCTTGGGCGAGGAGTTCCGGCCGGAGGGCTCCGCGATCTGCTGGCCCGCGCCCTTGCAGATCCCACGCTTCAACTTGCCTTCGCAGCTCCGAGCGGGGCCGGATACATCGATGGTGCGGGTCAGCCAGTCGAGCTCACACAGAACCCTGAGCGCGCGCTCGCGCGGATCGAACGGGATGGAGAGGCGCTTGCGGTGCTCGTCCACGACCGGACCATCGATAACGAAAACCCGGGCCTGGTCGAAGCCGTCAGCAGCGCCGCTCGACTGGCGATCGAGAACGAGCAGCTGACCGCCCAGGTCCGAGCACAGCTGGAGGAGGTCCGCGCATCCCGGGCCCGGATTGTCGACGCCGCTGACGCAGAGCGACAGCGGGTCGAGCGTGACCTCCACGATGGTGCTCAGCAGCGTCTCCTCGCGCTGGCGGTGCGCCTCCAGGTCGCTCGCGACGCCTCAGGCAACGCCGGGGCACTGATTGACGAGGCTACGGCTGAGCTGCATGCAGCGATCGCGGAGGTCCGCAACCTCGCTCGCGGCATCCACCCGCCCATCCTCGCCGAGGCGGGGCTGGCTGCGGCGCTCGAGACATTGGCTGAGCGATCGCCAATTCCGGTCCGCTTGGAAGCGACCGACGCTCGCTACCGCGCCGCTGTCGAAATCGCGGCGTTCTACGTCGTTGCCGAGGCGTTGGCGAACGCGGCCCGGCACGCCGGAGCAACCGAGGCCGCGGTTAGCGTTTCGAACGACGGTCAGTGGTTGACGGTTAAGGTCTCCGACGATGGCCGCGGTGGCGCGGATCCATCCGGCGGCTCGGGCTTGCGGGGCCTGGCTGACCGGGTCGCGGCGGTCGGCGGTCGGCTGACCGTGACAAGCCCGCCCGGCGAAGGGACGACGGTCGCCGCCGAGCTGCCGCTCCAGTGAGGTCGGCGGGCATGGAGAAACCGAATGGCTCTCGTCCGGCCCCGCTCCGGATCGCACTCGCCGACGACGCGGTCCTGCTCCGGGAAGCCCTTGCGGCGGCGCTCGCTGCGGCCGGCTTCGAGGTGGCCGGCCAGGCGGCAGATGTTCCGGGACTCCTGAGGATCGTCGCCCGGCACCGCCCGGATGTCGTGGTCGTCGACGTCAGAATGCCGCCAACCCATACGACCGAGGGCCTCGAGGCGGCCCGGCAGATCCGAGCGGAGTACCCGGACACCGCAATCCTGGTTCTCTCGCAGTATGTCGAGACGCGGTACGCGCTGGATCTCCTGCGAGACGATGCGTCGGGGATTGGATACCTCCTCAAGGAACGGGTAACCCGGATCGCAGACCTCACCGACGCCGTCAGGCGCGTGGCGGCGGGCGGCTCCGTGGTCGATCCCGAAGTGGTCGGCCGGCTCCTCGGACGGGCGCGCCGTCATTCCCCTCTCGACGAGCTGACTCCTCGCGAAGGCGAGGTGCTTGCCCTCATGGCCGAGGGACGCTCGAACCTCGCCATATCGAGCCAGCTCTCGGTTGACCCGAGGACGATCGAGGGGCACATCGGGACGATCTTCTCCAAGCTGGGCCTCGAGCCCGCGCCGGAGGACCACCGGCGGGTGCTGGCGGTCCTTGCTTTCCTTCGCGACTAGACGACCGAAATGGCCTGGGCCCACGCGCGCAGCCCGGGCGAGGAAGCAGCGTCGCTGTCGACGAGTAGCGGTCGGTCGTCTACCGGGGCATCGCATCGTGCTCTGTCGTTTGGGCGAGCTGCTCGCGTTGCCATTCAGCGACGCCGGGCAGCCAGTCCTTGCCGAACGTCGCCGTCGGGCCGATGCGCGCGTCATCGGAAGCTCGGCCGTCACGCAAGGCGTGCACGTACGCGCGATCCCGTTCGATCCGCACGCGAACTTCGCCGCTGCCGCCGACGGATCCGTGACCGGGGATGACGACATCGACGTCGTCTGCCACGGCCTCGAGCAGGCGCAGCCCACTGAGGTAGTCCTCGATCGGATCGGCTGCGTCCAGATCGGGGAACGGGATCAGGATGTCGGACAGCATGTCGCCGGCGACGAGGACGCCGCGGTCTTCGATCAGCAGCGCCGCATGTCCCTGGGCATGTGCCGGATGCTCGATGATCCGGGCTCGCGGGCCATCCCAAGGGATCTGCGAATTTCCGGCGGGCAGACCGGTGATCAGGCCGAACTGGTCAAGCGGCACCTCCTCGGCGATCTCCGGCGGAAGCGCCTCGGCGACGCGGGCCTTCCAGTCCGCCTGCGATAGCAGGTCTCGAAGCGCCGCCGCGCAGCGGCCCGTGCCGTACCGCGGCGCTTCGCCGAGCTCGGCATGCCACAGCACGTGATCCCAATCGGGATGCGTCGCGAAGCCTGACCCGACCGGCTGGCCCACCTCACGAAGGTCGTCGGCGAGGCAGGAAAGTTCGTCGCGAGTGATCCCGGGGTCGATGATCAACGCGCCGTTCCCGCCCTGAATGACCACGGTGTTGTTCTGGAGCAACTCGCTCTGGTGTACCAGCACGCCCTCGGCGACCTGCCTCAGCATGGGACCCGCGCCTTCGTCATCGCTTCTTCCCGCCGAAGAAGGGCATCGTGGCGGCCTGCCTCATCCACAAGGCCGCCAGGCGCTCGTCGAGATCGGCCACGGATGCCAGTTCGACCCCCCGTGTGGACTTGCCCATCCCGACCGGCCTCACCGGTGGTTCCGGCTCGAGCTCCGTGCCGCGGATGAACATCAACTTCACATGGCCGACGAAGGCGCCCGACGCGAAGCACCAGCCGCCGCCGACGCCGTAGTACGCCATCCCCCACTTCACCGCACGCCGGAGATCCGGAAGCTCCCTGGCCGCCAAGGCATCGATGAGCTCGGCGATGGCACGCTGCGGCTGCGGCAGGCCGGCGATGTAGGCGAACACCGGCTCGTCGCCTTCGGCCGCCTTCGCGGGGCTTGCCTTGCCGGTCATGGAGACCGGCAGCTCCGTGGCGGTCTCCGGCGGCGTATTGGAGGAGTTCACCCTCGTTCGCCGAGTCGCTGGAGCAGCTCGTCCAGCTGGTCGAACGTCTCGGGATTCCAGCTCGTCGCCCCGGACGCCATCGCGGCGTCGAGCGCCTCCTTCGACGGATAGTGGTCGTGGACG
>DASTYU010000197.1:0-24396 GCA_035764655.1 Candidatus Limnocylindrales bacterium
CCGGAAGCCTAGCACATGGCGGTCGCGTATCCTCCGGGGCATGCAGCGGGTTCGGATTGCGCTCGCACAGTTGGCGCCCGCGCTCGGCGCTCTCGAGGACAACCTCGAGCGGCACCGGGCGGTCCTCGAGGAGGCGCGCGACGGCGGTGCGAACCTGATCGTGTTCCCGGAGCTCGGGCTCACCGGATATGTGCTGCAGGATCTGGCCGCCGACGTTGCGATGCGCCTTGACGATCCGCGCCTCGCTGCGCTCGTCGCGGAGACCGGTGCGGTATCGGCCGTGATCTCGTTCGTCGAAGAGTCGGCCGACCATCGCCTGTTCATCGCCGCCGCGCTCGTCGAGGACGGCTCGATCCGGCACGTCCATCGGAAGCTGTTCCTGCCGACCTACGGGCTGTTCGACGAGCGTCGCTTCTTTGCCGCCGGCGATCTCTTGCGGGCGGTACCGTCGGAGCTCGGCGCGGGGATCGGGCTCGGGATCTGCGAGGACTTCTGGCACATGGCCGTGCCCCAGCTGCTGGCCCTGGACGGCGCGCAGATTCTCATCAACGTGTCCTCGTCGCCGGGTCGCGACCTGGCGTCGACCAACGAAGTGGGCCTCGGGACGGCCACCTCCTGGCGCACGATGATGCGCACCTACGCGCAATTGACGACCTCGTTCGTCGTGTTCTGCAATCGAGTCGGCGTGGACGAGTCGATCACGTTCTGGGGCGGCTCGGAGGTGATCGGCCCGAGCGGCGACGCGTTGTTGTCCGCGCCGCTGTACGACGAAGGCGTGTTCATGGTCGACGTGTCGCTGGGCGACGTGCGTCGCGAGCGGATCGCGCTCCCGCTGCTGCGCGACGAGCGACCCGAGCTGCACGTGCGCGAACTGCAGCGGATCATCGACGAGCGGGCGGGGCTGTCGATGCGCGACACGACGGCCGAAGAGGGCGCCGAACCCGGGCTCGACGTGGCGCCGCTCGCGACCCCCATCGAGCGATGACCGCGGAGAATGGCGGCAATGGCAACGTGGCGCTCTTCGAGCTGCCCGCGGAGGTCGCGATCGACACCTCCGTCGCGCAGCGGGTGATCGAAGGGTTCATCCGCGGCCAGCTCCGACAGGCCGGATTCGAGCGTGCAGTCCTCGCGCTGTCGGGCGGGATCGACTCGGCGCTCGTGGCGTACCTGGTTGCGTCGGCCATCGGGCCGGAGCGGCTGTTGTGCGTCCTGATGCCGTACCGCACGTCGTCGCCTGATTCGCGCACGGACGCCGAAGCGGTGGTCGCGGCGCTCGGCTGTGCGTCGGAGGTGATCGACATCACCCCGATGGTCGACGGCTACTTCGGTGCCGACAGCGATGCGAGTGCGTTGCGCCGCGGCAACTTCGCGGCGCGGATGCGGATGAGCGTCGTCTACGACCGCTCGGTGACGTGGGGCGGGCTCGTCGTCGGGACCGGCAACAAGACCGAGGGCCTGATCGGCTACACCACGATCTTCGGCGACAACGCGTCGGCGTTCAATCCGATCGGCGACCTGTACAAGAGCCAGGTTCGCCAGATGGCCGTGGCGATGGGGGTCCCGATCTCGATCATCCGCAAGGCCCCGTCCGCCGACCTGTGGCCGGGCCAGACCGACGAGCGCGAGGGTGGCTTCAGCTACCCGATGCTCGACCGGTTGCTGTTCTGGCGGATCGACAAGCGGCGCTCCATCGAGGAGATGGAGGCGCTTGGGTTCGATCGGGCGACCGTAGAGCGGGTCGACCGGATGGTTGCCACGTCCGAGTTCAAGCGGCAGGTGCCGCCGATCGCCAAGCTCGGACCGCGGACGAGCGGGATCGACTATCTCTACCCGCGTCGCCGGCCCGGGTCGGCGAGGGGATGACCAACGGGGGGACGCTGTTCGTCGTCGCAACCCCGATCGGGAACCTCGGCGACATCACGCTGCGCGCGCTCGAGACGCTCCGGGCAGTGCCGTTGATCGCCGCCGAGGACACCCGGCTGACACGACGGCTGCTCGACCGCTACGCGATCGAGGTGCCGTTGACATCCTTCCACGCGAAGAGCGGGCCCGGGCGGATGGAAGCGCTCCTGGCGCACCTGCGGGGCGGCGGGGACCTGGCCCTCGTCAGCGATGCCGGTACGCCGCTCGTCAGCGACCCCGGCGGCGAACTGGTCGCGGCCTGGGCCGGAGAAGGCGGCCTGGTCGTGGCGCTGCCCGGGCCGTCGGCGGTGCTTGCCGCGGTGGCGGTGTCGGGCGTCGCCGGCCCGCACTGGACGTTCGACGGCTTCCTGCCCCGCTCGGGTCGCGAGCGGCGCGACCGGCTGGCACGCATCGCTGCCGACGAGCGTGGGGCCATCCTGTTCGAGGCCCCGAACCGGGTGGCGGGCACGCTCAGGGATCTCGTCTCGGCCTGCGGGGAGGAGCGGCCGGCAGCCGTCTGCCGTGAGCTGACCAAACTGCACGAGACCGTGACACGGGGCACGCTCGGCGAGCTTGCCTCGGCCGCCGCGTCGGGCGAGATTCCGGCACGCGGAGAGTTCGTGGTCGTGATCGGATCCTGGGGAGGCACCCGAGCCCGAGCGAAGCAGCCCGCGAGCCTGGATGCCGCGCGAGCGGAGGTGGAGCGCCTCGTCGCCGCCGGGACTCCACGGTCCAAAGCCGCTCGCACGGTTGCCGCAATGACCGGGCTGCCCCGGCGCGATCTGTACGCAGCCCCCTCGGACTAGCATGCGGTCGTGACCGCATCTGTCCGAACCGGCGGCGTGCCCATCCTGTCCGTGCTGTCGGCGCCCGCACGCGCATTCCTCCTCGGGACCGTGGCGATCAGCTTCGTCGCGATCGTCCTGCGCTACGCGGTCGGCGTCGATGACACCGTGCTGTTCCTGGTGTCCGCGGCAGGGATCCTGGGACTGGCGTGGACGGTGGGCCTCTCCACGGAGCGCCTCGGCTCACTCACCGGGCCGCAGGTCGGCGGCATCCTCAATGCGACCTTCGGCAACATCGCCGAGCTGATCATCGCGTTCTTCGCCCTGCAGGCTGGACTGGTCGAGGTGGTCAAGGCGTCGCTGACCGGTTCGATCATCGGCAACCTGCTGCTCGTCCTCGGCGCGAGCGTGCTCATCGGCGGGTTGCGCCACGGCACGCAGACCTTCAGTGCGCGCATCGCCGCCTCGAACGCGGCGCTGCTCGTCGTGGCCGTCATCGGGCTCTTCGTTCCGGCGGTGTTCGCCTTCACGAGCGGCGAGGGACGCGGGACCGTCACCGAGGAGTCCGTCCTCGTCGCGATCGCGTTGATCGTCGGCTACGCGCTGTCGCTCGTCTACGCGTTCACCAATCCCGACGCGACGCTCGGCGGTCACGGCGCGCCGGAGGGCCACGGCGGGCCGGCGTGGACGGCGCGGGGTGCGATCGTCGTGCTGGTCGGCTCGGCGGTCCTGCTGGCAGTCCTGTCCGAGATCCTCGTGGGCTCGATCGAGGGCTTCATCGAACAGTTCGGGCTGTCTGAGTTCTTCGTCGGCGTCGTGCTCATCCCGACGATCGGCAACCTCGCCGAGCACCTCGTGGCCGTCCAGCTCGCGTTCAAGAACAAGATGGAGTTCGCGATGGCCGTGGCCTACGGCTCGAGCCTCCAGGTGGCGCTGTTCGTCGCACCGGTGCTCGTCCTGATCGGCGTGCTCATCGGCCAGCCGATGGACCTCGTCTTCACCCCGCTCGAGGTGGCCGCCGTGGCGGCGGCCGTGGGCATCTCTGCACTCATCGCGCTGGACGGCGAGTCCAATTGGCTCGAGGGCGCTCTCCTGATCATCGTGTACGCGATCCTCGCGGTGTCCTTCTTCGAGTTCCAGCAGCCGGTCTGAACGTGGCCGCCATGCGTCCGTCGGGCATCGGGACGCTTCGCGAGCGTCATCTCCACGCCACGCTGAAGCAGTGGTACGCGGAGCCGGGCGACCGCCATGAGGTTGCGATCGATGGCTTCGTCATTGACATCGTGCGCGACGACCTGCTGATCGAGGTCCAGACCCGCGGCTTCGCCGGGATGAAGCCCAAGGTGAAGGCGCTGCTGGGCCGCGGCCACCGGGTCAGGATCGTTCATCCGATCGCGGCCGACCGTTGGATCGTGAACGTGCAATCGGACGGGACGGTCCTCAGCCGACGCCTGTCGCCACGCCACGGCGCGTTCGCGGACGTCGCGAGCGAGCTCATCACGTTTCCCGAGTTGCTGGCGCAGCCCACCTTCGAGATCGAAGTGTTGATGACCGCCGAGGAGGAGTACCGCCACCTCGTGCCGGGCATGTGCTGGCGTCGCAAGGGCTGGACCGTGATCGAGCGCCGGCTTGTCGACGTGCTCGACCGCGCCGTGCTGGGCGCGCCAGCCGACTTGCTGGCCCTGCTGCCCGCGGGACTTCCTCAGCCCTTCACGACGGCCGACCTTGCGATCGAGCTCAGGCGACCACGGAGGACGGCACAGCATCTCGCCTACTGCCTCGCCAGGGCCGGTGTCGTCGAAGCCGTCGGCAAGCGCGCGCACGCCATCGAATATCGGATCGCCGTGCCAAGGTGACGGCGGCGGCCCAGGTCACCAGGGGTGGTATTCGGCAGTCTTGCCGTTCCCGATGAGCTCGTCCGTGCGGCCGTTCGGCCGCCCCGTCATTCGATATCTGAAGCCAGCAGTGAGTACATCACGCAGTCACGCGCCTCACCGCGCATGTCCGCATACAGACGCAGGATTCCCTCCCGGCGGAAGCCGGCCCTCAACGCCACCCGGCCAGACGGGTTGTTCCCGACAAAGTGGTACAGCTCGAGTCGCGGGAAGCCAAGCCAGAGCAGCGCCCATCTTCCGAGCAGTCGGACGGCATCGGTAGCAACGCCGCGACCGCGCTCCGCCGTGCCGAGGTGACGGCGGCGACGGGGAGGGGGACCCGCCGCCGCCGTGGAGCGTTCGGGTCGTCAGGCGGCGGCCGCGGCCGCGGCCTCTTCGTCCTCCTCGTCGGGATCGTCGGCGGGGTCGTTCGCCGGGATGGGCTCCGATGGCGGTGCCTCGCCGTACGCCTCGGCCTGGGCCGCGAGCGCCTCGGCCGCCTGCTGCGCCTCGTAGTCCTTCTTGCGCCGGCCCGAGAGCATCTCGACATGCGACGCCACGACCTCGGTCTTCCAGTGCCGCTGACCGCGGTCATCGTCCCAGGAGCGCGTCTGGAGGCGACCCTCGATCGCGACCTGCTGACCCTTGCCGAGGTACGTGCCCGCGATCTCGGCAAGGCGGGCCCAGGTCACCACGGGGTGGTATTCGGCCCGTTCCTTCCCGTTTCCGATGAACTCGTTGGTGGCCACGGTGAACGTCGTGACGTTCTTGCCGCTGGCCAGGCTCCGCATCTCCGGGTCGCGCGTGAGGCGCCCCGTGAGGAAGACCTTGTTCACTGTCCGTATCTCCTTCCCGGTCGGCCGGTGGCACCGGTCACGACCCTGCGTCTCCGGCGGGAGTGCGGCGGGGCTCCGAGCAGGCGGCCGGCCCCAAGGACCCACCCCGGCGGGGTCGGCGGTTCGGCGGGGCCGGCTGGGCGCCGGCGGGCACGGCGACCCTAGCAGGCAGCCCTGCACCGCCACGTATCGGCAGCTTCACGGGCGCTCAACCGGGCGGGCCGCGGAACACCACGCGGGCGTGGCGCGTCTCGACGCTGATGCGGATCCTCATCGTTGCCGCCACGCTGGTGCTGGTCTCGTGCGGACCGGCGCAGAACACCCCGCCGACCGCCGTGACAGAGCCCGTCATTGCCATCGACGAGCAGGGCCCCTTCCGCCTCGAGCTTGAGCTGCCAGGCACGGTGTACGCTCCGGGAGAGCCCATCGAAGCGGTCGCGCGACTCCGGTTCGCGGGTCCTGGTTCGACCGTTATCGCGGGCTCGGGCTCCGGGCTGATCACCACCTCGCTCCTCGGCGCCGACGGCACCGCGTTGACCGGCGCGGCGACGGCCGATTGCGTGCCGTACACCATCGAAGCGGCTGCGCCGTGGACGACCGGCTTTGTCAAGTCGGGCGGTTACGTGCCCGACGATCCAACCGACGACTTCGTCGAGTCGTTCCTCAAGGACCCGATCTTCCGGCTGCCGGCGGGACACTGGGGAGTGGAGGCCTCGTCAGACTTCTTCGGGGAAGGCTGCAACCTGCCTCAGATCAAGCTCGCGACACGTGTGCCGATCGTCGTGACCGAGTGATGCCGGCGACGGATCAGTTGGCGGCGATCCCTCGAGGTTGGTTCGGCGTCGAGCCTTGGCCCGGCAGGTCTGGCCCTGCCGGCTGCGGAGCGGACCCATCCTCGGTGAGGGCCATCCGCACCTGGGCATCCGCGGCGGCCGTGGAGGTCGGCTCCACGCTGGCCAACGGCCGTCCGCTGTCGCGGGCATCCGGGACTCGTGGAGCCGGGCGTCCGATCTTCCCGCTGCCGGCCGCCGCCCGGTCGTGCCGCAACGGGCGCGGTCCGGAAACGGTGGGGGTCGTACCGTCGGCGACGGCCAGCGCGGGAGCCCGGCGGTGTGGATGGGCGTTGTGGGAGGCATTGATGGCGAGCACGGTCTGGTCGGGCTCGGGCGCCATCGCGGCGAAGAGGTCGCAGAAGACCGTCACGAGCTCGGGGTCGAACTGCGTCCCCGCATGTCGGCGCAGCTCTTCGATGGCCTGGGCGTGGCTCATGGCGCGCTTGTACGGACGGTCGTTGACCATCGCGTCGTAGGCGTCGGCGATGGCCACGATCCGCGCACCCATCGGGATCTCCGATCCGCGCAGGCCGTACGGATAGCCGTGGCCGGCGTAGCGCTCGTGGTGGTGGAGGATGATCGGCACGGAGTCCTTGAGCGCCGCCGCCTGTTCGAGGATCACCTGGCCGATTCGCGGGTGTTGCACGACCGTCCGCCATTCGGCCGAGGTCAGCGCCGCCGGCTTCTCGAGGATGTCCTCGGGCACCGCGACCTTGCCGACGTCGTGCAGGAGTGCAGCGATTTTGAGCCGGTCGACCTCGGACTCGGACAGGTCGAGATGGCGGGCGAGCGCGACGACGATCGTGGCGATCAGCGCCGACGGTTGGCCGCGGTAGTGGGGCAGCGGCGCGATCGCCGAGGTGAGTGCGGCTGTCGCAGCCTCTCGGGCGACGCGTCCGACCTCCACGGCACGAGCCCGGCCGTCGGTCGAGATCGGCGCCCGCGGCACTCGGGCGTCGTCATCAGGCTCGGCGAAGATGTAGGTCTGGTTGCGGCCGAGCGACTTGGCGGAGTACATCGCGGCGTCCGCGTCGCGCACGAGCGGCTCCACCCGCAAGGAATGACCGAACCCGCCGGCGAGCCCGATCGAGATGGTGACAGCCAGTTCCGGGTTGCCCTCGACCGGGAACTTCGTCCGCTCGATCAACGCGCGCAGCTTTTCCGTCAGCAGCGCGCCGTCCTCGACCTCGGTCTCGGTGAGGATCAGCATGAATTCCTCGCCGCCATAGCGGCCGATCATGTCGGTGGCGCGCAGGTTCTCGGTGAGCTTCTCGGCGACCCCGCGCAGGACCTCGTCACCGGCCGCGTGGCCGTACGTGTCGTTGACCGCCTTGAAGTGGTCGATGTCGACGAATGCCACCGACAGCGGGCGCTCGTAGCGGTTGGCGCGTTCGACCTCGTTGAACAGCGCTGCAAGGAGGGCCGGGCGGTTGGCCACGCCGGTCAGCCGGTCGACCGTCGCCTGGGCGTGCGTATCGGTGAGCGCCGCCCCGATCGAATTGATCGCACGCGCGAGACGCGCATCGAGGCCGGTACCGCGGACCTCGACGTTCATGGAGTAATCGCCCTTGGCGATCGCCTCAGCCGCCTTGACCAGGACCGCGAACCGGTATCGGAAGTATGCCCAGAGCGCAAACGCCGTCAGGGACACCCCCAGCATCGCCGCCGCGATCGCATTGATGACGAGGCGCAGGCCCTGACTCAATTCGGCATCGGGCGCCGAGGGCACGACGACCAACAGTCCCACGGCGACCGCACCGGCGGCCACGCCGAGGAGCGCCAACAGACGCATCACGAATCGAGGCTATCGGCGGGACTCCGTACGGAGCAGGGGGTATTCGTACCAGCGGTTCGCGTTCCGAAGTCCTGCCAGGGTCTACGCATGTCGCGGGACCGCCTTTCGGCGGGTCCCCGCTGGTATACTTCGGCGCGTCGTCGGGCTCGCCCCGGGTCAGCGATTTGGAGGGTCCAGGCATCGCGCTTCGAGGCGCATCGACCGTCCCGTGAGGCGGCCGGGCGACCAGACCCACGCGATCCCCCGATCCGTCGGAGGGACGAATAGGGGGCAGTCTATCCAGGTCCCAGGTCACCCGGCCCGGGCCTTTTTCTTTGGGCGCGGAGTCGCTGCCTGATGCCTGCCACGGTGATCGTCGGGCTGCAGTGGGGCGATGAGGGCAAGGGCAAGACGACCGACTTCCTCGCCGAGCAGGTCGCCATGGTCGTCCGCTACCAGGGCGGCGACAACGCCGGCCACACGGTGGTCCGCGGTGACGAGGTGTTCAAGCTCCGCCTCACGCCGTCCGGCGTCCTCTACCCGCACATGACTTCGGTCATCGGCAACGGCGTGGTGGTCAACCCGCTCACGCTCATCGACGAGCTGGACATGCTCACGGAGCGGGGGATCGATGTCAGCCGCGTTCGGGTCAGCCGCAGCGCGCACGTGATCATGCCGTACCACGTTGCCCTCGACCAGGCGAACGAAGCCCGGCTCGCCGACGCCAAGGTTGGCACGACCGGTCGAGGCATCGGTCCGGCGTATGCCGACAGGGCGTGGCGCCTTGGGCTTCGGATGGAGGACCTGCTCGACCGGGCAGTCCTCGTCGACCGCCTGGAACGAGTCCTGCCGGACAAGAATGCCCTCCTCCGGTCCCTCGGCCGGGACGCCTTCGACGTCGGGCCGCTCGTCGACCAGGCCATGGCGTGGGGCATCCGCCTGCACGACCACCTCGATGACGCGACGTGGCTGGTACAGGGAGCCCTGTCGCGCGGCGAGCACGTCCTGCTGGAGGGCGCCCAGGGCACGCTCCTGGACCTCGACCATGGCAGCTACCCGTACGTCACGAGCTCGAACCCCGTCGCGGGCGGCGCCTGCACGGGCGGCGGCATCGGGCCACTGCAGGTCGACGAAGTCATCGGTGTCGTCAAGGCGTACTCGACGCGCGTCGGATCCGGGCCGTACCCGACGGAGCTCACCGATGAGACCGGAAAGGGGATCGCCGAGCGCGGTCACGAGTACGGCACGGTCACCGGCCGGCCGCGGCGCGTCGGCTGGTTCGACGCCGTGCCGTTGCGCTACGCGGTCGCGGTCAACAGTGTGAGCTCCATCATGCTGAACAAGCTCGATATCCTGTCCGGCCTCGAGACGCTGTGCGTGTGCGTGGCCTACGAGATCGACGGGCGGCGCGTCGAGACGTGGCCGTCGAGCGGGGAGGCGCTGGCCCGGGCCACGCCCGTGTACGAGCACTTCCCGGGTTGGTCCGAACCCATCCACGGGGTGCGCTCGCTGGCCGACCTGCCAGAGAACGCCCGGCGCTACGTGACCGCCATCGAGGAGCATGCCCGCGTGCCGATCGTGCTCGTGTCGGTGGGGCCTGAGCGCACCCAGACGATCGAACGCGCCTGGCGCCCGATGCGGACGCGACCGGCGGTGCTCTCGTGAGTGCGCGTTTCGTGACGCCGACGCGGGTGCTCGTCGTGGGGAGCGGCGGCCGCGAGCACGCCCTGGCCTGGAAGCTGGCCTCCGAACCGGGCGTCAACGAGGTGATCGTGGCACCGGGCAGTGCCGGAATCGCACGCGAGCCGCGCGTCCGGATCGCGCCAGGCGTCGACTCGCTCGATCGCGCGGCCCTCGTCGAGCTGGCGCGCCGCGAGGCGATCGAGCTCGCGGTGATCGGGCCGGAGGCGCCGCTGGCGGCCGGGGTCGCCGACGCGCTCAGCGTGGCGGGCGTGGCCACCTTCGGACCGACCCAGGCAGCGGCTCGGATCGAATCGAGCAAGGCGTTCTGCCGGGATGTCGCGGCGGCGGCGGGGGTCCGCATCGCCCGGGGACGGGCGTTCGAAGCGATCGCGCCCGCGCGCGCGCACGCGCGCGACGTCGCCGCGCGCGGCGACGGCGTCGTCGTGAAGGCCGACGGGCTGGCGGCGGGCAAGGGCGTGACCGTCTGCTCGAACGCGCGCGAGGCGGACGAGGCGCTCGATGCCCTGTTCGACCCTGGTGCGACGGATGCCGCGCACGTCCGGGTCGTCGTGGAAGAGCGCCTCGAGGGCGAGGAGGCGTCGCTCATCGCGGTGTGCGACGGACGGAACGCGCTGGCACTGTCGCTCGCCCGAGACCACAAGCGGCTCGCCGACGGCGACCGCGGTCCGAACACCGGCGGGATGGGCGCCTACAGCCCGTTGCCGGACTTGTCCGACGACGCCATCCCGGACCTGCTCGCCACGATCCACCGGCCGATCCTCGCCGAGCTGGCACGGCGCGGGACGCCCTTCGTGGGCGCGCTCTACGCAGGCCTCATGCTCACCCGCAACGGCCCGGTGCTCCTGGAGTGCAATGCCCGCTTCGGCGATCCGGAGACGCAGGTCCTGCTGCCGAGGCTTGCCACGGCGCTTGGTCCGCTGCTGTTTGCCGCGGCCCGGGGCGGGCTCGGTGGCGAGGCGGCGCGGGCGGTGGCGCCGGATGGCCGCCTTCCCGTGACCCGCGATGCCGCGGTCGGGTTGGTGCTCGCTGCGCCGGGCTATCCCGATGCCCCGCGGCGCGGAGATGCCATCGACGGGCTCGATGGGCCCGAAGCCCACGCGGCGCTGGTCTTCCACGCCGGCACGGTTCGGGACGACGAGGCCGGCACGTGGCGCACCGCCGGTGGACGGGTGCTCACCGTGGTCGGGCGCGGAGGCGATCTCGACGCCGCCAAGGCCCTCGCCGAGCGCGCCGCCGACGGGATCCACTGGGACGGGCTCCAGCGACGCCACGACATCGGCGCCGACGTGCCGGGAGCATTCGCCCTCGCGGGGAGCAGCCGGTGATCCCGCGCTACACGCTTCCCGAGATGGCCGCGATCTGGTCGGAAACGGCTCGCTTCGAGCGCATGCTCGAGGTGGAGCTCGCTGTCGTCCGCGTGCAGGTGACACGCGGCCAGATCCCGGCGGACGCGCTCGTAGCCATCGAAGGCCGCGGCCGCATCGACATCAAGCGCATCGCCGAGATCGAGAAGACCACCGACCACGACGTGATTGCGTTCGTCTCGCAGGTCGCCGAGAGCGTCGGCCCGGAAGGCCGCTATCTCCACCTCGGGCTGACCAGCAGCGACGTCCTCGACACGGCGCTCGCGCTTCAGCTCCGGGCCGCCGGCCAGCACCTGCTCGAAGATTGCGATCGGCTCCTGGCGGTGCTCGTGACCCGGGCGAAGGCCGAGGCGGCCACGGTCATGATGGGGCGCACCCATTCGGTCCATGCCGAGCCGACGACGTTCGGCATGAAGCTCGCAGGTTGGGCATTCGAGCTCGATCGCGGACGGCAGCGCCTCGCCACGGCCGTCGCCGAAATCGCGACCGGCAAGATCTCAGGGCCGGTGGGCACGTACAGCCACCTTGACCCGGAGATCGAGGCCGAGGTCCTCGCGGCGCTCGGGCTCCACGCCGACCCGGTGAGCACGCAGATCGTCCAGCGCGACCGCCACGCTGCGCTGCTCACGGCGATCGCGATCCTCGGCGGATCGCTGGAGCGGTTCGCGACCGAGATCCGCAACCTGCAGCACACCGAGATCGGCGAGGTCCAGGAGCCGTTCCGGACCGGCCAGAAGGGTTCGTCGGCGATGCCGCACAAGCGCAATCCGATCCTGTCCGAGCGGATCGCCGGCCTCGCTCGCCTGCTGCGCGGCTATGCGCAGACCGCACTCGAGAACCAGCCGCTGTGGCATGAGCGCGACATCAGCCACAGTTCAGCCGAGCGTGTCGTGCTGCCGGACGCCACGACGCTGCTCGATTACATGCTCGTGCGCATGACCGGATTGATCGAGGGCCTCGCCGTCCGCTCCGAGCGGATGCGCGAGAACATCGAGCGCGGCCTCGGCCTGCATGCCTCCTCGCGCGTGCTGACGCTGCTGGTCGAGGAGGCGGCGCTGCCGCGCGAGGAGGCCTATGCGATCGTCCAGCGCGCGTCGCTGAAGGCCGCCGATGAGCGCCGGCCGCTGCGCGACCTGCTCGCCGTCGAACCGGTGGTTGCCCGAAAGCTCAGCCTCGAGCAGCTGGATGCGTGCTTCGACGACGGAGCGTTCCTGCGCCACGTCCCGGAGGTCATCGCCCGGCTCGACGCGTTGGAGCTATCCGTCGGACGCGAAGGAGTCGCCGATGCTCGCCGCTGACCGATTCGTCCGCTCCGGCAAGGTTCGCGACTTGTACGAGCTGGATGGGGATCGGCTGGTGTTGGTCGCCTCGGACCGGTTGTCGGCGTTCGACGTCGTCCTGCCGACCGCGATCCCCGACAAGGGCCGCGTGCTGACCGGCCTGTCGCGGTTCTGGTTCGCCGAGACGGCCGGGATCGTGCAGAACCACCTGCTGGGCACCGACCCGGGCGACGCTGCGGCGATCGGCTCGCCTGACCTGCTCCGTGGGCGGTCAATGATCTGCCGTCGCGCCGACGTGATCCCGGTCGAAGCTGTCGTGCGCGGCTACCTGGCAGGCTCCGGCTGGAAGGAGTATCTCGCCAGCGGAGCGGTGTGCGGCGTTCCGCTCCCTGGCGGCCTGCGCGAGAGCGGCCAGCTCCACGAGCCGATCTTCACCCCGGCGACCAAGGAAGAGGGCGGCGCCCACGACGTCAACATCTCATTCGACGAGATGGTCGCCCATCTGTCGGTCGTGCCCTGGCTGGCCGGTTCGAAGGCCGGATGGGCGGCCGAGCAGGTCCGGGACCTCGCGATCCGCCTCTACCGCCATGGATCGGCGGTCGCCGCGGCCGCCGGAATCCTGCTGGCGGACACGAAGTTCGAGTTCGGCGTCGTCGAGGGCCAGCTGATCCTTGTGGACGAAGTGATGACGCCGGACTCGTCGCGGTTCTGGGACGCTGCGAGCTACGAAGCCGGTCGCGCGCAGGCCAGCTATGACAAGCAGTTCGTACGTGACTGGCTCGAGCGGCAGGGGTGGGACAAGCGGCCGCCCGGCCCGGAGCTTCCCGATGACGTTGTGGCCGGGACACGCGCCCGCTACGTCGAGGCGTTCGAGCGGATCACCGGCGCCAGCTTCGAGCGCTACCTGGAGGAGGACGTCATCGCCCGATGAGCAGCCATCGCTTCGCCGTCAACGTCACCCCCAAGCCGGGTATCCTCGATCCGCAGGGTCGTGCGGTCGAGGGCAGCCTGGGGCATCTCGGGATCGACGGCGTCTCCGCCGTGCGGGTCGGACGCCGGGTCGAGCTGACCGTGGAGGCGGAAGATGCCGCCGCGGCGCGATCCGTGGTGGAGCGGCTGGCCTCCGAGCTGCTGTCGAACCCGCTTATCGAGGCGTACACCGTCGAGGAGCTGCAGGGCGTGCCCCTATGACGGTTCGCATCGGCGTCGTCGTGTTCCCGGGTTCGAACTGCGACCGCGACACGCTCCACGGCCTGACCGTCGCCGGCGCCGAGCCCGTGGAGCTGTGGCATGAGCAGGCGTCCCTCGACGGTGTGGCGGCCGTCGTGCTGCCCGGCGGCTTTGCGTACGGTGACTACCTCCGGGCAGGCGTGATCGCGCGGTTCAGCCCGGTCATGCGAGCCGTGGCCGCGTTCGCCGACGACGGGGGACTCGTGCTCGGGATCTGCAACGGGTTCCAGGTCCTCGCGGAGGCCGGGATGGTCCCCGGCGCCCTCCTGCGCAACCGGTCGCTGCGCTTCCTGGGCCGCGACGTGACGATCGCCCCGGAGCGGCTCGACACGCCGTTCACGCACGCGATCGGGGAGCGCCGTCGGCTGCGCATGCCGATCGCCCATGGCGAGGGCTGCTACTACGCCGACGAAGCCACCCTTGATGCGCTCGAGCGCGACGGGCAGGTGCTGTTCCGGTACGTCGGGCGGAACGGTGCGCATGCCGACGACGACGAGCGGGCGAACCCGAACGGCTCGCTGCGCGCGATCGCCGGCGTGATGAACGCGCGCGGCAACGTGGCCGGCCTGATGCCCCATCCGGAACGCGCGAGCGAGACGATCCTCGGTTCCGACGATGGGATCGGGATCCTCAGGTCGCTCGTCGAGAGTGCCGCGCAGGTGAGAGCCGGCGGCCAGATCGCGGTCGGCGCGCGGTGACGGTCGCGGAGCGTGCCGTGGAGCCCTTGCACCGCCGGCTTGGCCTGACCGACGACGAGCTCCAGGCGATCCGGGACCGGCTCGGTGGTCGCGAACCCAACGACGTCGAGCTCGCGATGTTCAGCGTGATGTGGAGCGAGCACTGCTCGTACAAGAGCTCGAAGCCGTTGCTGCAGACCCTGCCGACCGGCGGGGCAGGGGTCGTCGCCGGTCCGGGCGAGAACGCCGGCGTGATCTCGATCGGCAACGGCCTCGCGGTCGCGTTCAAGATCGAATCGCACAACCACCCCAGCGCCGTCGAGCCGTACCAGGGCGCGGCCACGGGCGTCGGCGGCATCCTGCGCGACATCTTCACGATGGGCGCGCGCCCGATTGCCGTCCTCGACGCGCTGCGCTTCGGCGACCCGACCTCGTCCCGCACGCGGCACCTGGTCGACGGCGTCGTGCGGGGCGTCGGCGGCTATGGCAACTGCGTGGGCGTGCCGACGATCGGCGGCGAGCTCGTCTTCGACCACTCATACCAGGGCAATCCGCTGGTCAACGTGATGGCGATCGGGCTGCTCGAGGAGCGCCTGCTCACGCTGGCCTCTGCGCCTGGGCCGGGCAACCTGGTGGTGTTGTTCGGGTCGACGACCGGCCGCGACGGGATCGGCGGCGCATCGGTGCTCGCGAGCGCCACGTTCGGGGATTCGGATCCTTCGAAGCGCCCAAGCGTCCAGGTGGGCGACCCCTTCGCGGAGAAGCTGCTGATCGAGGCGTCGCTCGAGCTGATCCGGCGCGGACTCGTCGAAGGCCTGCAGGACCTGGGTGCCGGCGGCATCACCTGCGCGACATCGGAAACCGCGGATCGAGCCGGTACGGGGATCCGGATCGACCTCGACTCGGTGCCGCGGCGCGAGCCGGACCTCGCAGCCTTCGAAGTGCTGATCTCCGAGTCGCAGGAGCGGATGCTCGCGATCGTCCGGCCCGAACGCTGGGAGGACGTCCGCGCGGTCTGCGAGCGATGGGGCCTGCCCGTCGCCGTCATCGGGCGCGTCACGGACGACGCCGACATCGCGGTTGTCGAAGGCGGGCACGAGATCGCCCGGATGCCGGCCTCGGCGCTGACCAGCGACGCGATCGTCCACGAGCGGCTCGCCGCGCCGCCCGCGCATCGGCGCGCGGCCCCGGCACCCGGCGTACCCACGGCGGTCAGCGACCGGCTGCCGGAGCGGGGCATGGATCCCGGAGCGGTGCTCATGGCCCTCCTCGGCTCGCCGAACCTCAGTTCGCGGCGCGCCGTCTTCGAGCAATACGACTCCACGGTCGGCGCCGACACGGTCGTCGGACCGGGACACGGCGCGGCGGTCCTGCGCGTCAAGGGCACGACGAAGGCGCTCGTCGCGAGCACCGACGGCAACCAGGCGGTCGGCGCGATCGATCCGTGGCTGGGCGCCGCGTTGAGCGTGGCCGAGGCGACGCGGAACGTGTCGATCACCGGCGCCACGCCGCTGGGCGTCACGAACTGCCTCAACTATGGCGACCCGACGCGCCCGGAGGCGTTCTGGCAGCTGACCGAGGGCGTGCGCGGGCTCGGCGACGCGTGCCGTGCGCTCGGCCTGCCGGTCACCGGTGGGAACGTCTCGCTGTACAACGAATCACCGGCGGGCTCCATCGCGCCGACGCCCGAGATCGGCGTGGTCGGACTGCTCGACGACGTCGCCACGCTGGTGGGTCCGGCCTTCGCCGCGGACGGAGATGCGATCGTGCTGGCCGGAGCGAGCGGGCCGGGCCTCGCGGGCAGCGAATACGCGCGCCTGGCCGGCGCGGCAGCAGAGGACGGTCCACCGTCACTCGATCTTCGCCGCGAAGCGGCGCTCCAGGCGTTCGTCCGCGAGGCAGTCGCGCGCGGGCTCGCCGCCACCGCGCAGGACGTGTCGGGCGGTGGGCTCGCGGTCGCCATCGCCGAGTGCGCCATCTGGAGCGGCCTCGGGGCGCAGGTGCGGTTGCCCGTTGCCAACTCGCCCGCCGTCGAGATGTTCGGGGAGAGCCCGTCGCGCGTCGTCCTGACAACACGGCCACGGCATGCACCGGCCCTCGAGCTGCTGGCCCGCCAGCATGGCTTGCCGGTCGAGCGCCTCGGAACTGTCGGCGGATCACGGGTCGTGATCCGGCTCACCGGTGCCGGCGCGACCGGCGCCGCCGAGGATCGCGGCGGCGACGTCGCCGACGAGCTGGACGTCGGGGTGGACGATCTCCGCCATGCGTGGGACCACGGTCTCGCGCGCACCCTCGGCTGGGATTCCTAGCCGTGTGCGGCGTGTTCGCGGCAGTGCTCCCGGCGGGAGAGCCGAACGAGGCTGCCAACGTCGCCGCGCTGGGCCTGTTCGCACTTCAGCACCGCGGCCAGGAATCGGCGGGGCTGGCGGTCAGCGACGGCGAGCAGCTGATGCTCTACAAGGACCTCGGCATGATCAGCTCCGTGCTCGACGAGCGACGCTTGCCGAGCCTCCGCGGGCGCCTGGCGATCGCCCACTGCCGCTATTCGACCACCGGTTCGACGGTCTGGGAGAACGCCCAGCCGACGTTCCGCCTCGGTCCGCGGCGGGCCATCGCAATCGGCCATAACGGCAACCTGGTCAACACCCGCCAGTTGCTCGACCAGCTCCACGGCGGGCGGGCCAGACTCCCGGCGTCGACCGATACGGAGCTCCTCACCGCGTTGCTCGCCGATGAACCGGCCGCAGACACGGTCGACGCCCTCATGCGCGTCCTGCCGCGCGTGCGCGGGGCATACAGCCTCGTCGTGCTCGACGAGCGACGGGTCATCGGCGTTCGCGACCCGTTCGGCTTCCGCCCACTGGTCCTCGGCCGCCTCCCGAACGTCGCCTCGCGCAGCGACCTGTGGGCCAACGACGACGCCTCGTCCGGCTGGTGCCTCGCCTCGGAGACGGCAGCACTCGACATCGTCGGCGGGGAGTACGTTCGTGACGTCGACCCGGGGGAGTTGGTCATCCTCGAGCCTGGCGCCGCCCCGCGCTCCGTCCGCTTCGCCGACGCGACGCCCGCCCTGTGCGTATTCGAGCTGATCTACTTCGCCCGGCCCGACACGTACATGGAAGGGCGCAACCTGTACGAGGCGCGCCGGAAGATGGGGCTTCAGCTCGCCCTCGAGCATCCGGTCGACGCGGACATGGTGATGCCGGTCCCCGACACCGGAGCCCCCGCCGCCGCGGGCTTTGCCGAGGGCTCCGGGATCCCGTACCGCGAGGGGCTGGTTCGCAACCGCTACACGGGACGCACGTTCATCCAGCCGTCGCAGACCATGCGCCAGCGCGGCGTGACGATCAAGCTCAACCCACTGCGCGACGTCGTGCGCGGCAAACGCCTGACGGTGGTCGACGATTCGATCGTGCGCGGCACGACCACCAAGCAGATCGTGTCGCTCCTGCGGAAGGCCGGTGCGCGGGAGGTCCACCTCCGGATCTCGGCCCCGCCCATCTATCACCCGTGCTTCTACGGGATCGACACGCAGGTCGAGACGGAGCTGATCGCCTCGACCCATTCGGAGGAGGAGATCCGCCGGTTCGTGGGGGCGGACTCGCTCGGCTACCTGTCGATCCAGGGCGTGCTCGCCGCCCTCGAGCTGCCGTACGAACGGTTCTGCTTCGCCTGCTTCGACGGCCGTTACCCGGAGCCCGTGCCGTACGATGTCTCGCGGCGCAAGTTCATCCTGGAAGATGAGGCCACGCTTGCCGGACGTGCGTGACGCCTACCGCCGATCGGGGGTCGATGTGGCGGCGGGCGACCGGGCCGTCCAGCTCATGCGCGACGCGGTCGCATCGACGCGCCGCGGCGACGCCCCGGACCTCGCAGGCGGGCTGGGTGGGTTCGGTGGTGCGTTCGCGATCCCGGCCGGCTATCGCGAGCCGGTGCTGATCGGCTCGACCGATGGTGTCGGCACGAAGTCGGCGATCGCCGTCGCGCTCCAGCGCTTCGACACGATCGGGTTCGATCTCGTCGCGATGTGTGCCGACGACGTCGTGTGCGCGGGAGCGGAGCCCGTGGCGTTCCTCGATTACGTCGCGGTCGGGCGGCTGGATCCCCTGGGCGTGGCCGAGCTGGTGGGCTCAGTCGCCGCGGGCTGTCGCGAGGCCGGCTGCACGCTGATCGGCGGCGAGACGGCAGAGCACCCGGGCCTCATGCCCGAGGACGCCTTCGACCTGGCCGGTTCCTGCATCGGCGTAGTGGAACGCGAAGCGTTGATCGACGGGAGCACGGTCGAGGAGGGCGACGCGATTATCGGACTGCGCTCGAGCGGGTTGCACGCCAACGGTTTCTCGCTGGTTCGCGCGCTGATCGCTGAGTGGGACCTGGACCTCGGGCGGCCGTACCAGGAGCAGCTCCGCCGCTCGCTCGGCGACCGGGAGCGCGATGCCGTCGTGCGGACCGAGCCGGAGCACGCGTTCGCCACCCTCGGCGAGGTGCTGCTGACGCCCACGCGCATCTATGCACGGGGGATGCTCGCGGCGCGCGATCAGCTCCGGGCGGACGGTCATGATCTGCGCGGCGTGGCCCATATCACCGGCGGTGGCCTGCCGGGCAACGTCCCGCGGCCCCTGCCGGAGGGACTGGGCGCCCGGCTCGACCCCTCGCGCTGGCCGATGCCCCCGGTGATGCACCTGCTAGGCGCCCTCGGTGGGATCGAGGACGACGAGTTGCGCGCCACCTTCAACGGCGGGATCGGGATGACGGCGGTGGTCGCACCTGGCGCAGTTGGCAGCGCGATGGCCGCGTTCACCGCGCGGGGGTTCGATCCGCTCCTGATCGGGGAAGTCGTCCCTGACGATGGGCTCGAGGGGCGCTACGTGGAGGGGCCCCTGGAGCGGCTGCGATGACCGGGCGGATCGCCGTCGGCGTCTCCGGAGCGGGCTCGAACCTGCGCGCCCTGGCCGCCGCGTCCGCTCGCGCGGCGCTGGGCGCCGAGATCGTGCTGGTCTTCGCCGACCGCGATTGCGCGGCGCTTCAATGGGCAGCGGAGGAGGGGATCGACCCCGCGCTCGTGCCGGACGGCGACGACGCCACGCTGTCGGCGACCCTGTCCGCGGTGGAGCCGGACGCGATCGTGCTGGCCGGCTACATGCGCCTCATCGGGCCGGAGGTCCTCGCCGCGTTCCCCGGCCGCATCCTGAATACGCACCCATCGTTGCTTCCCGCGTTCCCCGGTGCGCACGCGGTCCGTGATGCGCTCGCCCACGGCGTCACGGTCACGGGCTGCACGGTGCACATCGTCGACGCCACGCTGGACGGCGGCCCCATCGTCGCCCAGGAGGCCGTTCCGGTCCTGCCCGGTGACGACGAGACGAGCCTCCACGAACGGATCCGCGCGGCCGAGCATCAGCTCCTCCCAAGGGTTGTCGCCCAGGTCGTCGCCGGTGTGCTGGATGCGGACGGCCGGCGCGTCGCGCTCGAGCTCGAGCGCGCCGATCGTGCGCTCCCAGCGCCGCGGCGCGCGCTTCTTTCGGTCTCGGACAAGGACGGCTTGGTGCCGTTCGCGACCGGTCTGGTGGCCCTCGGGTTCGAGTTGGTGTCCACCGGCGGCACGGCGCGCACGCTGCGCGAGGCGGGGCTGCCGGTGACGGACGTGGCTGCGGTGACCGGCTTCCCCGAGATGCTCGACGGCAGGGTGAAGACGCTCCATCCGCGCGTCCATGCGGGGCTCCTGGCGGACCGCCGCCACGCTGAGCACCGCCGGCAACTGCTGAGCGCGGGCATCGCGCCGTTTGAGCTCGTCGTCGTCAACCTCTATCCCTTCGCGCAGGCGGCGGCGAGGCCCGGCATCGCCTTCGACGAGCTGGTCGAGGAGATCGACATCGGCGGCCCCTCGATGGTCCGCGCGGCCGCGAAGAACCACGCCAACGTGGCGATCGTCACCGACCCCGGACGCTACGACCAGGTGATGGAGGCGCTGGAACGAAACGGGGAGGTCCCGCTGGGTCTTCGCTCGGCGCTCGCGGTCGAGGCGTTCCGCCATACGGCGACGTACGACGCCAGGATCGCCGCGGAATTGCCGCCACGGATGGCGGCTGCGGGCACCGACCTGCCCGACGAACCGGGCCTGCCCGGCGCCACCGATCCGTATCCGCCCACGCTCGCGATCGCCCTCGAGAAGGTCGAGACCCTGCGGTACGGGGAGAACCCGCACCAGCCCGCGGCCCGCTACCGGCGCCCGGGTGCCGGCGTCGACACCGGCCCATTCGCGGCCGACGACCGACCGTTGCAGGGGAAGTCGCTGTCGTACAACAACGTGCTCGACGCGTCTGCCGCCGATGCCCTTGGGCGCTCGCTGCGCGGCCCGGGCGTCGTGATCGTGAAGCACACGAACCCGTGTGGCGCCGCCGAGCGGCCCTTGCTGCTCGGGGCGTGGCAGGCCGCGCTCGAGGCCGACCCGATCTCGGCCTTCGGTGGCGTCGTCGCGCTGACGCGGCCGGTGGACGAAGCCGTTGCGGAAGCCCTCGTTGGGATCTTCCTCGAGATCGTCATCGCCCCGGCCTACGACGGCGCGGCGCTGCGGGTGCTCGCGACGAAGCCCAACCTCCGCGTCCTCGTCGATCCGGCCCTCGCCGACGACGGGCCGCCTGCAGGAACGCACATCCATCCGGACCCCACGGGCTCGATCCGGACCGCCGGCGGGGCGGTCCTCGTGACCGCGCCCGACACCACGCACGACGATGCGGCCGTGTGGGCGGTGGCCACGCGACGTGCCCCATCGGACGCCGAGCACCTCGACCTCGACCTCGCCTGGCGCATCGTGCGGGGCGTGACGTCGAACGCGATCGTGCTGGTCCGGGATCGGCGCCTGATCGGTATCGGGTCCGGGCAGACGAGTCGCGTCGACGCCGCCCGCCACGCGGTGGAGAAGGCGCATGCCATCCTCGGGCCGGACAGCACCGCCGGCGCCGCCTGCGCGTCCGATGCGTTCTACCCGTTCCCGGACGCGGTGGAGGTGTGCCTCGCGGCCGGGGTGGGCGCGTTCGTCCAGCCGGGCGGCTCGGTCCGCGACCCGGACGTGATGGCAATCGTCGACGGAGCCGGCGCGACCATGCTCCTGACGGGGGTCCGCCACTTCCGGCATTGAGCACGGGGCCGGGCCGCGCGCGGCCCCGCCGGTTGACCGTGCCCCAAGCCTCGTCCATCATCCGGCCATGTTCCGTGCCGGGAGCCTGATGGCGATGCCCGGGCGGCGCCGCTCCGAGCGGTCGTGACCGACCGCTGAGGCGGACCGCCGCCTTCCGCCAGCGCGCGCGCCAGGCGTGCGCGCAGCCGTCCCGAGCTCGAGGATCCTTCGATGGTCGATCGTTACTACCTGACCACATCCATCGCGTACGCCAACAACAAGCCCGGCCTGCACACGCTCTACGAGGTCATCGCGGCCGACGTCATCGCGCGCTGGTACCGGATGAAGGGCGTCCCCACGCGCTTCCTGACGGGAACCGATGAGCATTCGATCAACATCGCCCAGAGCGCGATCGACGAGGGCCGCCCACCGCGCGAGTTCGTCGACGAGAAGGTCGCGCTGTTCCAAGCCGGCGAGGCAGCGCTTGGCATCCGACCCGACCGCTTCATCCGGACGACCGATCCGGACCATGTCCGCGCGGCACAGGAGATGGTCCGCCGGGCCCACGCCAACGGCGACATCTACCTCGGCACGTACGAGGGCTGGTACTGCCCGAACGAAGGCTTCCGCAACGCGAGCGACGTCCTCGAGACGGCCGAGGGCACGATCTGCCCGAACCATCCCGGCGTGCCGCTGCAGTGGCTGACCGAGCGCAACTGGTTCTTCCGGCTGTCGGCCTACCAGGAGCGGCTCGAGCGCCACTTCGCCGAGCACCCCGATTTCGTCGAACCCGACTACCGGCGCAACGAGATGGTGGGGTTCATTCGCCAGGGGCTCGAGGACTTCTCGATCAGCCGCGAGCGGACCCCCGGCGACTGGGGCATCCCGTTCCCGATCGCCGAGAACGGGGAGACCGCCCTGCGCGAGGACGGCTCGTGGGATCCCGAGGCCGGCAAGATCTACGTCTGGTACGACGCGCTGATCAACTACATCACGGGGGCGGGCTTCCCGGACGATCCCGACGCGTTCGCGCGCTGGTGGCCGGCCGACCTGCACATCATCGGCAAGGACATCGCGCGCTTCCACACCATCTTCTGGCCGGCGATGCTGTGGAGCGCCGGGCTCGAGGCGCCGCGCAAGGTGTGGGTCCACGGCTGGCTGCTCGCCGCGGGCGGCGAGCGCATGTCGAAGAGCCGCGGCAACTTCTACGACCCGAACGACTTCGTGGCCGCGTTCGGACCGGATGGCGCCCGCTACGTCGTCCTGCGCGAGGTCCCGTTCGACAAGGACGCCGAGGTGAGCTGGGACTCGTTCATCCGGCGCTACAACGCGGATCTCGCCAACGACTTCGGCAACCTCGTGAACCGGACGGTGTCCATGGTCAACCGCTACCTCGGCGGCGAGCGACCGGCTCCCGTCGGCGGTCTGGTGGCGGATGCAGCCACGTATGCCATTGAGATCTATCGGGATCGTCTCGAGGCAAACCTCCTGCACGATGCCCTTGCCTCACTGTGGACGCTCGTCGAGGCCGCCAACCGCCTGGTCGACAGCACGAAGCCCTGGGATCTCAACAAGGCAGCGAGGGCGGGCGACGAGGCCGCCGCGACACAGTTGCGTGAGGTTCTGGGGACGCTCGTGGAGGCATCGCGGCTGGTAGGCCTCGCCGTTGCACCGTTCATGCCAGACGCCGCGCCACGCGTTCTCGCCCAGCTCGGCTACGACTACCTCTACGGCGATGACGGCAACGGCGGACCACCGATCCTGGATGCGCTCCGCTGGGGCGCGCGAGCCGACGAGCCCGGCCAGGTCGGCACGGCGGAGCCGCTGTTCCCGCGACTCGAGACCGAGGCCGTCGAATCCGCGACCGGCTGATCGTGCGCCTCGTCGACAGCCACGGCCATCTCAACGCCGACCGCTTCGATGCGGACGTAGCCTACGTCCTGGAACGGGCACAGACCGCCGGGCTCGAGCGGATCCTGGTCCCGGGCTGGAACGTCCGCTCATGCGAGCGAGCCCTTGAGCTGGCGGACGAGCACCCGTGGCTCGATGCGTCGGTCGGCGTGCATCCCCACGACGCCGCGAAGGTGGACGACGCCGGGTGGCAGGGGATCGCCCGCGCCGCATCGGACTCCACGGTGGTCGCCGTCGGCGAGACGGGTCTCGACTACGACCGCGTGTTCTCGCCGATCCCGGACCAGCTGGCGAATCTGCGGCGCAACTTGGCGCTCGCGCTCGACACGGCCAAGCCGGCGATCCTGCACTGTCGCTCGTCGGCCGGCCGGCGCGACGGCCAGGACGCGCTGCTCGAGGAGCTGCGTTCCGCCGGGGTAGGGCAGGCGAGCTGGGTCGCAGCCTTCGCGGACCGCCCGCCGGCCGTGATCCACTCGTTCTCGGGGCCGGTGGACTACGCACGAACGGTGCTCGACCTCGGGCTGGCGATCAGCTTCTCCGGACTGGTGTTCCGCCGCGGTGAGGAGCCGTCCCGCGAGGTGGCCGCCCTGGTTCCCTCGAACCGCCTTCTCGTCGAAACCGATTCGCCGTTCCTCGCCCCTCCGGGCGCTCCACGCTCGCGCAACGAGCCCGAATGGGTCCGGGTGACCGCCGAATGGCTCGCGGAAGCGCGAGGCACAGAACCTGCAGCGCTCGGCGACGACCTGGTGATCGCCTACGACCGCACGTTCCCGAGGTCTCGCCCCCGCCCGTAACTCCGGCTGCCACGCACCTGCAAGCCCGGACCCCGTCCGGGCACAGCGCCCTCGGCCCGGCGTTGTCTACGGTCAATCCCATGCCGGCGGGCTGGACCGAGCGCGATGAGCGCCAGTTCGAGCGGGTGAAGGCTTCGTACCTCGCCCGAGGACGCCCGCCAATGCGGCGAGACCGGGAAGGACGGGTGACAAAGATGGTTCGGATCGGATACGCGCTCTCGAGCGAGGAGCATGCGCCGCGACGGCTGGTCGAGCTGGCGCGGGCGGCGGAGGAGACGGGCTTCGAGTTCGCGCTGATCTCCGACCACTACCACC
>DASTYU010000198.1:0-2588 GCA_035764655.1 Candidatus Limnocylindrales bacterium
GTCGACATCGTGCTCGAGGCCACGGGCAAGTTCCGTGATCCGGGCAAGCCGGACGCTCACCTCGACGCCGGCGCCAGGAAGGTGATCATCAGTGCACCCGCCCGCGCTGCCGATGTCACGGTCGTCCTCGGGGTCAACGGCGACGTCTACGACCCCGAGCGTCACCACATCATCAGCAACGCATCGTGTACGACGAACTGCCTTGTGCCCGCGGTCAAGGTCGTCCACGACCTGGCGACGGTCGAACGCGGCCAGATGAACACGGTTCACTCGTACACGACGTCCCAGCGCCTCCTCGACATCGCCCACAAGGACCCACGCCGGGCTCGTGCCGCCGCCCAGAACATCGTTCCCACGACGAGCGGCGCAACCTCGAGTCTCGGGCAGGTCATCCCGGAGCTGGCCGGCAGGTTCGACGGCTTCGCGCTTCGCGTTCCGACGCCCGTCGTGAGCCTCGTCGACTTCACGGCAGACGTCGGGAGGCCCACCTCGGTCGACGAGGTGAACGCCGCATTCCGTGCCGCCGCGTCTGGCCCGATGAAGGGGATCCTGGGGGTGAGTGACGAGCCGCTTGTCTCCTCGGATTTCCGCCGCGACAGCCGCTCCTCGATCATCGACTCCGCGCTCACCATGGTCACCGGCGGCACCCTCGTGAAGGTCCTCGCCTGGTATGACAACGAGTGGGGCTTCAGCTGCCGTGTCGCGGACCTCATCGGCATGGTGGCGGCCCGCCTGCCAGCGACAGTCGCGAGCGCCCGTTGAGCTTCGCCACCAAGCGGATCTACGCGCCTCGATCCGCTGCCGACGGCTATCGCGTGCTCGTCGATCGGCTCTGGCCGCGGGGCATGACCAAGGCCGCCGCCGGTGTCGACCTGTGGCTCCGCGAGATCGCACCATCGACCGAGCTGCGCAGGTGGTACGGACACGACGTGGCGCGCTGGCCGGAGTTCCGCCGGCGCTACCGCGCCGAGCTGGCCACGCGGGGCGAGTTGCGCGATCGCCTGCTCGACATCGCGCGTCGCGAGGACACGGTCACGCTTCTCTTCGCGGCGCGCGACGAGACGCACAACGAGGCCGAGGTGCTGGCCGAGGTCCTCCGCGAATCCTGAGACGAAGGATGACGGCAACCGGCTAGCATAGGTCGCGCGTG
The DNA here is from genome assembly GCA_035764655.1 of Candidatus Limnocylindrales bacterium. GTDB lineage: Bacteria > Chloroflexota > Limnocylindria > Limnocylindrales > CSP1-4 > DASTYU01. The sequence goes on from DASTYU010000198.1 coordinate 1,151, forward strand.
CTGCCCGACCACGAGAGCCGATCGTGAGCGTCCCGTACTTCGTCCCTGTCCTTGACCTGCTCCCGTACTGGCCGCACGACCTGCTCGCGCCCAGCGACGTGCCGATGCTGGGCCGACTCGGCCAGTACGCCGGTGTCACCGAGTTCGAGCTCCTCGACTACGAGGGCGAGGTAGCGATCGTCGGAACCCTTGCCCTGTGGGACGAGCTCACGCTGGACCTGCCGCTGGTGGACGGGCTCCAGCTCGTCGTCGGCCAGCCTGGACCCAACCTCAGCACGCTGCCATTCGAATTGGATTTCGGGCCGGCCTCGGAAGAGGTCGAGGGCGGCGTCGCCGAGCATGCGCTGGACCTGTTCCTCAAGCATCGCCCGGGACCCTACGAGCTGACCCTGCCCGCAATCGACATCGGACTCCGGTTCGATCCCGAGGATCTTCGGCCGATGCGGCCGAAGGTCGCCGCCGACCTGTCCAAGGGCTTCGAGCCGGACCCGGCGCGCACCGCCACGCAGCTGAATTTCCGGGCGGGGATCGCCGTGAACACCGACAGCGGCCTCCGGATGGAGACACCCGGCGACCTCGACATGCCGTACAGCCAGATCGGCTCGTCCGGTGTCGTGCTGTCGGCGCAGGACATCGTCCTGCGCCTGTCCGATGCCCAGCCCCAGCCGGAGGGCATCGATCCCGCGGCATTCGACCTCGATGCGGACTGGAAGGGCGCCTATCTGGGCCGCGTCCAGGTCTTCAACCTCAACAGCCTCGTCGAGTGGCTGCCCGAGCAGCTCGATCTCGCGAAGTGGTTCATCGGCCGCGGCGGGGTGACCGGGAAGGCGACGGCGATCCTCGATCTCCAGCCGGACATGTCCGATCGGGACTTCGCCGTCCGGGCATTCCGCATCGCCTTCCAGCAGAACGCGCTGCTCGAGTCGCTCGTCCAGCTGGCGGTCAAGCTGCCCTGGTTCGACGAGCGCGTGGTGTACCTCGACCTCGAGATCACCAACGAACCGACGCTCGACTTCCCCGAGTCGGTCGGCTTCATGGGCTCGATCGCGGGCGTTCAACCGCCGGGCGATTCAGGCGGCGATCCGCCCCGGCCGGACGAGCTGTACCGCGTGATCGCCAGTTCGGACGGCACGCAGCTGCTCCGCCTCGGCGTGACCAAGCTGGGCGTCCGGGCCAAGCCGGACAAGGGCCGGGCCGCCGGCTCCGACGACCCGGAAAGTACCCGCTTCTGGGACTTGCTGTTCGACGGCCGGGTCGAGATCGGGCCGTCGGCGACGGTTGCAGAGTCGATGTTCGGCGGCGAGTTCACCGAGCTGACCCTGCAGGTCGCCCCCCGCTTCGAGTTCATCCTGCCGAGCGGCCTGTGGCTGTCGCTCAACGAGGCTGCACGGACGAAGCTGGCGGCCTTCCCGGTCCAGATCTCGCGGGTGGGTTTCGG
>DASTYU010000199.1:0-9882 GCA_035764655.1 Candidatus Limnocylindrales bacterium
TCGTAGTAATCAATGTTCTTGCCGCCGGGCATCTTGAGCTTGCCCGCCCGGGGCATGGCCGGCGGGACGAGCAAGGGCGTCGTGTACTTGGGGATCTCGTGCGGGTTGAGCGAGCCGCCTTCAATGTGGGCGCGGACCGTCCTGGGTGCGAGGCCCCAGGGCAGGAACAGTGCGGCTCCACCGGCCATGCCGAACTTGATGAACGATCGTCGAGAGACGCGGGGGCTCATGGGACCGTCCTCCCCAGGCCCGCCCCTGACACGAGCCAGCGATGTGGCTGTCGCCCGTTCCCCCCGCGGTGGTACCTGCCAGACTGCCCACCGGGGCGGGCCGGGGTGAGGGCCATTGGTCCTGAACGAAACAGGCTTGGGCGGTCCCCGGATGACCTTAGGACCGTCGGCCGCGCACCGCCCACGCCCGCGCCGTGAGGTGGATCGAGCCATCCGGCCCCGTCGGCAGCGCGGCTCGCAGGCGCTCGCGAAGCGCCGAGCGGTCGGGTTCGTCGAGGCCGACGACGTATGCCGGCGCCGGACCGGTGCCATGCAGGAACGGATTCCAGAGGTCGTCGAAGTCGCGGAATACCGTCGGGATGTCAATGGGACGCTGGCGGACGTCGTCCAGCCCTGCCGCCGCGAAGGCGACCGCCAGGCGGCCTTCGTGCGTGATCGGGAAGCGCACGCCCTCGTCATGCTCGGCCATCGCCGGGTCCAGGGCGATCGCGGCGTCGAAGAAGGCGCGCAACAGCTGCATGCCCGAGGCATAGTCCCAGACGTACCCGGCGACGATGCCCCCCGGCCGCACGACCCGCTGCGCCTCAGCCAGTGCAGCGGCAAGGTCGGGCACGAAGTTCAGGACGAGGCCGGAAACGACCGCGTCCGCCGAGGCGTCTGGTCGTCCGGTCGCATCCGCGCTGCCCGTCTCGAACCGGGCGCGCGGGTCCGCCGTGGCGGTCCGGGCATGTTCGAGGAACGGCGCGGACGGGTCGATCCCGACGACGGACCGAGGGTCGCATTCGCCGATGATGGCCCGCGTCAGGATGCCCGTGCCGCATCCCATGTCGAGCCAGTCGGCTCCCGGCGGCACGTCGAGCCAGTCCAGGAACAGCGGCGCGACCAGCCGGCTCCAGCGGCCGATGTAGCCCTCGTACGCCGCGCCACTCGACCAGCCGTCCGGGCCGGCGGATGTCACGCGCTCACTCATGCGTTGAGTATGCCGAAGCGGAACCTCAGTCCGTCACCCATCGGACGAGCCGGTCCAGCTGTCCGAGCAGCTGCGCCTGCCCCGGCCGTAACAGCACCTGTGCCTGCTCGATGTCGAACCAGCGCACCTCGGCGATGTCCGCTGCGGGGTCATGCCCGTTCGGTTGGAGGTCCCGCGATGGCCACTCCTCGTGCGCGGCCCAGACCGCGACTCGCTTGCCGCTGGACTCCGTGACCTCGCCGAGCTCCACGAGCCGCTTCGGTGCGGGGCGTGCCGTCTCCTCCTCGAACTCGCGCCGCGCGGTATCGATCAGACGCTCGTTGCGTAGCGGCTTGCCCTTCGGGATGGACCAGGCGCTCGGTTCCGGCCCTTTGGCCCCGGCCGACCGTGGCAGCACAAGGAGGACCTGCCGTCGACGTTGGTTCGGTGGTCGTCGGTAGAGCAGGATCCCGGCAGCGCGTTTCGGCACGCCGTTACGGTGCGGCGACCGGCCATCTCAGCTCGCCAGCGGTTGCGGCGCTGCCGTCAAAGCCTGCTTGCAGCGTGTACCGTTCGCTCGATCATGTCCGCGACGCAGGACCCAGCTCGAACAAGCTCGTCGAATGGACGTGTGCGTGTCCGCCAGTTCGATGCGGACCGCCGCGACCAATCGCTGGATATCGAGGACGCGCTCGAGACGCAGCCGACCGAGCGGCAGCTCCTGTGGATCGACATTGCCGACGACATCGAACCCGCGCAGGTTGACCGTCTGGCAGACGCCTTCGGTCTGGATCGTTCGACCGTTCAGGCGCTCCAGGATCTCGGCGACTTCCCGCACCTGGAGGTCCACGGCGCCTACCTGCACGTGAGGGTCGCGGTGGCACCGGACGACCGGCAGCCGAGTGAAACGCCATGGCTCGACATCGTCGGCGGCAACAACGTGGTCATCACGAGTCACCGAAAGCCGATCAAGTTCCTCGACGACATGGACGACCGGATCCAGGCCGACACAACCTTCGGGCTGCTCGACGCCTCGACGTTCATGGCGTCCGTCCTGAGCGCGGCCGTCACCAGCTACTTCGCCGCGGTCGACGCGATCGAGGACGACGTCGACGTCCTCGACGCCAGGTCGCTGCGCGATGACGGCCACCGTGGATTGCTCGACGACCTGGTCGTCGTTCGCCGTCGAATCGCCCGCCTGCGGCGTGTGCTCACCGACCACCGCCAGGTCTTCGCGTCGCTGGGCGGGGCCGAGCTCGCCCAGGTGACCGACAACCCGGACAGCGCGACCGCCTTCCACGCAGTGTCCGAACGATTCGAATCTGCGATCGGGGCGGTCGAGGACAGCCGCGACGTGTTGATCGGCTCCTTCGAGGTGTACATGACCCGGACGGCGCAGCGCACGAACGACGTCATGAAGGTGCTCGCCCTCGCGACCGTACTGCTGTTGCCCGGGTCCCTCGTCGCCGGCCTGCTCGGCATGAACATGATGATCCCCATCCCCGAGGACGATCCGCGCATGTGGTGGCTCGTCGTCGGCGCCGTCCTGGTGTTCGCGGGCGCGATCCTGCTGATCGCGCGCCGCCAGCGCTGGCTGTGACGGTCCTGACAGCCGCCTGGTGGCGTGACGCCGTCATCTACCAGGTCTACCCGCGCAGCTTCGCCGATTCCGACGGCGACGGTGTGGGGGACATCGCCGGGATCTGCAGTCGTTTGCCGTACATCCGCGACCTCGGGGTCGACGCGATCTGGATCAACCCCTGGTACCCCTCGCCGATGGCCGACGCAGGGTATGACGTGGCCGACTACCGCGACATCGACCCGGTCTTCGGGACCCTGCAAGAAGCCGAGGCGCTGATCACGGACGCACACGGCCATGATCTGCGGGTGCTGCTGGACATCGTGCCGAACCACACCTCGAGCGCGCACCCGTGGTTCCAGGCGGCACTGGCGGCCGGTCCGGGCGCGCACGAGCGCCGGCGCTACCTGTTCCGGCCGGGCCGTGGGGACGGTTCCCAGCCACCGAACGACTGGGAGAGCGTGTTCGGCGGCCCAGCCTGGACCCGGATCGTCGAGCCCGACGGGTCGCCGGGCGAGTGGTACCTGCACCTGTTCGACCCGGCGCAACCGGACCTCAACTGGGACGAGCCCGATGTCCATGCCGAATTCGAGTCGATCCTGCGGTTCTGGTTCGATCGCGGCGTGGATGGGTTCCGGATCGACGTGGCGAACGCACTGCACAAGCAGCCGGACCTGCCCGATCTGGCGGGCCGTTCGGGCCGCCCCGTGGACGAGGGGGTCGACGACCATCCCTTCTGGGACCGCGACACCGTCCACGAGGTGTATCGCGAGTGGCGCTTCGTCGCCGACTCCTATGCCGACCCGAGGATGTTCGTCGCCGAGGCGTGGGTCCCGACGGCGGACCGCCTGGCGCGGTACGTGCGTCCGGACCACCTCCACAGCGCATTCAACTTCGACTTCCTTGCCACTCCGTGGCGGGCGGACCTCCTTCGGCTGAACATCGACGAGGCACTGGCGGCGCTGGCCGCGGTGAGCGCGGAACCGACGTGGGTGCTGTCGAACCATGATGTCGTCCGCGTCGTCAGCCGCCTCGGCGTACCGCAGCCGGACCAACGGCGCTGGCGCGAACTCGAGCTGGACGCGTCCTCGGAGCCGGACCTCCGCCTCGGGACCCAGCGTGCGCGGGCGGCTGCACTGCTGCTCCTCGGGCTGCCTGGCGGCGCATACGTCTACCAGGGCGAGGAACTGGGACTGTGGGAGGTTCTCGACATCCCCGAGGAGGCACTTCAGGACCCGATCTGGGAGCGCTCCGGGCACACGCGTCGCGGGCGCGACGGCGCCCGGGTGCCGATGCCGTGGTCGTCCGATGGACCGTCGCTCGGGTTTGGGCCGGAGGACGGTGGGCGGCCGTGGCTCCCGCAGCCCGCCGAGTACGCCCGCGTGTCCGTCTCGCACCAGGACGGAGCCCCGGATTCCATGCTGGAGCTCTATCGGCGCGCGCTTCGCATCAGGCGCGAGCATCCGGGACTCGGATCAGGCCCGATCCACTGGCACGACAGCCCGCCCGGTGTCCTGGCCTTCGAACGCGATGCCGGGCTCCTCGTGGTGGTCAACGTGGACGGCTCAGCGGTTTACCTGCCGAATCACCGGCGCGTGTTGGTCGCCAGTGGGCCGCTCGACGGCTCGCGCCTCCCCGCGAACAGCGCGGTGTGGCTCGAAACCTGATGCGCCGTCAGGCTGGATAGCGCTCGTTCCGGACGGCGGCTTCGGCAATGCGGCGCACGCGCTCGGCGCGCGTCTCGGGCCGCCGTGCCAGCACCAGAGAGGCGAGTGCCTGCTTTCGCGCCGACGGTGGGAACGCGGCGAAGTTCGTGGCCGCGGACGGGAGCGCCTTCAGCGCGGCCTCGAGGTCCGGCGGCACCTCCAGCCGTTCGACGCTGTCGAGCAGCTCCCATGAGCCGTTCGCCTTCGCTCGTTCGATGGCTGCGAGACCGGCGGGCGCCATCCGGCCGTCGGCAATGAGGCGTTCGACGCGGGCCTTGTTGGTTGCGGCCCAGCCACTCGTCGGCTTGCGTGGCGCGAAGTAGAGCTTGCCGCGCTCGTCGTCGACGGTTCCGCCGGTGCCGTCGACCCAGCCGAAGCACAGGGCCTCCTGCACGGCCTCCTCATAGGGCAGGCCGTGCTTGCCGGATCGTGCGCGCCACGTCACCAGCCACGCACCGGTTGACCGTGCATGGTTTGCCTCCAGCCATGCCCGCCATGTCGCACGGTCCTCGACGAACACTTCGGGCGCGTCGGCCAGGGCACTCATGGAGGGGTCACGCGCCCTGCGCCATGCTCCAGATCGTCCAGTACTGGGTGCGCAGCCGGCGCGGCTGCTCGAGCACGGTGCGGATGGCGAACGCGATGTCCTCGGGGCGCAGGAACGTGCGCAGCTCGGGCATGTCCTCGGTGCGCCCGGCCCCGATGGCGAACTCCGTCGAGGTTCCCGCCGGCCCGATGGTCGTGACCCGGATGCCCTTCTCGCGCAGCTCGCGGTCGAGCGCGCCGGCCAGCCCCACCTGGGCGAACTTCGTGGCCGCGTAGACGGCCTCGTCCGCGCCACCGCGGAAGCCCGCGACGGAGGCGACGATGACAATGTCGCCGCGGCCGGTCTCGAGCATGTGTGGCACGGCGGCCCGGATCGGCCAGACCGTGCCAGCGATGTTCGTGTCGAGCATGGTGGTGAGCGCTTCGTCGCTGTGGTCGAGGATCCCGCCGTACATCCCGATGCCGGCGTTGGCGACCAGCGAGTCGAGGCGGCCGAAGCGCTCCAGCGCGGTTTCCATCAAGCGCTCGCTGTCGTCGGGGACGCGCACGTCCATCACGACCGTGGCGACCCGGTCGGGAAACTCCGCCTCGATGGCGTCGAGCCGTTCGCGGCGGCGCGCTCCGAGCACGACCCGTGCTCCGGCTGCCAGCAGCTCGCGGGCCGTGGCGCGGCCGATGCCCGCGCTCGCGCCGGTGATCACGATGACCTGGTCCTGCAGCGATTCCATGAGGCTTCCCTCGGTGCGGTTTGGTCCTGGCCTTCAGTGCTGGTCGAGCGGCTCCGTCTCGCTTGGTCCGATGGCCACGCCCGTCCTCGCCCAATCGGCGTAGGCGGCAACGAGGTCCTCGTCGTCGACGGTCAGCTCGGCCTCGAAGTCGCCGCTCGCATAGCGGTACGTGAACTCGTCGAGGCGGGTGTACGTCTGGTCGGCCTTGACGACGGTCAACTCCGGGAAGCGGACCCAGGCTGCCTTGATCGTCTTCGATGTGCCGACGCCGATCCGGAGCCGGCGGATCGGCAGGCTGTTCGTGGACGGGCTGCAGCCGAGATCGACGTCGGTGGCACCCTTGAGTGTCCGGACCTTGGCGCCGTCCACCGTCCAGTTGCCCTTCGCATCCCGTTCGAGTGTCAACGTTCGCTGTTCGAAACCTCGCAGGTCGCGAACGTGGGCCGCGGTCGTCAGCCCGGCGCCGTCGGTCAGGACGCGGTACTCGATCCGGACCGGCGCCCCACCCTCGGCCCCGAGCACGGTGCCGACGAGGGACAGCCCGGTATCGCGCTGGGTCAGGGTGCAGTGCTCGTCCGTCTGGACTTCGTCCGATCGCCGCCACGCGACGCGTCTCGTCGTCATCCGTCAGGGCTCGATCGGGAGGCGCAGGATCGCCCGCGCCCGGCCATCGGGCACCTTCTCGTAATCCGCGAGCCGGATCTCGTGCAGATGCCCGTGGGGATGGAGACCTTCGCGCGCGACCGCGTCGTAGAGCGTCACGACCGAGCGGTGCTCATCGGCCGGTCCTCCGACGTGGAGGATCTGCGCGGATCGGCCCTCGGCGAAGCGGATCACGCGGAGGAGCGGAACGGGGCGGTCGAAGGCGGCCCGCGTCTCGTCGATGGCTCGCTGGGCGTCGTCTTCGGTGGCCTCTGGCGGGATCTCGATCATCTGCTGCCAGTGCCACGTGGAGCGGTCCGCGAACGAGGATGCCAGGTCCTGGCTCGGCGGCTCGGGGTGCGTCCACCAGGCGCATTCCAGCACCGCCGGTGCGATCTTGCGGCCGGTCGCCTTCTGCACCTGGAGCCGCAGGCGCTCTTCCACCGCGCGGAGCGAATCGCTGGCGAGCACGAACGCCGGCAGGCGAGGATCGCCGAGGCCGTCGATCGCGAACATCCGTCGCTCGGGGACGACGACGAAGGTCGCCCTGTCGGTCGCGGCGTGACGCAACTCGAATCGGTCGCTGGGCAGCTCGGTCGCCATGCAGTCCTCCGTTTCTCAAGGCGATTCTCACGCGGGTGAGGCACGGCGTCCAGCCAGCCATGCGCGGGCGCTATCCTTGCGCGCGTGATCGTCAGGCTGCTCCTGCTCGTCGGTGCGGCACTGGCCGCGATCTTCGCGGTGCGTCGCCGGCGAGCCGCGACCGCGGCGGCCGATGCCGGGGCCGACGCGTCCGACGGGCCTGCCGGTGGCGTCGCGCCCGACGACGCCCGCGGTCTAGTCGAGGCCGTGCTCGGGCATCGGCCCGAGCGCCGGCCCCTGAGCATCGACTTCGCACCGGCGGGGGCCACGAGCTGGGAGCTATTGATCGACGGCCCCGCGTTCTTTCCCAGGATCCTGGGTGACATCGAGGCGGCGACGTCGGACGTCCACATCATCATCTTCGGCTTCAAGACCGGCGACATCGGGATGCGCTTCCGCGACCTGCTCATCCGCAAGGTTGCAGAGGGCGTGCCGGTTCGGCTGCTGGTCGAGGGGGCCTACAGCCAGCCTGGCCTCGGCTCGAGAGCGCTCTATCGCGAGCTGGTCGACGGTGGCGTGCAGGTAGTGGCCAACCAGGGCGGCTTCCTCGACCTCGACGGCCTGCTGGGGGAGCGGAAGATCGACTGGCGCTTCGACGACTTCGGCCATTTCGACCATCGCAAGATCTTCGTCATCGACGGGCGGGTAGCCTTCGTCGGCGGACCCGGGATCGAGGACCACTACAACGACGAGCGCTTCCACGACGTGATGCTCCGCCTCGAAGGCCCGATCGTGTCACAGCTGCAGGCGGTGTTCCTGCTGTCGTGGCATTTCCAGGGCGGGCCGCTGCCGGACACCGCAGATGGGCTGGACCGCCACTTCCCGGCGCAGCCGGACGGTGCGGGCGTGCCGATGGAGATCCTGATGAACAACCCGGGCGAGAAGCATCTGCCGATCGCGCCGGCGTTCCAGGCCGCCATCGACGGGGCCACGCGGCGGCTGTACGTGATCAATCCATACCTCGCGGACCGGGCGATCCTGCAGGGCATCGTGGACGCCGGCCGGCGCGGCGTCGACGTGCGGGTGATCGTTCCCGCGGACCCGAAGTCGTTCCCGGCCAAGGCCGCGGTGCGTGCCTTCTTCCCCGCGCTCGAGGACGCAGGCGTCGACATCCGCGAGCATCCCAGCATGGCCCATGCCAAGGTCGTGCTGGCCGACGACACGGTGTTTGCCGGTACCGCCAACCTCGACGCCCTGAGTCTCCGTCGCAACTGGGAGCTGCAACTGCGGATCGAGGACAAGGCCGTGGCCGACCACGTCGCGACGGAGCTGTTCGACAAGGACCTGCTCGTGGCGACGCCGGCCCGCATCCCGACCGGGCTCCGCGAGCGGGCGGTGAACAGGGCGGTGTCGGCGATCTCGCCGCTGCTCTAGACGTTCGCCGCTGGCCCCGGGGAGCGGCCTCGTGGCCAAATTCCCACCGGTGGGCACTTAGGCCATGTCCAAGCTCGTCTGAAGCGCGAATCCGGGCATCGACCTGGCCAGATGCGTCACTGGGTGAGAATCTGTCCAAGCGGCAGCCCCCTCAGCGCCCTTCGGACTCCCGGTTCCTGGCCCAAGTTTCCGTGCATGGGAAATTGGACAGGGAACAGCAGTCTTCAGGGGAGGCCGCGTGACGAAACCGCAGGCTCGGCGATGAGTTCCATTGCCATGCGGCGTTCTAGTACATGAACACCCCCGGCAATGCCGGCTCACCCAAGGAGGACACCTGATGTCGAAGATCACGCCCTGTCTCTGGTTCGATGGGCAGGCCGAGGAGGCCGCCCAGTTCTACACGCAGCTCTTCCCGGACAGCCGGATCGACAGCGTGTCGCGTTCCGCGTCCGACACCCCGAGCGGCAAGAAGGGTGACGTGCTGACCGTCAACTTCACGCTCCGCGGCGTGCCGTTCGTCGGCCTCAACGGCGGACCGGAGTTCACGTTCAACGAGGCGGTCTCGTTCATGGTCGACTGCGAGGACCAGGCCGAGGTCGACCGCTACTGGGATGCCCTCGTCGAGGGCGGCGGCGAGCACGGCCCGTGCGGCTGGCTGAAGGACCGCTTCGGCCTGTCGTGGCAGGTCACCCCCGTCCGGCTGTACGAACTGCTCGAGAGCCCCGACCGCGACGGCGCGCAGCGCGCCATGGAGGCCATGCTCCAGATGTCCAGGCTCGACATCGCCGAGCTCGAGGCCGCCTTCGCGGGCCAGCCCACTCCGGCATAGCCGAACCCGCACGTGCCGGGGCGTACCATCGCCCCGGCATGGGCGACTTCATCGACGACACGCGAGATCCCGGATGAGCCCGACCGAGCGGGCCACGTCGCCCAGGCCGGAGCCACCCTGGAAGCGCGCCGAGGCGGGACGCTATCGCTCGTCGGACGAGCGCTTCACGATCAGCTCGGAGGGGCCGTCGCGCTGGTTCATCACCGACGAGGAGGAGCTGGACGAGCTCGGCCTCGCTCGAACCGTCGGCCCGTACGACACGCTCGATGACGCCAAGGCGGCAGCGGAGGATCGGCGAGGGGAAGGTCCGGCCGATTCGCCCCTTGCGGGACGGATCGCGAAGGGCGAAGCGCCCAAGGGCAGGGGAGCGCCCGCCCGACCGAAGGCGCCCCCCGAACCCAAGCCGAAGCCCGCTCCACCGCCACCGAAGACCTGGCTCGACAAGCTCGAAGAGGGGGACCGCGAGGCGGCCCGCCGGGCTCGACGGCTCATCAGCGCGCTCGAAAGCGAGGGCATCTCCGATGCCGATGCGCTCGTTCGCCGCGACGTTCTGGGCGGTCAACCGGTCGTCGCGGCGAGATTGCTGGCGCGCGACATCCTCGAGGCGGTCGGCAAATCCTCGAAGCCGGAGTCGGTGATCAATGCGGTCACGGAGGT
>DASTYU010000200.1:0-11456 GCA_035764655.1 Candidatus Limnocylindrales bacterium
CGGCGGCGCTCCCGCTGCGCTACCTGCCGCTCGTGGCCGGAGGATGTTCTCTCGTGGGTGCATATCTTCTCTCTTTCTTTCTGGTCCGTCATCACCGTCATAACGCTGTGGGCGGCGTGGACAGCGTGCAGGCGCCGTGCGTGGTGACACCGTTGACGAGTGGGCCGCGACGGTGGACGAGCGGGGCATGGGCCGGGCCGCCATCCGGGACGGTTCGGGGACAACCCGGCAACGCCCTGCCGGCCTGCTGCCGATCATCCCCGGCGATCCACGACGGGTGGGGCCGTTATCCCGGACGCGGAGTTCCCAAATGTCCACAACGGGGCATGGTTTTCCACCGATTCGCGGTGGTTATCCACAGGAAACGGCCAAGAGGGCGGGCTCGCGGACCCTGTGCCGGACCGCTCAGTCCGCGTAGATCAGCTCGCGGACGGCGGCGATCTCGCGCCGTAGCTCGTCGTTGACGGCCACCTCGCGGTTGATCTTGTCGCAGGCGTGGAGCACGGTCGAATGGTCGCGCCCGCCGAGCTCGGCGCCGATGCGAAGGAGCGAGACGTCGGTTTCCTCGCGCATGAGGAACATGGCGATCTGGCGGGGCACGACGATCGCCTTGTCGCGCTTCTGGCCCTGCAGCGCGTCCATCGGGACGCTGTAGTAGTCCGACACGGCCTTGGCGATGCGCTCCGGCGTCACCTGGCGCTTCTTCGGGTTGTACAGGACGTTGGAGAGGACGGCCTGGGCCAGCTCGATCGAGATGGGCATCGCGCCCATCGATGCATAGGCGACGATGCGGTTCAGCGCGCCCTCGAGCTCGCGGATGTTGCTGACGACCTTGCGGGCGATGAACTCGATGACGTCGGACGTGATCGGAACCGCGCCTTCCTCCGCCTTGGCACGCAGGATCGCGATCCGCGTCTCCAGGTCCGGTGCCGTGAGGTCCGCGATGAGGCCCCATTCGAAGCGGCTGCGTAGACGCTCTTCGAGCGTCAGGATCGCTTTCGGCGGCCGGTCCGAGGACAGCACGATCTGCTTGCCGTCGTCGTGGATCGCGTTGAACGTATGGAAGAACTCTTCCTGCGTCCGCTCCTTGTCGGCAATGAACTGGATGTCGTCGATGAGCAGGAGGTCGATCCGCCGGTAGCGCGCCCGGAACTCGTCGATCTTGCCCTGCTGGATCGAGGTGATGAACTCGTTGGTGAACTTCTCGCTCGTCGCGTAGACGACCCGCTTGCGCGGGAACTTGGCGACCACCTGGTTGCCGATCGCGTGCATGAGGTGGGTCTTGCCGAGCCCGACCCCGCCATACAGGAAGAGCGGGTTGTAAGCGTGGCCCGGGCGCTCCGCGACCGACAGGCTCGCGGCATGTGCGAGGCGGTTGGCGGAGCCGACGATGAACGTCGAAAAGGTGTAGCGCGGGTTGAGGTTCGTCGCGCCGCCCTCCCCGCCAACGCGGGTGGGTTCCAGGCGGACCTGCGCTGCGGCGGCCGGCGTTCCATCGACGCCATCACCCGAAGACGCCTCGGTGGCGCTCACGACGAACTCGACCTGCACGCTGTAACCCACGATGCGCGCCAGCGTCTGGCTGATCAGCGAGCGGTAGCGGGTCTCGAGCCAGTCCTTGGCGAAGCCGTTCGGGACGCCGATCCGGAAGCGCTGCTCATCCACGTCGACGAGCTGGGTTTCCTTGAGCCACGTCTCGTAATTGGCGGGTGACAGCGACACCTGGAGCTCGCCCAGGGCGGCCCGCCAGACTTGCTTCGCATCCATTCGATGGTTAGACCCTGAAGAAATGGTCGGATGATGGCGATGCGTCGAACGCGGAGCGCCAAGGGAAGGGACGGGGCCGCGGGGGCTATCTCGAGTACGACCGGCGCACCGGGAGTGACGGCTCCGGGATCCCCTGCTCGGGGCGTTCCAAGGATCCGCTCTCGTGCGTCCCGGCGCCGAGGGCTCGGTGAGGATAGCACCGGCTCGCTCGCCGTCGCAAGGCGATTCTGGTATACCCCCCAGGGGTATCCGAGCATGGGCCTCCGGGCGGTCGTCTTGACGACGCGGTGTTCCTCGCGCGCGCCCGTTCGAGTAATGGCGGCTGGCGTCCGAATGCATTCATCCACCCCGGCCGGAGGTTTGACACTCGTCTCGGGCCCGTCATATCATCCGCCGGACGACGACGCGCCACGCGCTCTCGGGCGCCGGCGCGTCTGCGTGCCTCTGCGGGGTGCAGACGACAAGTCCCCGAGGCCGGATGGAGAGGATCCCGGACAGTCCCGATGACCAAGCAGACCTACCAGCCCAAGAAGCGTCACCGCGCCAAGGAGCACGGCTTTCGCGCCCGGATGAAGACCACTCCGGGCCGGCGCGTGCTTGCCGCACGGCGCGCTCGCGGTCGCAAACGGCTGTCGGCCTGACGGATCGTCGCGGCACACCTGCGCCGCGGCTCGTGATGCTCTCCCGTCCAACGGAGTTCGCGGCGTTCGAGGGCGCCGGGACCACGAGGTCCCACCCGTTCCTCACCGCTCGCTTCCTGCGGACCGATCTGGGGAAGACCAGGTTCGGCTTGGCGACCGGGCGAAAGCTCGGCACCGCCGTCGTCCGCAACCGGGTCCGCCGCCGGCTCCGCGAGGCGCTCAGGGTGATGGCGCCCTCGTTCCAGCCCGGCTGGGACGTCCTCATCATCGCCCGGCCCGCGATCGTCGAGGCCGACCATGACGCACTGGTCGGGGCATTGCGCCGGACGCTTGTCCGGGGCGGCGTACTCGGAGGGCCATTGGCCACGTGAGACGGATCGGGATCGGGTTGATCAAGCTCTACCGGATCGTGTTCGCGTGGCTGCCATCGAGCTGTCGATTCGAGCCCACGTGCTCCCGCTACACCGAGCAGGCCATCGAGAAGTACGGCCTGCTGCGCGGCAGCTGGATGGGCGCCAAGCGGATCGCACGCTGTCATCCCTGGAACCCGGGCGGCTATGACCCGGTTCGCTAGCGAGGCACGCTGCGCGTGACGTTCCGCCCGAGGCGGTCCTGGATCGGACCGCTGCTCCTGATCGCGGTGGCCGCGATCGTCGTTGCCGCGTGCGTCCCGGGGAGCGGTGGCGTCGACGCCTCCGGCAACCCGATCTCGCCGAGCCCCCACCCGCCCCTCCAGCCGGCCCAGCCCGGCGCCGACCCGGTCAGCCTCCTTGCGTGGCTGTTCACGCCCATCTTCACGGCGCTGTTCATCATTCTCGCGGCGGCCTACAACCTCTTCTGGGCCCTCGGCCTGCCGGGCGCGGTCGCCTGGGCGATCGTGGTGCTCACGCTCGTGGTCCGGGCGATCCTGATCCCGCTGTTCCGGGCTCAGCTCGTTTCGCAGCGGCGGATCCAGATGCTGCAGCCCGAGATGCGCGAGATCCAGAAGCGCTACAAGGGCGACCGCCTCAAGCAGCAGCAGGCCCAGCAGGAGCTCTACAAGGAACGCGGCGTGAACCCGTTGTCGGGCTGCCTCCCGCTGCTCCTCCAGCTGCCGCTGCTGTTCATCATGTACTCGGTCATCCAGAACGGGATCACCAACCAGGATCCCAACGCGATGCTGAACGTGTTCGGCGTCCAGGTCGTGACGATCGAGTGCCAGAACATCGAGGCCGACGGCACCGTCAATGCGAGCGAGCCGTGCATGGAAACGCACGTCCCGATCCTCGGCGACATCAGCAAGCCCCAGACGATTGCCGCGGTCGCCGGGATCGGCATCAGCATCCTGGCCATCCTCTCGGCGCTGCTCCAGCTCGTGCAGTCGAGGATGATGCTACCGCCGCCCGACCCCACCAACAGCGACCCGAACGTGCGGCTCCAGCGGCAGATGATGCTGTTCCTGCCCCTGATCTCGATCATCTATGGCGGGTTCCTGCCCGCCGGCCTGTTCATCTACTGGATCGTTGCGACGCTCTTCTCGATCGTCCAGCAGTACCTGATCGTGGGTTGGGGTGGCATGTTCCCGGTACTGAACTGGGAGCCCGCCTTCGCGCGCGACCACACGCCACGGTTCCCCGTGGAGATGCCACCGCCACCAGAGCCCGGCAAACGCTCGGCGATCCTGACGGATGCCGACAAGAAATCCTCGGCTGACAAGACGATCCGCCAGGGACGGCGCGGACGCCAGAGCCGACGAGGGAGACGACGCTGACATGAGTGCCTACAGGGAGTTCACCGGCAAGACCGTCGAGGAGGCGCTCCGCGAGGCGCGCGAAGCCTTCGGTGCCGAGCTCAACGACCTCGACTTCGAGATTCTTACCCCCGGTAGCCGCGGGGTCCTCGGCATGGGCGCCGAGCCCGCCCGAATCGTGGCCGCGCCGCGCTCCGCGCTCGGTGGCGCCGCCCCGAAACGGGATGCGGCGGCGGCGACTCCACTTCCGGCGCCGCCGCCGCGCGAGGACCGGGGCGAGCGCGACCATGGCCCCCGCCGCGACGACCGCAGCCGCTCCGCCGAGCGCGACCGCGGCCCGCGCCGCGACGACCGTGGACGCGGCCCGCGCCGCGACGACCGCACCCGGAGCGGAGGCGATCGCGGTCGACGCGATGACCGCGCCCCGCGCCCCGAGCGCGGCGGCGGGAGCCTGTCCGCCGACGAGCAGGCCGAGGTGACCGCCGCGCGCGGGTCACTCGCTTCGGAGCGGGCCGAGCTCGAAGCCGCGGAGGCGTCGCCCGAGGCGCTCGCTTCCGGCAAGGCGATCCTCGAGCAGCTCATGGTCCACCTCGGATTCGAGGCAACGGTCGAGGTCGACTCCGGCGAGACGAGTCGCCTGAACGTGGTTGGCACCGGCGACGAGAAGGAGGCCCTCGGCGCGCTGATCGGCCGCAAGGGCGAGCGCCTGTCGGCGCTGCAGCATCTCGTGAACCTCATGCTGTCCAAGCAGGTAGGTACGTGGACACGGGTGCTCGTCGACGTCGAGGACTACCGCGGGCGACGCGAGCGCCAATTGCGCGATCTCGCCAACCGGGCCGCCACGCGGGTCGTGGAGACCGGCAAGATGCTCCAGCTCGAGCCGATGCCGGCGCTCGAGCGACGCTGGGTGCATCTCACCCTGCGCGACCACCCGAACGTCGCCACCCAGTCGATCGGCGAGGAGCCGAATCGCCGGGTGGTCCTGGTACCTCGGGACCTCGGCTGATCGCCGATCGTCACAGCACCGGACGGTCCACTCGTCACAGCGACGCGTGCCCGATCCGCGGGTAGCGTGACGGCCCGTGCCCCGTCTCCTGATAGGATTCCCGCTCGATGACCGACGAAACCTTTGAGCCAACAACGACTCGTCCGCGCCCCCGCGCGGCGCTGCGGTTCGCGATTGCGTTCCTCGTTGGCCTGATCGCCGCGATGGCCCTGGGCGTGGGCGCTTTGTACGCCTATGACCAGCAGTACCAGGGCCGCGTCCTGCCCGGCGTCCGCGTTGCGGACATCGACCTGGCGGGCCTGACCCGCGAGGAGGCCGTCGAACGCGTCGCCGCCGCGTATACGTTCGTCGGCGACGGCGCCATCCAGGTCAATACTCCGGATGGTCCGTTGAAGGTGCCGTACCGCCTGCTCCAGCGCCGGGTGGATGCCGAGGCGCTCGTCGATGCAGCGCTCGGCGTCGGCCGCTCCGGTAGCGCCGTGGACCGCGTGATCGCTGGCGCACGCACCGCGATGCGCGGAGCGAGCATTGAGCCGACGGTCAGCTTCGACGCGGAAGCCGTCGCGAGGAACATCGAACGCCTCGCGCGGACGCTCGATCGCGACCCGGTCGACGCGTTCGTTGCCACGACCGACAAAGGGTTCGAGCTGACCGAGGGCTCCGACGGGCGCACCTCGGATGCCAGTGCCGCAATCGAGGCCGCGCTGTCGGCCGTCGGCGAGCTCGACGCGCCGGAGATCATCGAGGTCGACCTCGAGACGTCGCCGGTCGAGCCGGCGGTCACTACGGCCGACGCGGAGGAGGCCAAGGCTACCGCGGAGCGCATCGCGGAGGCGGTGTACCTCCAGCGGGACGATAAGCAGGTACGCCTGAACGGCAGCCGGATCCGCGGCTGGATCAGCTTTGGCGTCAACGAGGCCGGCGCCTACGCCCCGATCGTCAACACGAAGAAGCTGCCCAATGCGCTCAAGAAGCTCGCGAAGAAGATCAATGTCGCCGCGCGCAGCGCCAGCTACAAGACGAGCGGCGCGAAGATCACCGGCGTCATCCCGAGCCGTGATGGCAAGGCGATGGACGTCAAGGCCACGGCGGCGGAGGTCGAGGCACTCCTGGCG
The DNA here is from genome assembly GCA_035764655.1 of Candidatus Limnocylindrales bacterium. Lineage (GTDB taxonomy): Bacteria > Chloroflexota > Limnocylindria > Limnocylindrales > CSP1-4 > DASTYU01. The sequence goes on from DASTYU010000200.1 coordinate 6,259, forward strand.
AACCGTGCTGCGGGCACCGCCGACGCGGACGAGCTGAACGCGGTCATGACGGTGGTTCGGCCGAAGCTGACCACGTCGCAGGCCCGCGCGGTCATCCCGAAGATGCGCAAGATTTCGGAGTGGACCACCTACTTCCCCATCGCCGAGAAGAACGGGTTCGGCGCCAACATCTGGATCCCGGCCATGGACCTCGACGGCCACGTCGTCGCGCCCGGTGACACGTTCGACTTCTGGAATGCGATCGGACCGGTCACGCGGGAGCGTGGCTATCGCGACGGTGGCGCCATCATCAACGGGCGGACCGAGCTGCAGGGCGCCCTCGCGGGCGGGATCTGCTCGACGTCGACCACCCTGTTCAACGCCGCGCTCCGTGCCGGTTACGAGATGGGCGCCAGGCGCAACCACTACTACTACATCGACCGTTATCCGATGGGTCTCGACGCGACCGTGTTCAAGAGCGGATCGTCGACCCAGACGATGGAATTCACCAACGACACCCGCTACCCGGTCCTCATCCGCGCGTACAAGATCCGAAACGGGAGCTCCGGCTACGTGAAGTTCGCGCTGTACAGCGTGCCGACGGGTCGCAAGGTCTCGTTCAGCAAGCCCGTCGTCAAGAACTTCAGGCCCGCCACCGACACGATCCAGTACACATCCTCACTACCGAAGGGAGCTTCGGAGCGCGTCGAGTTCCCCGTTGACGGCATGCAGGTCTGGGTCACCCGAACCGTGCGCAAGAACGGCGAGGTCATCCACAAGGAGACCTACTTCTCGAACTACGCGCGGATCACCGGGATCACCCTCGTCGGCCGCTGAGCCGCCTCGATCACCCTGCGGGCTCGGGCTCCTTCATGTAGTACTCGACGAACGCGCGGCAGCGGCCGGCGTCGTCGAACTCCATGAGGAACACGTTGTGGTACTTGCGCTCGAGCGTTGATTGGCTCGCATCGCTGAAGTACGAGCTCCACCCGAACGCGACGACGCGATCGCCGTCCACCGCATAGACCTCGTAACGGGCGTCATAGGTGCCCGGGGCGTCACGGCCGCTGGCATTCCCCTCGGGCTCCAGCCAGCTCGAGACGATGGCCTCCCGGCCGCGCAGCGTCTCGTCCTCCGGGTCGAACGGGTGATACCGATACGTGGCGTCCTCGGCGAACAGGGCCTCCACGCCGGCGCGGTCGTAGGACTTCCAGGCTTCGACGTAGGCGTCGAGCCAGGCCTGTGCCGTCGATCGATCCATCCGGGCCTCCATGCTCATTCGTGGGTCGTGGGCGTGCGCTCGCCCGCCCTGACCGGGACCCGCAGCCAGTTGGCGGCCGGCGCGAGCGGGCAGCTCCAGCGAGGGTCGTAGGCGCAGGACGGGTTGTAGGCGTAGTTGAAGTCGAGGATCAGGCGGTCGCCGTTGCCGCCCAGGTCGGCGCCCTTGATGGTGTCCAGCAGGTAGCGCCCGGCACCGTAGCTGTCGGTGCCCGAGGTCGCGTCGCGGAACGGGATGAAGATGCCGCCGCCGTAGACCTGGATCCAGTACACCTCGAGCTCACCGAGCGGCAGCCGGACATGGCCGATCCGATCGAGCGGGTACGGGTCCCCGTCGAGGCTGTGGGCGATCAGGCGCTCGGGCTCGGCCGGTTCCACGGTGGCTTCGAAGCGCATCGCCGGGTCGTATGCCCAGTGATCCAGGCCACCGAAGCCGGCCCGCCGCTCGGATCGGACCGGCGACTGGGGATGCTCACGGATGAGACGCTCACGTGCTGCCCGGAATGCGGCCAGGGTTCCCCGGGGATCGTGGTCCGCGCCGGCGCGGACCGCCGCGTACATCGCGAAGACGGTCCGCCGCCAGTCGAGCAGGTCGAGCAGCATCGACCCGAGTCTAGTCCGCGGTTCCGGACAACCCCCGGCAGGAATCCGTCAGGAAGGGGTGACCTCGACCGTGCCCTGCATGTCCTGGGGGTGGAGGGTGCATTGGTACGGGAATGTGCCCGCGGTGTCGAATGTACGCGTCGCCGTGGCGCCGGGCGACAGCTTCATCGGCTGGGAGCCCTCGAAGGCGACGTTGTGGGTGAAGTTGTCGCCGTTCGTCCAGGTGACCGTGGCGCCGACGGTGACGGTGATCGCCACGGGATCGAAGCGGTACGACCTTGGCAACTGGACGTCCGTCGTGGCGACCGGCTCGCTTCCGCCGGCGTCGCTCGACGTGCACCCCAGAAGGGTCGCCAGGGCCACCAGGATGAGGACCGCGAGCGGTGCCGGCCGGAGCCGGCCCGCGCCCGCGGATGGATGGACTGAGCGCATGTCAGCGCGGTGCCGGAGCCGGCGATGCGAAGAATGCTCGCTGGGTCGCGGCCACGAAGACAAGGATGAAGGCGACCAGGTCGAGCACTTCGCTGATCGTGTGAGCGAACAGGAAGACGGTCCAGTCGAGGTGGTAGGTCATGTAGCTGAGCTCGGCCAGCGCGAAGAGGCTGAACGCGGCCCCGAGGAGCGTCGCGCCCGCACCGAAGGAGCGCCAGGCGAAGAACGCGCCGATCAGGAACGCCGTGAGGTGGATGGCCAGGAACCCTACCGCGGGGATCTGGTTGATGAAGTCGCCGAAGGGCATCAATCGCCTCCCGTTTGCTGGTGGCCCGGCCCCCGGCGCCGGACCATGGATTGCCGGACGCCGTCGACGATGACGCCGGCGAAGACGAGGACCATGCCCGCGAAGGCGATCGCGTGTGCGGACAGCTGCGCCGGCGTGTGCCCGCCCGGGTCGGCCGAATCGGCGAACGAGAGGTGGGTCACGAGGTCTGCGAGGCCTCCGAACGCGATCACGACCAGGCCGAGCCGGATCACCAGGGGAAGGGCTCGAACGTGCGTCTCTAACGCGAGCATGCCTTAGCAATACACCTGGGCACCAAGGGCTGTCAAGGCCTTGTGCAAATCGCGACTCGCGTTAGAATAAAGGCATGCCAGCCGATCCTCGAAACGTCGACGCCATCGCCCTCCTCGCGGAGCCTGCGCGGCGGGCCCTGTACGACTGGGTCGTGGCCGCCGGTCGACCGGTCAGCCGCGACGAGGCGGCGGCCGGAGCCGGGGTCAGTCGTGCGTTGGCGGCGTTCCACCTGGATCGGCTCGTGCAGGCCGGACTGCTCACGCCGGAGTACCGGCGCCTGTCGGGGCGCACCGGTCCTGGCGCGGGTCGTCCCGCAAAGCTGTATGCCCGCGCGCCGGCCGAGGTGGCCGTGTCGTTGCCCGAGCGCTCCTATGAGGTCGCAGCGAAGGTGTTCGCGGATGCGCTCACCGAGCTTGCACCGTCACTGCCCCCGGACGCCGTGACGTTCTCGGCGCGGGCGCTCGGGGAGGACGTGGGCGCGGAGGCACGGCGCAGGGCCGGACCCCGCCCCGGCGCCAGGCGCCGCCGCGAGGCGCTGCTGACGACGCTCTTCGAGCGCGGCTACGAGCCGCGCGAGATGGAGGACGGCGAGATCCGCCTGGGCAACTGCCCGTTCCACGCGCTCGTGGAGGACCACCGGCCGCTGGTGTGCGGGATGAACCTGGCGCTGGCCGAAGGCGTGGTCGCCGGTCTCGGCGACGACCGCGTCGAGCCGAGGCTGGATCCGCAGCCCGGATCGTGCTGCGTCGCGTTCGGAGCGCGCGACAGCGCCTGAGGCCTACGGATACAGCCCGCGGAGCGTGGTCGCCTGCGCAACGCGCTCGACCGCAATGGCGTGGGCGGCGAGGCGCGGCGGGATGTCCTCGTCGGCCGCCCGTTGCCAGACCGCGTCCGCGGCGGCGAGAATCTGGCGCCGGAGCCGGTCATTGACCTCGTCCAGCGTCCAGGCCAGCGCGGCCCGGTTCTGCGCCCATTCGAAGTAGCTCACGATCACGCCGCCGGCGTTGCACAGGATGTCGGGCAGGACCACGACGCCGTTCGCTGCAAGGATGCCGTCGGCATCCGGGGCGACCGGGCCGTTGGCGGCCTCGGCCAGGATTCGCGCCCGAACGTTCCCCGCGTTCTCCGCCGTGATCTGGCCTTCCAGCGCTGCCAGGACGAGCACGTCCACGTCGAGGGCAAAGAGCTCCTCGTTGTCGATGGGCTGCGTTCCGGGTGCGCCTGCGACCGTGCCGTGTTCCTCGAGATACCGCTTCAGGAAGGGCACGTCGAGGCCGTTGGGGTTCTGTACCCCACCCGCGACATCGGTGATCGCGACGATCCGGGCGCCCCGCTGGTGGAGGAGCCGGGCCGTGGCCTCGCCGACGTTGCCGAAACCCTGGACCGCGACACGTGCACCCTCGAGCGGGAAGCCGCCGCGTGTGGCCGCGTCCTCGATCGCGTAGACGACGCCCTGCCCCGTGGCATCGGCGCGACCAACCGAACCGCCGATCGCGATCGGCTTGCCGGTGACGACCCCCGGCACCGAGTAGCCGCGATGCATCGACACGGTGTCCATGATCCAGGCCATCGTCTGGGCGTTCGTCCCGACGTCGGGCGCCGGGATATCCGAATCCGGCCCGACGAGGCCCTCCAGCTCGGTCGCGAACCGGCGCGTCAGCGCTTCGAGCTCCTTCGCGCTCATCGTCGACGGGTCGCACGCGACGCCGCCCTTGGCACCCCCGAACGGCACGTCGACCAGGGCGCACTTCCAGGTCATCCACATGGCCAGCGCGCGCACATCGTCGAGGTCGGTGTTCGGGTGGTAGCGGAGCCCGCCCTTGGCCGGCCCACGCGAGACGTTGTGCTGCACGCGGTAGCCGGACACGACGCGGACGCAGCCGTCGTCCAGCTTCACGGGGAAGTTGACGGCGTACTCCCGCTGCGGAACGCGCAGCACGGCGCGCAGTCCGGGCTCGAGGTCGAGGAACTCGGCCGCGGCGTCGAACTGCTCGAGGGCGGCTGCCAGCGCCCGCGCCCCTGGCGCGAGCCGCGTGTCGGTGATCATCGATGTGCTCCGTGCGAGTTGTGGTCCAACCCTCGCGCGCGGAGGCGAACAAGCGGGGGGACGAACATGAACACCGCGTGAAAGCGGAATTCACGGACCGTTCATGTTCGTTCCCGGGGGTTGTCCCGGGCCATGCCTAGGGTGTGCATGGGGCGCGTGGCAGACCGGCCGTACGCCCCGCCACGACCGAGGTTGACCAGGAATGACCCACCAATTCCGTCTACGTGTCTGGACGTGCACGACATGCCGCGGCGAGTTCCACCACCGCCCGACGATCCA
>DASTYU010000201.1:0-8580 GCA_035764655.1 Candidatus Limnocylindrales bacterium
CAGCAGGCCGGCGCGAATCCGAAGGTGAGCCGCACGGAATGGCGCCGCCTGGCGCGGCCGAGCCGGCCGGCGCGGCAGGCGCAGCCACCCAGGCGGTCTCCATGGAGGGCCCCGAAGAGGATGCGCCGCCGCCGTTGCCGCCGGTCTGGACGCCAATGACCCTGCTCGGGGAGTCTGCGCTCGGGATCTGGTGGCGCGAGCGCTTCGGCCAGCGCCCGTCGCTGCCCGACCGGAGCGCGTCGCTCGCCAACGAGCGCGGTGGACGGTTCGACAAGCTCGACCTGTGGCTGCTGGTGGTCCTCGTCGTCGCGACGCTCTTCCTCCGTACGTTCCGCCTGGGCGAGCCGCTGAACATGCACTTCGACGAGGTCTATCACGCGCGGACCGCCACCGAGTTCCTGCAGGACTGGAAATACGGTGACGAAAGCAACATCTACGAATGGACCCACCCGCACCTGGGCAAGTACCTGATTGCCGCCGGCATCGTCGCGTTCGGTGACGATCGCGTCAGCGCCACGAGCAACGTGGGGCAGCCGGTGAACGACGCCCTGGTCGAGCCGGCCCACACGGATCTCGATACCGGCGACGAGACCGGAGCGCGTCTCTGGCTGGCAACCGACACGGGGCTCCGCGGCTACGACCTCGCGACGCGCAACGACGTGGCGTCCTGGGAGGTCGGGACCGCGACGGCGCTCGCCCATGACCCCACCACGAGCCAGCTGTACGTCGCGACGCAGGACGGCCAGGTGCTCGCTCTGGACCTCACCGCCATCGACATCGGCGGCGCCGGCTCGGTCGAGCCCTACTTCGTGGCCGACCTCGGTGGTCCGATCGACCGCCTGACGCTCACCGACGACGGAGCGGCTCTCCTCGCCACCACGGGTGACCGGCTCCGCGTGGTGGATCCCTCGACGGGTCTCACGACCCTCGACATCGAGCGGCCCGGCCTCGCGCAGGCCGAGGACGCCGGCACGGCGACGGCGATCGTGGCGAACCCGGCAGAGATGGACGATCCTGCCGGCGTCGCCCAGGAGCTCGCCGACTTGACGGTTCGCGACACCGCCGAGCTCGAGGATCGGCTGACGAGCGCCGGCCAGCCGATCACGATCGGCGGCCTCGCCAACGCGGACCGGACGGACGTCGAGGATGCGATCGCGGCCGGGACCCTGCCCGGGATCGAGCTCGTCCCGGTCGACCAGCTCATCGTCGCCGACGGGGACGGGATCGCCTTCCTCGACCGGGCCACCGGCGATGCGCTCTGGACGCTGCCCGTCGAGGGCGGGACGCACGGGCTCACCAAAGTCACGCGGATCGGCGACGACAAGTTCTACGCGACAACCGGGACCGCCGAGGATCCGAAGTACGCGGTCATCGAGCTCGGCACGGGCACTGACGATCCGGCCCCGCGCATCGCGAACACGTACCCGCTTCCCGGGCTCGGCAGCCGGATCGGCTACGACGAGCCGACCCGCCAGGTCCACGTCCTGGGCCGAACGCCCGACGGAACGGGCTGGACGGTCTACGTCGTCGAGCCCCACGCCAACGCGGTCTATGCCGACGCGCGCCTGCCGTTCGAGCCGCGTGCCTGGGCCTTCGACGTTTCCGAAGGCCGTCCCAGTGGCGATCGCCAGCAACTCCTCGCCTTCGCGGCCGACGGCAGCGCCGCCTCGGTGGAGCTCGGGCAGCACGCATTCGGCTGGCGCCTGCCCGGCGTCCTCGCCGGGGCCCTGATGGCCGGCCTGCTCTACGTCCTCGCGCGGATCCTGTTCCGCCGTCGCGAGGTCGCGTTGCTGGCGGGCCTGTTCGCGCTGGTCGACGGCATGCTGTTCGCCCAATCGCGCATCGCGATGAACGATGCCTACGTCGGCCTGTTCATCATCGCCGCGTATACCCTGTTCGCCGCCATCTGGACCGGCTTCTGGCGCAACCGCTGGGCGTTCTGGGTGGCCATGCCGTTGATCGGCCTGCTGCTCGGGCTGGCGCTCGCCTCGAAGTGGGTGGCCGCGTACGCGATCGGCGCGCTGCTGCTGCTGATCCTGGTCCGCAGCGCCCTCGGCCGGGTGCTCGGCATCGCGGGGCTCATCGGCATCACGGCGGTGCTCGGGTACATGGCCATCAGCGTCCCCGAGGGCGCGACCTCGTCGTTCGGCAACGTGACGTTCCTGCTGATCATGATCGGGCTGACGCTCGTCGCGGTGCTCGCCTCGGTCCTCCACCCGGTCGCCTGGTCGGACGAGGAATTCCGGCTGGCCGTGCTCGGCCCGGCCGTGCTGGGCCTCCTGGCCTTCTTTGCCTCGCTCGCCGCCGGGCGGCTGACGACCGCATACCAGCTCGGTCCGGTGCTCGTCCAGCCGCTCGAGATCGCGATCGCATTGGCGCTCGCATCGGTCGCGATGTACGGGCTCTTCTGGCTGACCGGCCAATACGGCTTCGGGCCGCTCGCGCGGCCACCGGCGCCCGACGATCCAGCGCGCTTCCTCGATCCGCCCGCGCCGGCGCCGAGCGGTTGGCTACGACCCGGCTGGCTGTTCGGAATCCCGATCGTGTGGGCGGGAGCCAGCCTCATCGCCCTGCCCATCGTCGTGTACGTGATCTCGTACCTGCCGTGGGCGGCGCTCGACGGCCACCAGATCGTGGCCGGCTGGCCGCCGGGGCACGCCGGCCAGACGCTGCTCGAACTGACCGGCCAGATGTACCGCTACCACAACGAATTGACGTCGGCACATGCGGCGTCGTCGCCGTGGTGGGCCTGGCCGTTCGACCTGAAGCCGGTGTGGTTCTACCAGGGCAGCTTCGGGGACGGGTCAGCCGCGGCGATCTACGACGCGGGCAACCTCGCGATCTGGTGGTTCGGGGTTCCCGCGATGGCGTTCGTCTCGTACCAGGCGTACAAGCGACGCAACCTCGGCCTGATGCTGATCGCTGTCGGCTTCGCCGCCCAGTGGATCCCGTGGGCGCGGATCGACCGGGCAGCCTTCCAGTACCACTACTACACGGCCCTGCCGTTCGTGGTCCTCGCGCTCGCCTACTTCGTCGCCGAGCTGTGGCACGGTCCGTCGCGGCGGACCTGGCTGCTGGCCAAGGCCTCGGCGGCGCTCGCCATCGTTGCGCCCGCGCTGATGTACGTGTTCGCGCGGCCGCTGTGCGGCTTCGTGGACGTGATCGCTGTGCACAACCCGACCGCTGCCTGTCCGCCGTACATCCCCACGTTCGTGGTCACGTGGCGCACCGCCGGTCTGGCCGTGGCCGTCGGGATCGGATTGCTGCTGTTCCTGCTCGTCCTTGGCAGCCGGTACACCGTGCCGCGCTTCCTGGAGGGCCGCTCCACGCGCTGGTGGGCGGTCGTGACGGCGGTCATGCTCATGCTCGCGGCGCTGGCGATCCCGGGTCTGGCCATGATCCCCGAGTCGCCCGTGATCGAGCTCACCAACCTGCCCGTGGAGCCCATTGCGCTGCTGGTGGCGATCCCGCTGGGGTACCTCGCGGTGCAGGTGCTCGCGACACGCGATGTCCGCCGCTTCGCCGGCGGCCTGGTGATCGCCATCGTCGTCACGTTCATCCTGTTCTATCCGAACGTCTCGGCGCTGCCGCTGCCCTCGACGATGGTCAACGCCTACCAGGGCCTGCTGCCGACCTACCTGTACGACTTCCAGTTCCCGGTCAGCACGGTGAGCCGCAGCTCGACGACGGACTTCGCCACGCCCGTCATGGCCGTGCTGATCTTCGGCCTCGTGGTGACGTGCTTCGTGGTCGCCTACTCGGCATGGACGTGGCGGATCACGGCCGTCGAGCGACGCATGTACGACGAAGGACCACCCGACCGCGGCGCCCAGGCGCGGGCCGGAAGTCCCGGCTAGGGCAGCGGAGGCCGGACCGGCTCGCTGGCTTCGACCGTTCCGGCCGGCCGGTCCGGATGCGCGTCGACATCATCCGCCCGGTGGCTACCGTCACCGCCGAAGGCCCGGAGCTGCAAGTCGTGCGTGACCGGCCGGGGAGGAACGGGGGACCGGAACCCTTCGGGCAGCTGGCCGCTTGCCGCGAGGCGGCGGATGACGAAGTTGTAGTACGACTCCACGCGGGCCGTGACCCGGGGCCAGCTGAACTCCTCGGCCCGCTCCCGGCCGGCCCGGCTCATCTCGGCCCGCGCCTCGTCGTCGTTGAGCAGCGAGGCCACGGCGGCTGCGAGCGCCTTCGGGTTGCGCGGCGGCACGAGCAGCGCTTCGCGGTCACGCCGGACGACGCCCTTGTAGCCGTGGATGTCCGAGCACACGATCGGCGTCCCGGCAGCCATCGCCTCGAGCAGCACGATCCCGAACGACTCCCCACCCGTCGCGGGCGATATGTAGACCTCGGCGTTCTTGAACAGCTGCGCCTTCTGGGCATCGCTGACGCGGCCGAGGAACTCGACGCCGCTGAGGCGGCGGGTCGCGATGTAGCGGCGGGCCTCCTTCTCCTGCGGCCCGGACCCGACGATCAGCAGGCGGCAGTCGCAGCCGGTCTTGCGCAGCAGGCGGTACGCCTTGAGCGCGTCCAGCAGGCCCTTGCGCGGCTCATGGCGCCCCACGAACAACAGGTTGCGCGTGCCGTCCTGCCAGCGGGCGATCGGGACAGCGCGGTCGAAGCGGGCAATATCCACGCCGTTGGGGATGACCTTGTAGTCGCCCGGGAAGTAGCGGTCGATGAAGTGGCGCGCCGCGGCGGACACGGCGATCCGGCCGTGAAGGCGCTTCGCGTGGCCGCCCAGGAAGCGCTTGCCGAACTCGTACGACGGCGAGAAGCCGGCGTAGGCGTGGAACGTCGCTACGTTCACGCTCGTCGACTCGCGCAGCAGGAACAGGGACAGGAACGGGACGAACGGCTCGTGGAAGTGGAGCAAGTCGAACCGTTCGCGCTCGAGCATCCGCTTGATCTGACCGAGGTAGCGCGGCGAGAAGGTGAGCGTGCCCATCGAGCCGTTGGTCGGCACCGAGAACCCGACGCCGAGCCGGATGACGTCGCCTTCCGACGGGCGCTGTGGGCCGTGGCTGGCGGTGATGATCCGGACGTCGTGGCCGCGCAGGCGGAGGTTCTCGTAGAGGTAGCCGACGTGCTGGGCGACGCCGCCCGCATCGGGGTAGATGTATGGACAGACGAGGCCGATCTTCATCGGCGCGCCTCATCGGGCTCCGGGATGGGCGCATGCTCCGGCGGGTAGCCGAGGTCGCGGCCCGAGCCGTCGCGCCGGATCCGGCCCGCGGCACCGGCTTTCGCGTCGCGGCCGTACTTGGCGAGCTGCCGGCCGAACGTCCGGAACTGCCCCGAGGCGTCGTGGAAGGAGCCGCGGAACACGGTCTCGCGCGTGATGATCGCTGCGCGCAGGTCCTCTGCCGTCCGGCCAGGGAACTCCGTCCAACCCGACGCGATGGCGCCAAGCGCGTGCGCATCGCTGTTGCCGACAGTGGCCAGGCCATTCTCATCGGCGAAGCGAACGACGCGCGTATGCCACGGCCGACCGAGCATCGTCGGATTGAAGGTTTCGAGCGCGTCCGGGTGGAATCGCTCGTCGGACCGATCGAGCAGGCCGCGCAGCACCCAGCCCTGGGCGCACAGCGGATAGGGAACCAGTGGGTGCGCGGGGATGGCGATCCCGCCCTGCTCGTGCACCTCGGCGACCGTGGCGCTGAGGGTCCGCAGCGGACGGATGCGTTCCTCCACGAACAGCGCCAGCAGGTGGCCGCCGAGCGTCGACACCTCCTCGCCGACGATCACCTCCACGCGCAGCCCGCGGTCGCGCGCGATAGCCCGCGCTGCGACGGCCGCGTCGATCCGGTCGTGGTCGGTGATGGCGACGACGTCGAGATCCGTGTTCCCCTCGACATGTTCGAGGATCTCGATGACGCCGGCCGTGCCGTCGGACGCGAGCGTGTGCAGGTGCAGGTCCGCCGTGCCGATACCGACGGGCGTCGGGCCATCGCTCATGCGCGGCCGCCCAGCGGCTCGCCGGCCTCGGGGGCGGCCGGAGCCGGTTGCCCTTCGAGATCGGGCCAGATCGGGAAGAAGACCGCCCACCATTGCTCGGGGGCGTCGGCGATGATTCGCTCGAACGCCTCGGCGACCGAGGCGGTGGCGGCCATGACGCGTTCGCGGCGCCGCCCCTCCGGGGGCGTCGGGATCGCCTCGAGGCGGCCGCGGTAGTGGCCGCTGGCCTCGGACCGCCGGACCCCGACGACGTACATCGGCGCCCCGCTCTCGATCGACAGCAGTGCCGGGCCGAGCGGCAGCGTCGCCGGCGCCCCGAACAGCGTCACCGGGGCACCGCCGCCGGTCAGGTCGCGGTCACCGACGAGGCCGACCGAGACACCCTCGCGGATGGCGCCGAGCAGCTCGCGGCGCGCTTCGCGCAGGCCGACGATGCGCACCCCGTTCGCGCCACGCGTCCGTTCGAAGTAGGCCTGCAGCGCGGGATCGCCGATCGTCTCCATCGGCGCGACCGCCTGCCCGACGCGGGCGGCGAGGAAGCGCGACGGCAGCTCCAGGTCCCCGAAGTGAAGGCCCACGAAGATCACCGGGTTCCCACTGCGGAACGCGTCAGCGACGACATCGGGGGTCTCGACGACCAGCCGCCGCTCGACGTCGCCGGCGCGCAGCGACGGGGCGCGCGCGACCTCGAGGTAGTAGCGAGCGTTGTGGCGGAACGCGGCACGCACCAGCCGTTCGAGCGCATCGGGATCCTCGGCCGCCGCGCGAACCTCGGCAGAGCCGAGGCGCCGCGCGTCGAGGGCTTGCGCGACGCGCCGCAGGTTGCGCCGAGCCTGGGCGGCCCGCTCGGGCGCGACCCGATACCACACGGCACCGGCCGCCTCGGCGAGCCGGACCAGCGGTCCCTCCGGTAGCACACCCGCCAGCCACGACAACGCGCGGACCAGCAGCGCCCGAGTCTCCTGGACGAACGTGCCGCGGCGACGCGTCGCGTGACCCCGGCTCGCTGGGGCCGCGGTCATGACCCCTCCGCTGCCAGCTCGGCCGCGTCGCGCCGACGATCTCGCGCCGGGCCGGGGTCGGGCCGGCCGGCCTGCATGATGGCGGCACGTTGTTCGAGGTCGGCCGCTTCCTCGGCGGAGGCGGGCCACATCGGCTTGAAGTTGTACCACTGGTGCGGCGCCGCGCCGACGATGGCGGTGAGCTCGTCGGCCATCGCCTGGGTGGCCCGCTGAATCTCGGCGGGATCGCTGGATGCGACCTTGATCGGTTCGCTCCACGACAGGTGGAACTTGCCGTCGGGCCGGCGCTTGATGCGCACGGACACGATCCAGGACTGCGTCTTTGCGGCGAGCGTCGCGGGACCTGCAGGCAGCGTGGTCCACGCACCGAACAGGCGGACGGGGATCCCGTCGGCACGGTAGCCCCAGTCGACGAGGAGCCCGAGCATCTCCCGCTTGCGGAGCACGTCGAAGATGCCGCGCAGGTTGCGCCACTTGATGAGCGTGACGCTCCATTGCTCGCGCTCGCGGCGAAGGTGCTCGAACAGCTCGGGGAAGGACGAGTCGTCGGCGACGACGCTGATCGGCAGGCCGTGCTCGGCGATCGACACCGCGACCGCCTCGTTGCTGCCCATGTGCGATGCAGCCAGGATCAGCCCGCCGGGGCATTCGTCGCGCAGGCGCTTCACCGCCGCGACATCAATGTCGCCGGCGAGCTTGTCCACCTCGGCGGGGCTGCGCGAGGGCAGCCGCATCAGCTCCACCAGGTACCGACCATATTCGGCGTACGCGCCGAGCGCCAGCCTGCGCACCTTCGGGTGATCGGGCGGCAGTCCGAGAACATGCCCGAAATTGCGGTTCGACCAGCGTCGCTTGGTCGGCCACAGCAGGTACGAGACCTGCGCGACGCGGCCTGCCACGAACTGGCTCGGGCCCGCGGGCAGGATGCCGAGCAGGCGCTCCGCCGCCTTGTAGCCGACGACGGCCGCCTTCTCGACGATGCGCGGTCCGGGCTCGGGACGCCGGTGGGGCGCCTCGAGTTCCCGCTCGCGCGTGGTCACTTCGCCGCGGTCGTGGTCCGGGTCGCGACCTGCTCGGCCGATGCCTTGTTGATCGCGAGCTTGCGGAGCTTCCGCTTCTGCGGCTCCTCCGTACCGACGAGCGTCTCGTTGTCCTCGCCCCGGATGAAGGCTTCCACCCGGTTGAAGGCGATGTCGTCGTGGATCTGCTGCGGCGGGCTCTTCATGAAGTAGCTCGACGGCGCGACGAGCGTGCCGGCGAGGCCACGGTCGAGGCCGAGCTTGGCGCAGCGGATGGCGTCGGTGATGACGCCGGCGCTGTTGGGGCTGTCCCAGACCTCCAGCTTGAGCTCCGCGTTGAGGGGCACGTCGCCGTAGGTGGTGCCCTCCATGCGGATGTAGCACCACTTGCGGTCCTGCAGCCACGGCACGTGGTCGCTGGGGCCGACGTGGACATCGTCATCGGCCAGCTCGTAGTCAAGCATCGAGGTGACGGCGTTCGTCTTCGAGATCTTCTTGGACTCCAGGCGCTCGCGCTCGAGCATGTTCAGGAAGTCGGTGTTGCCGCCGAAGTTCAGCTGGTACGTGCGGTCGAGGCGGAC
>DASTYU010000202.1:0-16855 GCA_035764655.1 Candidatus Limnocylindrales bacterium
CTTGGTTGCCAGTGCCGCGGACAATTCTCCGCTGGACTGGTCTCCTGCTAGTAGTGAAGCGGCCAGGGCTGCATTTCCAAGCGATGCCTCAGCTTCGCCCTGTGCCTTTTGGTGTGAGGCGAGGTTCAGGAGGCTGATTGCTTCGTGGTGGACGTGCCCCCGGGCGCGTTGGGCCGACCTGAGACGGCTAAGTAGATTCGTTGTCTGCCGTAGATCGGCGTCAACGGATGAACCCAACAGCGCGAGCATTCCATCGCCCATTAGTGCGGCGCTCTCTGAATCCGAATGGTCTGCGATCGTTCGAGCGGTTGCCCATGCCAGCTTGGCATCGCCAGCGCTGAATGCGATCGAGGCGAGGTTGCCCAAGGCAACGGCGGACGCTGGGTCTGCATTTGCAGTCGCTTGAGCTCGTTGGAGGGCGACAGCTCTTTCACCGCGGCGAAACTCCGCCCTCGACCTAAGCACCTCGTGGCTGGTAATCCGGTCATCCGTTACGTCCGTAGAAAGGAAACTGAGCGCGACGATCGTGTCGCCGCGGGCGATGATTTCCTCGACCGCGCCGTCGATCGTGCGGCCGATTGCGGCCGTGTCTCCGATCACCGAGTAGTGGTAGCAGGCCGTGCGCCAGTCACCCGCTTCACTCGCCTCGGCCACGATTCGATGGAGATCGGCAATCGACTGCCTGCCGTCCTCGCGTTCGAGGCGGTCCTCGAGGAAGTCGCGCACGAGCGGGTGGTAGCGCAGATGGTCGCGCTGCACGCTGCCCCGGCGGCTGAGGAGGCTATAGCGCTCGGCGAGCGTCGTGAGCCGGCGCACATCGGCAGCCGACAATCCGGTAACGATCTCGGCGAGCTCCGGCGTGACGACCTGCAGGATCGCCGTTCGCATCAGGAACTGCTGGAGGTCGTCGGGTAGATCGCCGACGACCTCCTCGGCGAGGTAGTCGTACAGCTCCTGGTCCGCACCGGTCAGATTGCGCACGAACCGACGGATCTCGAGCGGCGACCGGTCGCGCAACGCCGCCTGGACGAGCTGCAGCGATGCGGCCCAGCCTTCGGTTCGAGCGGACAGATCGCGCAGGACATCCGGCTCCAGCGGCCGCTTGTACGTCTCACTGAACAACCGCGCGGTCTCGTCCGCGTCGAAGCGCAGATCATCGGTTCGGAGCTCGGCGACTTCGCCGGCGGCCCGGATGCGGGCGATGGGGATCGTCGGCGTGCGCCGGCTCGCGATGACGATCGAGACGCGTTCCGGGGCCCGCGCCAACAGCTCCTTCGCGATCGCCTTGACGTCGGCCGACTCGTCGACGAGGTGGAAGTCATCGAGGATCAGGATCAGGCCGTGGTCGGCGATCGAGGGCAATTCACGCAGGTAGGCGTCGACGACCGCATCCCGCGACGGCCCGGCGACGCCCGTGTCGGAGAGCATCCCCGCGGTCCGCGGTGCGAAACCGGCGTCGTGTTCGCGGCCCGCCGCGACCAGGTGGTGCATGACCGTGACCCAGTCCCGGTCGTCCTCGTCGAGGCGATACCACAGGGTCCGCAGACGGGTGCGCGACGCGAAATCGGCCAAGAGCGTGGTCTTGCCGTAACCGGCCTCGGCGAGGACGAGGACGAGCCGCTGGTGGATTTTCGCGTGCAGCCAGTCGAGGAGGCGATCACGCGCGAGGATGTCGTCGCGAAGCGGCGGCGGCTGGACCTTCGCCGCCTGGACCGGGAAGGCGTTCACCTCGTCACGCAGCGTCCCTCGTGCACGTGGCGGCTCGATTCGAGCGAGTTGGCGAGCCGGCCCGGGGGCGACGCGATCGCGGGGAGGGTTGGGGGTCGGCTCGGGGCTCGCCGAGGGCGCGAACGATAGGGAGGGCCGCCGAGCGGTGTCAACGACAGGTTCGCGGCGCGGCATGGCGGCATGGTGCCGTGCCGGGCTCACCCAGCGGTTAGCTGCGGGTGCCTGGCCCTCGATGCCAGCCCTCGGCCAGGCTCAGTCCTCGTATTCGAAGCCGATCTTGACCTCGACCCGATACTCGACGATCTCGCCGTCACGAACCGCGGCGGTCGACTTCACGACTTCGATGGTCTGGATGTTGCGGACCGTGCGGGATGCCGTGGCGACGGCCTGGCGTGCTGCGTCGCTCCACGATCGCGGGCTCGTACCGACCATCTCTCGAATGATGATGACGCCCACGCGAACACCTCCCTGTGGCTTCGAGATGCGCCCTCGCGGTCTGGCGCGGGCCGACCTCAGTCTAGGTTCAGTCCTGACGTCCGGCCCGGAATCGAGCGGCCGGCCCGTTGCCGGACCGGCCGCACGCCTCCTCCCAAGGCTGGAAGTTCGACCGGGGACGCTAGACGCTCGCCGAGATGTTCAAGGTGCCATCCCGCACCTTGTCGAAGCACGAGCTGCAATACACGGGCCGATCGTTCCGCGGGGCAAACGGAACGACGGCCTGCCCCCCGCAGGCGCCGCAGATCGCGGCATGGAACTCACGTGGTCCTTCAGCGGATCGAGCGCGCTTGGCTGCCGCCCGGCACGACGCGCATCGCTGCGGGTCGTTCAGCAAGCCCTTGCTCGCATAGAACGCCTGCTCGCCTGCGGAGAAGGTGAATTCCTCCCCGCAGTCACGGCAGGTCAGGGTTCGATCCTCGTACACCCTCGCCGGTTCCTCCTCGCTCGGTCGCTCGCGTGACGGTCAAGTACCGCTGCCGGTTCGGCGTGGGCGACCGGAGGGCGCGCACGGGGAGGGGCTGCGCGCTCGACTCGGTAGCCCGGCTTCTGGGCGCCGGGACTCTAGACGGAGAAGATACGCGCGCCGTCAAGGGGTCGGAATGGGCGATTTTCGTGTTCAAACGGGTGTTCTGATTCCCGATCCGCAACCAAGCGGTGACAGCGGGAACCAGACAGCGTTTTGGGGCGTTGTGAGGGCCATGTCAATGTTGTCGCGCGCACTGCTTCTCGTGGGCCTGGTGGCACTTCTCGCGGCGTGCTCAGGCGCTGCCTCGCCCACCGCCGCGCCAGGCGCCTCGGGATCACCTGCGACGGGCGAGATCGATCACGCGACGGGTGCCGACGACGTCATCCTTCGCCTCGACGAGGGCGGCGGGCTGATGATCCGCGGTGCCAGCGAGACGATGGTTCCGCCGTTCACGCTGTACGGCGACGGGACGGTGATCTTTCGCAACCCGATGCTCGAGCCTCCGCCACCCGCGGGGCCGGTGTTCCTCAAGAACCCCATGCGCACCGCGAAGCTCGACGAAGCGCAGATCCAGGACCTGCTGACCTTCGCGATAACGGAGGGCGGGCTTGGCGCGGCCAAGCCGCAGTACGACAACCCGATGGTGGCGGATGCCGGAATGTCGGTCTTCACCATTAACGCGGGCGGCGTGGAGAAGACGGTCAACGTCTACGCCCTCGGGCTGAACGACGGCGGCGTGCCAGACCTACCCGCCCGTCTCCAGTTCCAGAAGCTCGCGGAGCGGCTGACCAATTTCGACGAGAACGGGACCTTCGCCACCGACGTCTACATGCCGGCGGCGTACCGGGGCGTGCTCCTCGACACCGAAGGTTTCCCGGGCGAAGCCCCGATCGAATGGCCCTGGGACGACGTCACGCCCGCCGACTTCAAGGGTGACGTCGCGAATGGTGAGCTCCCGAGGCGCGTCATGACGCCCGAGGAACTGGAAGTGCTCGGCATCGACGGCATCGAAGGCGGCTTCGAGGGCCTGACGATCATGGACCCCGAAGTCCCGGGGAAGAGCTACAGCTTCTGGGCCCGGCCGCTCCTGCCGGGCGAGGACGCCTAGCTCGAGGCTGTCTCGGCGAAACGTTCGCCCGCATACCCGACGAAGCGGGTCTGGGCCTTCTTGAACCAGAGCTGGATCTCGCCCGTCGGCCCGTTGCGGTGCTTGGCCAGCTTGAGGTTGACCACCTCGCCGTCGTGATCGCCCTCGTCGGCGCCGCGCTCCTTGTCGCGCCAGAGGAACATCACGAGGTCCGCGTCCTGCTCGATCGCGCCCGACTCGCGAAGGTCGGACAGGCGCGGCTCCTTCGACTCGCGCATCTCGGGCTGACGTGACAACTGCGAGAGGGCGATAACCGGGACGGACAGTTCGCGCGCGAGGGCCTTGAGGCCGCGCGAGATCTCCGACACCTCCTGCACTCGGTTGGCGTCGCGGGTGCTGGTGGTCGCCTGCATGAGCTGCAGGTAGTCGACGATCACCAGGTCGAGACCCGACTCCGCCTGCAGCCGGCGCGCCTTGGTGCGCAGCTCCATCGCCGAGATGTTGGGCGTGTCGTCGATGTACATCGGCGCTTCGGACAGGGCATTCATCGCCGGCGCGATGCGGGCGAAGTCGAGCTCTTCGAGGAAGCCCGTCCGCAGCCGGTGCGAGTCGATGTTCGCGACGCTCGACAGGAGGCGGACGACGAGCTGCTCCTTGCTCATCTCGAGGCTGAACACGCCCACGCTCTTGCGCTCCTTGACCGCGGCGTGCTCGGCGATGTTGAGGGCGAAGCTCGTCTTGCCGACGGATGGACGGGCCGCGACGATGATCAGGTCGCTCCTCTGCAGGCCGGTGGTCAGCCCGTCGAGGTCAATGAAGCCGGTTCTGACGCCGCTGATCTCGCCGCGGTGGGCGTGCAGGTAGTCGAGCCGGTCGTACGCCTCGTGGAGGAGGGTGCGGAGCGGGGAGAAGCCGGTCGCGACCCGCTTCTGGCTGACGGCGAACAGCTCGGCCTCGGCGCGGTCGACGGCCTCCTGGATCTCCGCGGGATCCTCGTAGCCGATCCCGGCGATGCGCCCGGCTGCGCCGATGAGGTTGCGCAGGACCGCCTTGCGCTCGACGATCCGGGCGTACTGCTCGACGTGGACGGCGGTCGGCGTCTGGTTCGAGAGGCTCGACAGGTAGGCGCGGCCGCCGATCGCCTCGAGCTCCTCGCGCCGCTCGAGCGCCTCGGCGACCGTGACGACGTCGACCGGTTCGCGCCGCTCGAACAGCTCGACCATCGCCGCATAGATGCGGCCGTGCGCCTGGCGGTAGAAGTCCTCGGGACGCAGGATCTCCGCCACCTCGATGACCGCGTCGTGGTCGATGAGGATGGCGCCGAGCACCGACTGCTCGGCCTCGAGACTCTGCGGCGGAAGGCGGTCGATCATGGGCTCCGAAGATGGCGGGTTGTCGTGACAGCTCTACTGTCAGCCCGCCCAGGCCCACCCCGGAAGGGCCTTATCGACGAACTCCGTCCACGAAATCAAGCGTGCCCGTTAGCGCCCTGTGGAAACCCTGTGGACGCGCCTTCAGCCCGTCTGCGATCGGTCGGGCGGTGGTCTCAGCGCAAGGCGGACGACGAGCACGTGAGCGAGCGCACTGACGGTGCGTGAGCGAACGGCGCAGACGTCCAACGCCGCGATCGGGCCGCATGGGCGACCAGCCGGCTAGTCAAGCCGTCGAATGACCCCGATCAACTTGCCTTGAATCCGGACGTCGTCGTAGAACTGGGGCGGATACTCCGGATTCGCGGGCTGGAGGCGGACCTTGTCCTTCTCCTTGTAGAAGCGCTTGAGCGTGACGGCGTTCTCCTCGACCTGGGCGACAACGATGTCGCCGTCGCGGGCCGTGGTCTGCGGGCGGATCAGGACGAAGTCCCCGTCCGCGATGTGCGCCTCGATCATCGAGTTGCCGCGGACCTTGAGGACGTAGGCGTCGCCACTGGGCGCAAGCAGATCCGGCACCGCGATCGACTCCGACGCGTCGGCGTAGGCCTCGATCGGGCCGCCGGCCGCGATCTCACCGATGACCGGCAGGACGTGCGCTTCCGACAGCGCCGACTGCGGAACGAGCTCGCTGGTCAGGCCGAGCCGCATCGCGGCGGTGGGCGTCAGACGGATCGCGCGCGACTGCGCGGCACCGCGCTCGAGGTAGCCCTCGCGCTCGAGGATCTGGAGGTGATGGTGGACGGCCGATGTCGACGCGAGGCCGACCGCCTTGGCGATCTCCCGGACGGACGGCGGATAACCGCGCGCACGCAGCGTCGCGGCGATGAAATCGAGGATCTTGACCTTCCGCTCCGCGTCGTGCTTCGTCACTCGCGCCTCCTTGCCCCGCATGATACCGAACGGACGTTCGATGTCAAGCAAGCGTGCCGGGCACGCGACCTCTCGGGCATTCACGGGGCGAATGCAAGAAGGCTCGGACATCGAGAAACTGCGCATCTGGTCCTCGGATGCCCACCACGTGAATGCCCGGCACGCAGATGGGCGGATTCGGGCGCCGCCGCTTGACTGACATTCGGCCGATGAATGACCGAGAAGGCCGACGGGGCGGGGCCGCAGGCCAGTTCAGGAGCCGCGACGTGGACGTGCGGTACACTCGGCGCTCCCGGAGGCGCGTCCGCTGCCCTGCGACGCGATGCCCGGGAACGAGGAGACCGCAGCGGAATGGCCCCCGACGAAACCGACATCGCCCCGAAGAAGCGCCGATCGCGCAAGCGCAGCGTCCTGTCGATCGGGCGCGTGCTGTCGTTGCTCGCCTTCCTGCCGGTGGCCAGTCGTGCACCGGCCTACGCCCAGCTGATCCTCGCCTTGCTCGCGGACGGGCGCATGCCCGCCTCGCGCAAGGCGCTGCTGGCCGGGGGTCTCGGCTACATCCTCGTGGGCCGCGACCTCGTCCCCGACGACATCCCGCTCCTGGGCGGCATCGACGACCTCGTCATCGTGGTCCTCGCCGTCGATGTCTTCCTGGAAGGCGTGCCCACCGAGCTGCTCGACGAGAAGCTCGACGCGCTCGGCATCGAGCGGGCCGCCTTCTACGAGGACATGGCCCAGATCCGCCGGCTGACGCCTGGCCCGGTCCGGCGGGCGATCCGCCGCATCCCGGGCATGCTCACCGCGGCCGGCAACGCCATCAACGAAACCGGAGTCGGCCCGAGGCTCCGGGCCTGGATCTCCAAGGAGGGATCAATCGCGTGAAGGTCATCCTGACCACCGACGTGCCGAAGCTCGGCAAGAGCGGGGAGATGAAGAACGTGGCAGACGGTTACGCCACGAACTTCCTGATTCCCCAGAAGCTGGCCGTGCCCGCCGCGGGCGGGGCGTTCCGCGCCTGGCAGCACGACATCGCCAGCCGCGAGGAGAAGCGGCAGCGCGAGCGTGGGGAAGCCGAGATCGCCTCGAACCGCATCTCGAGCACGACCCTGACGATGGGCGTGAAGGTCGGCGAGGGCGGCAAGCTCTACGGTTCGATCACCTCGAAGGACATCGCGGATGCACTCGCCCGGCGCGGCATCGAGATCGATCGCCACAAGATCGAGCTCGAGGAGCCGCTCAAGTCGCTCGGCACCTACAAGGTCGCGGTCAAGGTCTACTCGGGCATGACGTCCGAGGTCACGGTCGTCGTCGAACCAAAGGGCTGACGAGGGGCGGCTTGCGGCCCGCCGGACGGCCCGCCGCGTCGCCCGCGAACGCCCCCGGAGGCCAGCACGCGAACGGCGGGCAATGGCCCATTCGGGCCATGTCACTCACGCAGGGGGGCGTGTGGTAGGGTCGCGCCTGCGTTCGGATGGTCCCAGGGAACGCTCGAGGGTGACGCTTGCTCATCGCGCTGGCCCTCGCGCTCGTCGCCACGCTCGGCGGCGTGGTCGCGAGCTATGCCTATGACGACGACGCGCCATTAGGCGCCCGCCTTGCTTACGGAGCCACGACCGGTTTCCTCGCCCTCGGATTTGCCGGCTTCATCGCGGCGATCGTGGCCGGGCCACTCAGCGGTCCATTGGTCGGCGCCTTCGTCGCGGCCCTGCCACTCCTCGCGCTCGCGAACGGTGATGTCCGCGACCGGCTGACCCTCGACGCGCGCCGCGCGGGAACGCGAGTCGTGGCGGCCGTTCGCCGGCCCGGCTGGTCGACGACCGGACCGCTGCTGTTCTGGGTCGCCATCGTCGCCTTGCTGTGGCTCGCCTTCGACCGGGTCATCGTCGAGACGGACGACTCGCTGGGCACGGGCTTCGTGAACAACCTGGGCGACCTGCCCTTCCACCTCGGAGTCATCTCGGCCTTTGCCTACGGCCACAATTTCCCGCCGGAGAACCCGATCTTTGCCGGCAGCGGTTTCTCCTACCCGTACATCTCCGACGTGGTCACCGCGCAGTTCGTACAGCTCGGCGCCTCGATGCGCGACGCGTTCTTCGTGCAGAACCTCGTCCTCGGCATCGCACTCGTCGGGCTGCTGCAGCGCTTCGCGGCCGTGCTCACGCGCGACCGGCTCGCCTCGTACATCGCGCCGCTGCTCGTGCTGTTGAGCGGCGGGCTCGGCTGGCTCCTCCTGTTCGACCAGGCGCGTGCGGGAGAACAGGGCCTCCTGGCCGTGATCGAGCAGCTTCCGCAGGACTACACGCTGATCGGCGAGGGACCGCTGCGGTTCGGGAACGCGATCACGACGCTGCTCGTGACGCAGCGCAGCCTCGCGCTCGGGATGCCCGTCGCCCTCATCGTGTTCATCATCCTGTGGCGCTTCGTCCACGACGACGGCCCGTGGGGGATCCCTCGGGTCCGCGGCGGGGACGACGTCGTGGGCTTCGTGGCGCGCCATCGGCTGCCGCTGAGCGCTGCGATCCTTACCGGCCTGCTGCCGCTCGTCCACGCACACACCTTCGGGGTGGTGCTCGGCTCCGCCTTCTTCATCGGCCTCGCCTTCCGTGGTTGGCGCGACGGACGCTGGTTCCCGTGGTTGGTCTATGTCGTGGTGACGCTGCTGATCGCCGTCCCGATGGCGTGGTGGTCGGCCAGTGGCAGCGTTGCCGGCACGGGCTCGTTCTTCGGGATCGAGCTGGGCTGGGACCGGCGTGACGCCAACCCGATCTGGTTCTGGCTCGCCAACACCGGGCTGTTCATCCCGCTGGCGATCGGCACGGCGATCTGGCTGTGGCGAGAGCGCGGGCCGCGCGCCATGGATCTCCTGCTGTTCAGCGCCGTGTTCGTCGTGTGGTTCGTCGTGGCGAACGTCTTCAAGCTCGCCCCCTGGATCTGGGACAACATCAAGGTCCTGATCTACTGGTTCGTCGGCCTGACCCCGCTCGTCGCGCTGGGCCTTGCGGCCGCGCTGCGGGGCACAGCCGCCTGGCGCGCCGGCGCGGTTGCGGCGCTGCTCGTGCTGACCCTTGCCGGCGGCCTCGACGTGTGGCGCGTCGTGTCGCGCCAGACCGAATTCGGCGAGTTCGACGGCGACGCCCTCGCCGCCGCGTCGATCATCCGCAACGAGACGCCGCCACGCGCGACGATCCTCCATGCGCCAACCTTCAACGCACCGGTGTACCTGACCGGCCGGCGATCGCTGATGGGCTACGCCGGCCACCTGTGGTCGTCGGGCGTGGACTACTTCGATCGTGAGGCGGACATCAAACGCATGTACGCGGGCGAACCGGACGCGTTGGACCTGCTGCATCGCTACGACGTGGATGTGATCGTCGTGAGCCCGATGGAGCGCGCCCAGCTCGCGGTCAACGACGCTTTCCTCGACCAGTTCCCGATCCTTGCACGCTCCGGGGTGTACACGCTTTATGAAGTCCCGAAGACGCAGGGCTGACCGGCGCCGGGCGGCCGGAGCGGCGATGCCCGCCGAGGCCGTGCCGGCTGCGGTCGTGCCCGCCCCCGCCCCGGAGCCATCCGCCCCGGCAACCGAGGACGCGAGTCCGGTGCAGACCCGGGCGAACGCCGCGCCCGCCGAACGACCCGGCGCCCTGGCGTGGGTCGACCGCTGGTTCATCCCCGCCGCCATCGGCGTCCTCCTCGTCGCAACGGCGATCCGGCTGCCCGAGCTGGGCCTCAACCCGTTCCATCACGACGAGGGCGTCAACGGGTGGTTCACCACCAACCTCGTCCGGACCGGCAGCTACTTCTACGACCCGCAGAACTACCACGGCCCGAGCCTGTACTACCTCGCGCTCGCGTCCGAGATCCTGTTGGGGCTGACGGACACGGCCATGCGCCTGGTCCCGGTCGTGTTCGGCGTCCTGACCGTCGCGATCGTCCTGGGGCTGCGGCCCGCGCTCGGATCGGTGGCGGCACTCGTCGCTGCCGCGCTCATCGCGATCTCGCCGGGCATGGTCTACATCTCGCGCTACTTCATCCACGAGATGCTGCTCGTGGCCGGGACGGCGGGGTTCGTAGCCTCGGTCCTCCTCTACCTGAGGACGGGCAAGCCGCCCTTCGTGATCAGCGCCGCGGTCGCACTGGCCGTGATGGCGACGACGAAGGAATCGTGGATCATCGAGCTCGCGGTACTCGGGATCGCCGCGGTCGCCACCCTCGTGTACGTCAACGTTCGAACCGGCAAGCCGCCGTTCGCTACGAGCGCACCCGCGCGGAGGACCTCGACCAAGAAGAAGCCCAAGTCGATCTGGGTGGATGGTGTCGAATACCGGCCCGCCGAGGAGCCGTCCGAGCCGACGTCGTCGTGGCTCGCCGCCCGAGGCATTCCGCTCGAGCTGATCGCCGCGGGCGCCGTCGTCTTCGCGTGCATCTACGTCCTGCTGTTCACGTCCTTCTTCACCAACGCGGGCGGTCTGGGCGACTCGTTCGCGGCCCTGACGAACTGGGCGGAGACCGGTGGTCAGACCCAGATCCAACCGATCTACCAGTACCTCGCGTGGATGCTCCGGGCCGATGCACCGATCGTGATCCTGGGCGTCATCGGCGGGCTGTTCGCCGCGATCCGCGGCCGTGACCGGCTGTGGGTGTTCATCGGCCTGTGGGCCCTGGGCATCACGCTCGCTTATTCGATCCCGGCGTACAAGACGCCGTGGATCGCGATCAACATGCTGCTCCCGCTGGCCCTGCTCGGCGGACACGCGATCCACGAGATCGCGAGCATGCGCGGGCCGGTTCGCTACGTCGCCCCGCTGGCGCTCGTCGCCGCGCTGGGCCTGAGCGCCTACCAGGCGATCGATCTCAATTACCGCCACTACGACGACGAGACCTACCCGTACGTATTCGTCCACTCGACCCGCCAGACGTTCGATCTGCTCAACGAGATCGACGCGCTGGGGGCGGAGCTGGGGACGGGCGCCGAGACCGGGATCTCGATCGTCAGCCCCGACTACTGGCCGCTGCCGTGGTACCTGCGCGACCATCGGGGGGCGGCATTCTGGGGGTATCTCCAGAACGAGAGCACGAACGTCCTCGACGAGCCACAGCCGCTGGTGATCTCGAACACCAACCAGCGTGCCGACGTCGAAGCCAAGATCGCGGGCTCGCATACGCTGGTCGGCACGTACACGCTGCGACCCGGGGTCGAGCTCGACCTCTGGGCGCAATCCAGCGTGGCCGGGAGCTGAGCGGTGAACCGTTCGGCGCTGCTTCGACTGGGCATCGGCATCCTCATCAGCGTCGTCTTCCTGGCCGCGACCCTGTCGCAGGTCGACCTGGCGAAGGTGGCCAGGACGATCACGGACGCGTCGCCGGCGTGGCTGCTGATCGCCCTCGGAATCGTCGTGGTGGACCTCGGCCTGCGGGCGCTGCGCTGGCAGGTGCTGCTGCGCGGTATCCCGGGAGCCGCGACCAAGGCGCCGTACAACCTCGCGGTGGGCTACCTGATGATCGGCTTCACGCTCAATGCGATCCTGCCCGCGCGACTGGGCGACATCGCCCGCGCGATCCTGGCCGGCAACGGGTTCCGCATCCCGCGGCTCGCGGTGTTCGGGACGATCCTGATCGAGCGGTTCTCGGACGGGCTGACGATGCTGGGTCTGGCGCTGCTGTCGAGTGTGATCGTGGCCGCCGGGATCGCCGAACTGCGGCAGCTCGCGATCTTTGCGATCGGGGCCGGCATCGCCGGGCTCATCGCCCTCGGCATCTTCCTCGTGATCATCACCCGGCCGCGCGTCCGAGCGACCCGGCTTGGCGCGCTCGTGTTCGGGCTGGTGGGCCGGGTCGCCGTGGGTGGCGGAGCGCTGACGACGATCCGTGGTGCGGCCACCGTGCTGTTCCTGACCGCCGCGTGCACGACCACGGCGATCCTCGTGGCGTGGGCCGTGTCCAATTCGGTCGGTCTGGACCTCGCGCCGGTCGAGGTGGTCCTGTTCCTGAGCGGCATCGCGCTGTCGCTCGCGATCCCGGCCGCTCCCGGCGCGCTCGGCACCTACGAGTTCGTCGGGACGGCAATCGTCACGAGCCTGGGCTACCCGGCCGAACTGGGCCTGGCGACGATCCTGCTGATGCGCTTCATCACGGTCTTCCCGCCGGCCCTGGCCGGGCTGGTATCACTGTTCGTGCTCGATGTCCGGTGGGGCGACATCGTCCATGCCGCAGAGTCGCCCGACGAGGTCGGCGCAACGGAGCCTGCCCGGTGACGGCACCGGCCGTGTCGCTGGTCATGCCGGCGTACAACAGCGCCCGCTACATCGACGCGAATGTCGGGCGCGTCCTCGACTTCTTCGAGCGCGCGGGGATCGACGGCGAGGTGATCATCGCCGACGACGGGTCGACCGATGGAACTGCGAATTCGATCCGTACCGACGAGCGCGTCCGTGTGCTGCGGCTGGAGCACGCCGGGAAGGGCGCCGCGCTGCGGGCCGGCATGGCGGCGGCGACCGGGGACATCCGAGCGTTCACCGACGGCGATCTTCCATATGGAATGGAACCCCTGCCGCTGGCGATCGCATATATCCAGGAGCGCCGCTATCACGCGGTGATCGGCGATCGGACCCTGCCCGGGTCGGCGTACGAGAGCACGGGGCTGCTGCGGACCGCCGTGTCGGAACTCGCCAGCTTCGCGTTCCGGACGCTCGTGACCGGCGGTATCTACGACACGCAATGTGGCTTCAAGGTGTTCCGCGGCGACGTGGCGGCGGAGGTCTTTCGGCTGTCCGCCATCAAGGGCTTCGCGATCGATGTCGAGCTGATCTACCTGCTGCTCAAGTACCGGCTCGACGTCAAGCGCATCCCGGTCCAGCTCGAGCGCAATGCCCCGAGCTCCGTCCGGGTCGTCCGCGACTCGGCCCGGGCATTCCGTGACATCGCGACGATCCGCCTCAACTGGGCGATAGGGCGGTATCGCTCCGCGGCGCTCATCGAGCTGCTCCAGTCCGAATTGCGGACCGACGTCGAGGACGCTGCCGCGCGGCTCGCCGCGGGCAACCCGGCCGATCACCCAGCGCCGTGATCGCCATCGCCTACCTGGTCGTCGCCGTCTTCCTCGGCGACGCCATCGCAACGCGCTGGTTCAAGCCGGTCACCTGGCTCCATCGCCTGGCGACAGCGTTCGTCGTGGGCTTGCTGATTGCGACGTGGGTCACCTATCTCGCCTCCCTCCTGTTCGACCGCGTGAGCGGGGACGCGCTCCTCCTGGGCAATCTTGCCGCCGCGTGGGGCATGGCCCTCATCGCCGTGCTGATCCGTCGCTGGTCGCCTGCAGGACGGGACGTTGCCCGGCCGCGCAGGGCCATCCGCGGCTGGGATCTCATCACGGTCGTCGCGATCACGGTGCTCGTGACCTGGATGATGACCTCGACCTATTCCTACGCGAACGGCGAGCTGGGCATCGCGGTGGGTTTGTGGAGCGACTTCGGGCCGACCACCGCCATCGCCCAGAACTTCGCGCTTGGCGACAACTTCCCGACCGAGTACCCGCATTACGCGGGCGAGGCGATCCGCTACCACTTCCTCTTCTACTTCGAGGTCGGCAACCTCACGTACCTGGGGCTCGACCCGGCGACTGCCAACAACGTCCTGAGCATCGGGTCGATGGTGTCGATGCTGGTGTTGGTCACCGCGCTCGGCGAGCGGCTCTTCCGGCACGCAGGGGCCGCGCGGATCGGCGCCGCGCTGTTCTTCTTCCATGGCGCGCTGTCGTTCATCCCGTACCTCGCGAGCCTCGGCTCGGTGGAGCGGATCCTCGACGACGTGCCGGCGCTCGACACGTTCCTCGCGTCCGGTTTTCCCTACCGCGGTGAGGAGTGGGGCATCTGGTCGCAGATCGTGTTCCTCAACCAGCGCCACCTGGCGAGCGCGATCGGAATCCTGCTCGTGATCGTGATCTTCCTGCTCGATCGGATCGATCGGCTCGAGCGGTCCGATCCGGCTGCCGAGCCCGATCCGGGTGCCCAGCCCGAGCCTGGCAATGAGCCCGAGTCGGTGCCGACCGCGCGACCCGGCTGGATCGAGCGCGCCACGGACAGCGCCACGCGCCAGGCGTCCGCCGCCGCGTCCACGCTCCGCCACCCCGTCGCCGTGGCCCGCGAGACCCTCGCCGATCCACACATCGGAGGCTACGTGTTGTGCGGCGTCCTGGCCGGCCTGCTGCCGCTGTGGAACGGCGCGATGTTCATCGGGGCGGCGGCCCTCCTCGGCGTGTGGCTGGTGGTGTTCCCTCGGCGGCCGTCCATGCTCGTGCTCGCGGTGGTCGCGAGCGTCGTGGCGATCCCGCAGCTCCTGTGGGTGCGGCCCGGGACGATGGCCGGCGCGCAGACCTACCCGTCGTTCTATTGGGGCTACATCGTCGACGACCCGAACCTGTTCAATGTCGCGCGCTACCTCGCCTTCACGTTCGGCCCCAAGCTCCTCCTCGTCGCGTTCGCGTTCGCGCTGGTGACGTGGCGCGAGCGGCGCGTGCTCATCGCGTTCGGGGCCCTGACACTCGTCGCGTTCACCGTCCAGCTCAGCGTCGAGGTGCTCGCAAACCACAAGTTCATCAACGCCTGGTTGATCGTCGCAAACCTGTTCGTCGCGTACGCGCTCGTGCGGCTCTGGCAGGCGCGCTCGGCGCTGGCCGTACCCGCGCGCTTCGTTGCGGTGGTGATGGTGGTCGTCATCGTGGCAGGTGGCGTCATCGACCTCATGCCGGTCAAGAACCAGTACATCCTCAAGGTGGGCATGGACGGCGACCGCCTGTTCGAGTGGGTTCGCCGCGACACCGCTCGCGACGCAACCTTCCTGACCGACATCCACGTCGTGCACCGGATCCTGCTGGCCGGCAGGCGGATCTACTTCGGCTGGCCGTACTACGCGTGGTCCGCGGGCTATGCCGTCCAGCAACGCGAGGACTGGTACCGCCAGATCTTCGCGGAACGCAGCCCGCGAGCCCTGGTCGAACGCCTGCAGCAGGCAGGGATCGATTACGTGGCGTTCGACGACGGGCTCCGCGAGCGTGGCTTCGCGCAGCGGATGAACCAGGAGCTGTTCGACCGCTACCTCGAGCCGGTGTTCACCGATCCGGACAACAACTACGGTCACACGACGATCTACCAGGTTCCGACCAGGCCCGCGGCGACCCTCGAGCTGCCCGACGCGCCGGCCGAGGACATGTACACCGGCGGAAGGGGATCGGGGCCCGGCCAGTTCATGGAGCCCCGCGGCATCGCGCTCGACCGGATGAAGACGGTGTACGTGGCCGACACGGGGAACGGTCGCATCCAGCACTTCTCGTCGGACGGCAACCTGCTCGGCGAGATCGGCGAACCGGGAACCGGCGAGGGCCAGCTGGACCGGCCCACCGGTGTCGCGGTCAATGCGGACGGGCACGTCTTCGTCGCGACGGCGGACGGTCGCGTACACGAGTACGACGCCGCGGGCGCCCATCTTCGCGAGACGCGCGGGCGGGCGCCCGGGTTCGGGTCGCTCGCCGACATCGTCGCCTTCGATGGCGCCGTCTACGTGCTCGATCCCGACAACGGCCGGGTCGTGGTCATCGACCAGGACGGCACCGAGACCGCGTGGGGCAGCATCGGCAACGAACCCGGTCAGCTCAGCGCGCCGACCGGCATCGCGGGGTTCAACAACCGGATCTACGTCGCCGATACCGGCAACGCCCGGGTCGCGGTGTTCGAGAAGGACGGCACCCCGGTCGAGACCTGGGCGGTTCCCGAGTGGGCGGGTGCGACCGAAGGCACGGCGGACCTGACCGGCGACGGCTCGGGCAGGGTCTGGCTGTCGAACCCGGCCGGGAACGCGATCCTGGTCTACCGCGACGGGTCGCAGGTCGGGGCGTTGCCTGCGGTCGACCCGCCGCTGGACGACCCGGCGGGCCTCGCGGTCGCGCCGGGCAACGCCCTCTTCGTCGTGAACCGGGCGCCCGGCCGGGTGTCGTTGCTGACCCAGCTGGATCCCTGACGCGGGCCGACGGCGGGCTAATCCGGCAGGATGATGTGCCGACCATGACCGCCAGGACCATCCTCCACGTCGATCTCGACGCATTCTTCGCGGCGGTCGAGCAGCGTGACCGCCCGGAGCTCCGCGGCAAGCCCGTCATCGTGGGCGGTGGCGGACCGAACCAACGCGGCGTCGTGTCGACGGCGAGCTACGAGGCACGGCGCTTCGGCGTGCACTCGGCGATGCCCCTGCGCGAGGCCGGCCGGCGCTGCCCGGACGGCATCTTCCTGCCGGTGGACGGGCGCAAGTACCTGCGTGTCAGCCGCGAGGTCATGGCGATCCTGCGGCGCTTCACGCCACTCGTCGAGCCGATCTCGATCGACGAGGCGTTTCTCGACGTCACCGGCTCGCGCGAGTTGTTCGGGGACGGTCCGACGATCGCCCGGGCCATCAAGGACGCGGTGCGCGACGAGGTCCAGCTGACGATCTCGATCGGCGTCGCCACGACGAAGCTCGTGGCCAAGATCGCGTCGGACCTCCAGAAGCCGGACGGGCTGGTCGTGGTGCCGCCCGGCGACGAGGCGGCGTTCCTCGCACCGCTCGAGATCGGGCGGTTGTGGGGCGTCGGCGAGAAGACCGCCGCGGTGCTCCGCGAGTACGGCGTCAAGACGATCGGTGACCTCGCGTCGCTGCCCGAGGACCTGATGGAGCGGCGCTTCGGCAAGATGGGGCCGATGCTCGGCGACCGCGCGCGCGGCCGTGACGCGGACCGGGTGGTGGGCG
>DASTYU010000203.1:0-9521 GCA_035764655.1 Candidatus Limnocylindrales bacterium
CAGGGCCTCACCGCAGTTGATCGAGTTGGTCTTCGTCGTCCATGCGGTCCCGTCGACGTCATCGGCGATCACGCCGAGCACGCCACCACCGTTGAGCTGGAACGGATCGGTGACCGGGATCGCGATGTTCAGCGTCCCCGAACCGTCCAGGCCGGACACGTCGATGGAGATCTCGTTGCTCTCGACGGTCTGGATGTAGGCCGCCTCGTTGCCCCCGGCGTTGTTGTTGATCGCGCCGTTGTTCGGTGACAGGTAGACGACGAGGGTCGAGCCCGCGGGGAGCGGGTCCCCAGTCACCGAGTAGTCGAGCTTGATGTTGAACTGCTGAGCAGTTCCGTCGCCGTCGCAGTTGATCGTCATGTTCGTCTGGAAGTCGAACGTGACGTCCCCGCCGCGACCGTTGAGATCGGTGTGGTTGCCGCTGGTCGGCGTGCCGTTCTCGCCCGGATTGAAGGCGGCAACGACGCCGGCGCCCGGTCCGAACATGGCGATCGCCAGCATCGAGGCCACGGCCATCCAACCGAGCTTCCTGATACCGAACATTCCTGCCGGTCGATTCCGGCGTCGCGTGTACATCGATAGGGTCCCCAAGCTAAGGCCGCGATGGATAGGTGCTGTCCCCTCGGGCCCTGGGTAGGCCCGCCCCTGGACGAACGGTCCCAATGTTCCTGCACGGGTACCACTCGCGTCCAGTACCGAAGTTCCCCTTCTTACCGCCCTTCACTGCATGGAATCGCCCCGGGCGGCGCAAATTGGTGCGTGCGGGCACCTCCGGGGTCCAGTACCGACGTACCATGCCTGCCGGCACACACGAAGACCGGGGCGCCTGTTCGGCGCCCCGGTCTCTTACTGCGCTGGGTCAGCGAACGCTACTTGCGGCGCGTGGCAGGGCTTGGCGTCAGGATCAGAGCGCTGGCGAGGATGCCGGCCATCACGACCAGCATGATCCGCCACGACTCGTTGGATGGGCCCTGCGGGCCACCGAGGGTGTCGGTCGGCGGCAGGGTGACCTTCGGCGTCGCCGTCTCGCCACCCACGCTGTCCTCCGGGGTCGGAGTGGGCGTCGGCGTTGGCGTTGCCTCCGGTGTCGGGGTGGGTGTTGGCGTCGGGGTTGGAGTCGGCGTCGGGGTTGGAGTCGGCGTCGGCGTTGCCTCCGGTGTCGGGGTCGGTGTTGGCGTGGGTGTCGGCGTCGGGGTTGGAGTCGGCGTCGGTGTTGGCGTGGGTGTCGGCGTCGGGGTCTCGAGATTGACGAACTCGCATTCGCCCTGCTCGCCGAGCACGACCGTCACCGTGCACGTCTCGTCCTCGGGCAGCTCGAAGCCTCCGGGGGCATCGGTCTCGGTAAAGGTGCACTCGGTACCGACCGGGGCCTGGACACTGATCACGCCATCGGATCCGGTCGTGACCTCGCGGTGGAAGCTGCCACCGGACACCGAGTTGATCGTCTCGGTCGTCCCGTCGACGTTGATGATCGTGTCGGCCAGGAAGCCGTCGCGCGTCGGCCAGTCGCAGTCGATGTCGAAGTCGGCGCCGGCGAGCGGATCGCCGTTGCCGTCGACCTTCTCGACGCGCAGCGCGCCGCCGACGATGAAGCACGCCGGCCCGGCCTTGCGGTTGCTGGCCTGCGAATCCGACGGTGCAGCGGTCGTCTTGGCGTAGTTGCAGTATTCGTCGCCGATCGGTGCGTCATCGGGCACTTCGAGCGTGAACTCGAGCTCGAAGTTCTCGGTGTTGGGCACGAAGTGGATGAAGTACTTCGCAACCGCGTCGTCACCGATGAACACGCAGTCGGTGATCTCGAACTCCTCGCGACCGGCCACGTCCTCTGGATCGACCGGGTACGTGATCAGGAATCGTGCGGTGCCACCCGGTTCGAGCGAGCCGCCGATGAGCTGCTTGTCGGTGTTCTCGCTGCCGGGCGTCGTGACGACGCCGTTACAGCCGTTGGTGTTGCTGTCCTGCTCGATCTGGACGTCGCCGGTTGCCGCGGCGGCCGCGGTTGGCATGACCGCCATGACCAGCATGAGCACGACGACCAGCCAGCCCAAGCCCTTAAAGCCCGAGAACCCTCGGCGCGTCCGTCCTCCGGTGTACATCGATACGGTCCCCTTCCTCTGCGTCCGTGGCCAAGTGTCCGGTCCCCCTGGGTGGCCCGAGACGCTCCGGGACCCAGTACCGAGACCGCTCATGTTCGGTCATGGGTACCACTGTCGTCCAGTACGGAAGTTGCATGAGATTCACGCTTGACTGCACAAGACCACACTGCCCGGTGGGCGAGGTGGTGCGCAGGAGCACCCGGGTCCCGGGACTTCCGTACCGGTCAGAAAACGGCCGGGATGCCGTCCTGGCATCCCGGCCGTCAGTGCTTCGGGGAGGAGCGCTAGCGGCGGCGGCTCGCCCGGCTCGGCGTCAGGACGTATGCGGTTGCCACGATGCCGGTCAGGACGACCAGCAGAACCGCCCAGGACGAGCCGTCCGGCGCGGCTTGCCCACCGAGGGCGTCGGTCGGCGGCAGGGTGTTCGCCGGCGTGGCCGTCTCACCACCGACGCTGTCCTGAGGTGTGGGTGTCGGCGTGGCTTCCGGAGTCGGCGTCGGCGTCGGCGTCGGCGTCGGTTCCACAACAACCGGGACCGGGCATTCGCTTGGATCCGGCTCTTCCTGGCCGGTGTCCTCGACGAGGACGTACGAGCGGCCCTGCGAGTCCTGGAAGAACTCTCCCGCAACGACCGGACTCAGCGGAATGGCGTTCTCGCTGACCGAGATCGGGTTCTGACCGGTCTGCAGCACCTCGTCCTCGCCCGGCGTGCCGACGTACTTGCAGACGAACCACTTCGCGTTATCGGCGGCCGCGACGGGTGCCGCCAACGCAAGTGACAGGACCATGATGGCGGCGCCCATGGCGCCAATGCGGCTGAGCTTCATCGATCTGGTGGCTCCCTCATGCGACTGGTATGGCCCATGCGGCACGCCCGAGTCGCGACGGGCGCTGCATTCTGTTGTGGGGCCAGTCCGAACCGGGCAGGGCACACGCCCGACGGTTTCGAACCCCATTCGTAACCCCCCAGCGGGGCGCAAAAGGTACTAGTCCTTTCCCGGCTTGACTAGCCCCAATTTGACAGAGCGCACAAAGAAAAGACTGGCCGGCGATTTGCC
The DNA here is from genome assembly GCA_035764655.1 of Candidatus Limnocylindrales bacterium. GTDB lineage: Bacteria > Chloroflexota > Limnocylindria > Limnocylindrales > CSP1-4 > DASTYU01. The sequence goes on from DASTYU010000203.1 coordinate 3,155, forward strand.
GGCCAGTCTCGAAGCGACGATGGATGACCGCTAGCGGCGCGACCGCCGTGGGGTCAGGACGTAGGCGCTGGCGACGATGCCCGTCAGGACGACCAGCATGACCGTCCAGGACGTGCTGTCCGGCGTGCTCTGGCCACCGAGGGTGTCGGTCGGCGGGAGCGTCGGGTTGTTCGGCGTCGCGGTCTCGCCACCAACGCTGTCCTCGGGCGTCGGCGTCGGCGTGGCGTCCGGGGTGGGCGTCGGGGTGGGAGTGGGCGTCGGAGTCGGGGTCGGCGTGGGCGTCGGCGTGGGCGTGGGCGTCGGCGTCGGCGTCGCCTCGACCTCGTCGATGCAGACGATGATGTGGCTGATTCCCTGATCGCCCTCCGGGCCTGCCTCATCGAACGTGAAGTTGCCGTTCGTGTCCGCCCAGACGGTCTCACCTTCGGCCGGGTTGTCGAAGATGGTGTTGGCGAAATCGCCGGAGCCGGACTTCACGATGACCTGGTCGTACACGCCGTCGATGTCCGGCAGGACATATGTCTGGCCACTGTTGACGCCCGCGTCTTCGCAGTTGTCGCCCCAGTAGTCCGGGCTGTTCGCAGCGGCGCTGAAGGCCTCGTGGCCATCGACGGTCGCAAAGGTATCCGCGAAGGCAGTGCCAGCCAGGCCCAGCGTCAGCACCAGGGCGGCAAGCGCCGCGCTGATCCGAGTGATCTTCATCGGTCCATCCTTATCCGCAGTTGGCGACTCAGTTGAGCGGTCGCGAGCATCCGAGTCGCGGCGGATGCAGGCCATCAGTTGGCGAAGGACGCGAAGCCCATTCGTACCCCCAACGGGCGCCAAAAGTACTAGTCGAGGTCAGCCGTTGGCTAGCCCTTTTTTGACAATTCGCGGATGCGACATTTGACAGTGGTGCGTCGGTGCACCCCGCTGCTACGGAGCGGTGCACTCCGGTGGAGTCGGGCTGACCGGCTACCATGACAGCCCCGCCAGGAGACCGCCGTGACCGAGTCCGCCCGAACCCGGGTCGCGCCCGCATCGCCGCTTCGAACGCAGGCCCGCGCCGCGCTGGAGCGCGCTCGGACGCGGGCCGTGGCTTCTGGCGCGTTGCCCGAAGCGGCGGGTGGCGCCGATGCGCCGCCGATTGAGATCGAACGGCCCGCCGACGCACAGCACGGGGATCTGGCCAGCAATCTGGCGATGAAGCTCGCCCGAGCATGCCGGATGGCGCCACTGGCGATCGCGAATGCCATCGCCGCTGAACTCGAGCGTGAGATCGCCGATAAGCCAGGATCCAGCCCGCTTGCCGGCGTGGAGGTCGCGCCGCCCGGGTTCATCAACCTCCGCCTCGCCGACCACGCCCTCGAAGGCATCCTCGATGGTGTGCTCCGGGCACCTGCCGAATGGGGCCGGGTCGAGCCGCTACGCCCACGGTCGGTGAACGTGGAATTCGTGTCGGCCAACCCGACCGGGCCGCTCCACATCGGCAACGCGCGCGGCGCGTTCGTCGGTGACCTGCTCAGCCGGCTCCTCGAAGCCGGCGGGCAGACGGTCACGCGCGAGTACTACTTCAACGACTTCGGGATGCAGGTGCGGAACCTCGGCCGCAGCGTGGTCGCGATCCGGCGCGGCGAACCGGTCCCGGACGACGGCTACCACGGCGACTACGTCCACGATCTCGCGCGCGACGTCCCGCCGGATGTCGCCGCGGAAGCGGAGGCGGGCGAGGCCGCCGACGTGATCGGACGCTGGGCAACCGAGCGGGTGCGCGGCGGGATCGAGGAGTCGCTTGCCCGACTCGGCGTGCACTTCGACGTGTGGACCAGCGAAAGCCGGCTGCACCGCGAGGGCTGGGTGAACCGCGCGATCGAACGACTGCGCGAGAACGGCCATGTCTACGAGCAGGACGGCGCGGTGTGGTTCCGCTCGACCACCTTCGGAGACGACAAGGACCGGCCGCTCATCCGCTCGAGCGGAGAGCCAACCTACCTGGCCGCGGACGTCGGCTACCTCCTCGACAAGTTCAGTCGCGGCTTCGACCACCTGCTCTACATCTGGGGCGCTGACCATCACGGCTACATCGCCCGGACCCGCGGAGCGGCGGAAGGGATGGGCTTCGATCCGGCACGCTTCCAGGTGCTGCTCACCGGCTGGGTGTCGATCCTGCGGGGCGGCCAGGTCGTGGCCATGTCGAAGCGTGCGGGCGACATCTACCTGCTCGACACGCTCCTCGAAGAGATCGGCAACGATGCCGCTCGGTGGTTCTTCGCATCGCGCGGCGCCAACCTCGATATCGAGGTGGACGTTGAGCTGGCCAGGCGGCAGTCGAGCGAGAACCCGGTCTACTACGTGCAGTACGCCCACGCACGGATCGCCTCGATCCTGCGCAAGGCCGGCGCGGTCGGGCTACCCCCGGCCGATTCGGTCGCCGGCGCGCTCAGCGGGGCACCCGAGGCGGCACTGGCGCGGATCGTCGCGCGGCTCCCCGAGGTCGTCGAAGATGCGGTCCTCGCCGAGGAAACGCATTCCATCACCGCCTACTGCACGGAGCTCGCGACGACGTTCCACGCCTTCTACCGGGACGCGCGCGTCGTCGATACCGAAGCGCCCGAGCGGTCCGCCAAGCGGCTGGCCCTCGCCGAGGCGACCCGGGTCACGCTCGCGAACGCCCTGGGCCTGCTGGGGATCTCCGCCCCCGAATCGATGTAGCGCCTGCGCCCTGGCCGGGGCGCAGGCGCTACTCCGCGAGGCCGAGCGACTGCCCGACCGACTCCAGGACGTCGTCCGAGCTGGCGACCACGACCCAGCGAGCGGTGTCGGAGCCGCCGCCCTTCAACAGCGCGGCGGGGTCGGCCAGCGCCTCCACGACCGGGCTGGCGGACGCCTCGAACTCCTCGGCGTCGGCGGCGCTGTCCCACTCGGTCGCGAGGAGGGTCGCCCAGTTGGTCCCGTCGTCCAGCACGATGACGCGGTCTCCGCCCCAGCCGGCCGCGGCATCGGAGGCGTTCCGGGCCCCGGCGTCGCGCAGCCAGACCCCGGTCTGGAACTCGCCGAACGTGTCGTCCAGCGTGCGTTCGAAACCGGGTCCGATGCGCTCCTCGAGGTCGTCGGGGAGCTCGATCGCGATCGGACCCTCGCCGGCCTGGTACTTCTCGGGATGGAGGATCTGCTCAGTCGTCTCGGGCACCTTGTCGTACATCGCGTCGATGCCGGCCCAGCCGCCGCCAGCGGCGTACTGGCCCTGCACGAATCCAAGCCCGGTCGTGTACGGGTAGAGCAGCGTCTCGCGGAGGATGGCCGGCATCCGCTCGAGCATCTGCTGGGACGGGTCGTTGAGGCCCGCTTCCAGCAGGTCCTGGAATTCGGCCGGGGTCATGTGCTGTGACGCCCACAGCGTCATCAGCAGCGACGCGTCGCCCTCATACAGGGCCTGGCGGGCGAGCAGCCAGTCGCTCCGGTTCGTGACGCCCTCCTGGTCCTTGAAGATCGTGGAGTGCTGGTCCTGCAGCGCGTGATCGAACTCGTGCGCAAACGTGATCTTCTCGTTCCCGCCGATGCCGCCGGTCCGCGAGACGACGTAGAGCGTCTTCTGGTCGTCGCGGTAGAAGCCGGCGACACCGCCGCTGAGCATCTCGATCGTGAGGTCCTCGAGGCTCGCGTCGTCCGGGAGCAGGTCGAGCGACTTGTAGAACCGCTCGTTCGCCGCGACCAGCTCGGGAGGCGATTCCTCGTGGTACAGCTGCTCGATCTGGGCCTTGAGCTCGGCCTCGTCGATCGTCCGCCGCTCGACCTCACCGGTCGGCTGCAGGCCGCGCAGCGCGGCGACTTCCTGCTCGATCTCGTCGTAGACCGGGTCGCCCGCGGATGGCGCCTCGGACGGCGAGGCGGGCGCTTCCGAGGGCGCAGGGCTCTCGGACGGAGCGGGCGCCGACGCCGTTGGTGATGCCGAGGGAGGTGCCGACGGGCTGGGGTTCGAGGAGTTGCACGCTGCCAGCACGAGCGACAGGGCGATGGCGGTGATGGCCAGGACCGCTTGCGGTCGGCGACGGTTTCGGCGAGCGGTCATCGGTCGGCGATTGTCTCACGGGCCAAAGAAAGACCGGAGGCGCCTGCCCAATCAGCGCCCCCGGTCGAGGGAGGGAGGATGGAACCTCTTAGGGTTCGGTCCACTGCCTACGCTATCCGGGCCGGGTTGCGTGCCAAGACGCCATCCGGTTAAGAAATTGACATCGAGGCGCACATGGGTCGGGCCGCCCGGACGTGCGCTGAGCGACGGGCAATGTCGCTGTGTCAGAATCGACGCGATGGAAGTTACCTGGTACGGGCGGTCGTGCATCCGCCTGCGTGGTCGGGACGCGGTCGTCGTGAATGATCCGTACCAGTCGATCGTCGGGCCAACCGGTCGCGGTATCACCGGCGACATCGTGACGTTCAGCCACCCGGACGACGCCCCCCTGAAGAAGGCCAAGGGCAAGCCGTCACGTGACGGGAAGACGCTGCTGCCGACCAGCCTCGAGAACGCCTTTACGCTCGATGGACCGGGAGAGTACGAGGTGAAGGAGGTCCTGCTGACGGGCGTCCGCACCTACCGCGACGACGCGCGCGGGGCTGAGCGCGGCAAGCAGGTCGCGTTCGTGACCGAGCTCGACGGCCTGCACACGATCCACCTCGGGGACATCGGACACCTGCTGACAGAGGAGAAGCTGGGTGACATCGGGTCGGTGGACATCGTGTGCGTCCCGGTGGGTGGTGCGCTCAACGCCACTCGGACGGCCGAGCTGGTCGCCCAGCTCGACCCGCGCATCGTGATTCCGATGCCCGTGTGCGATGACGAGGCGGACTGCGCCGAGGCGCTTGGCAAGTTCTTCCATGAGATGAGTGCCGAGCCGGTGGTCCAGTCGAAGCTGTCCGTGACGGCGTCCAGCCTCCCCGCTGAGACCGTAACGGTCCACCTGGAGCCACGCGGCAAGGTCTGATGGCTGGGGGCGAACAGAAGGGGCCGGCGAGCGTGCGCCTTCGCGACATCACGCTCGAGGACGCCGACCTGGTGGATGCCTGGTCGGCGGACATGCGCAACGACGGGGGTTTCAACGACTTCGGGGCGGAACCCAACCTCATCGATCGTGACGCACTGGCGAAGGGCCCGTACCGCAACGAGCGGAACGGCATGTTGATCATCGAGCGCGTCGCCGACGGTGCGCCGATCGGCACGGTCGGCTGGCACCGCGTGTCCTACGGCCCGAACCCGGAGTCGAGCGTCTGGAATTTCGGGATCGATATCATCCCTGAGGCACGCGGCCAGGGACATGGCAGCGAGGCGCAGCGGCTGCTCGCCGATTGGCTCTTCGAGCACACCGAGGCGAACCGGGTCGAGGCATCGACGGACGTCGAGAACATCGCCGAGCAGCGCTCGCTCGAGAAGGCCGGCTATGTCCGCGAGGGTGTCGCTCGCGGTGCCCAGTTCCGGGCCGGACGCTACCGCGACCTGATCACCTACGCGCGGCTGCGAACGGACCCCGACTGAGGTTTTGCGTTGAGCCCCCCGTGAAGTTCGCTTGCATGCCCACCCGGAATGCTATGTACGTCACTGCGGTGATTCCCGCATTCGACGCACCTGAGCGGCCGCTCGGCGACGCACGAGCTGCGTCCGGTAACCGTCCGCGATCACGTGCCAACGTTCGTACCATTCCCCCTCGGAATAGCCGCCAAGTGACGTCCCCGGCCCTTGGCCGTCAAGCGCCACGGCGGGTCAGGTCCGGTCCAGGACGACCCGCCCCTTCTTGACCACCGTCCGCACCAGCGAGGCCCCCGGCCAGTACGGGATCTGGGCGCTCGTCGGGGTGCGCCAGATGACGACGTCGGCCTGCTTGCCCGCTTCGAGCGAGCCGATCTCCTCGTCGAGCCCGAGCGCGTGGGCCGCGTTGATGGTGACCGCGCTGAGGGCCTCGTCCGGCGTCAGCCCGAGCGCGAGGCACGCCACGGTCATCACCAGGGCCAGGTTCGCGGTGGGCGACGTGCCGGGATTGAAGTCCGTCGCAAGGGCAATGGGCACGTCCCGGTCGATCAGCGTCCGAGCCGGGGCGAAGTGGTCGCTCATGAGGAACCAGGTCGTGGCCGGCAGGAGGGTCGCGACGACGGGCCGGTCGCCCGCCGCGGCCTCGGCCAGCGCATCGATGCCGGCCTCCGAGGGCGCCGCGAGATGGTCCGCGGATGCTGCCCCGAGCTCGGCGGCCAGCTCTGCGCCGCCGGACGGCGCCAGCTCGTCGGCATGGAGCCGTGGCGTCATGCCGTACGCGGCTGCCGCCTCGAGGATGCGCCGCGACTGATCGGCGCTGAAGACGCCCTCCTCGCAGAACACGTCGCAGAACCGCGCCCGGCCATGGGC
>DASTYU010000204.1:0-18988 GCA_035764655.1 Candidatus Limnocylindrales bacterium
CTGGGCGTCGATCGCCGCGCGCAGCCGGTCGATGCGCGCCCGCATGCCAGCGTCGGCGAGCGGCTCGGTGGTCATGATCAGCGCGTCCTCACGATCGTCGCTGTAGTAGTTCGGGCGCAGGCCGACGGGCCGGAAGCCGTACTTCTCGTACAGCCGGCGGGCCGCCAGATTGCTCAAACGGACCTCGAGCGTCGCCTCGTGCGCGGATCGCTCGATGGCGATGTCGAGGAACGCGAGCAGCAGCCGCTCCCCGATCCGCTGACGACGCCACGCCGGGTGCACGGCGAACGTGGTGATGTGCGCCTCGTCGACCATCAGCCACATCCCGCCGTAGCCGACAATCTCGCCATCGGCGCGGGCCACCAGGTAATTCGCGAGGCGGTTCGTCTCCAGCTCGCTGCGATAGGCATTCGGCGGCCACGGCGAGCTGAAGCTGGCCCGCTCGATCGCCTGGACCACATCGAGGTCCTCGAGGTGCATCGCCGCGATCTCGACCTTCACCGGGGGTCGTGCGACCATGCCACCTCCCCGGTCGTCGCCCTGACGCCACGCGGCAGCGTGACGTAGTCGGGCACGAGCGCCTCGAGGTCGTCACCGCCCGCCTCGGCAAACCGCTCGGCTCCGAGCCGAAGCAACGCCGCAGCCAGCCCGTCCCGTGCCGCGCGGCCACGCTCCAGGGCCTCGTCCGCAGCGCGCCCTTCGAGATCGACGGCCAGGAGCACCTCGCCCGCTCGCAGGTCGGGCTCCGTCCCGCCGGGCAGCAACCGCGACGGCTCACCCGCCCGGACGAGCACCCGGTCCGACGGACCTGCCGGGAGGAGCAGCGCCCCCGATCCGGGCGAAGCCGCGAGCAACGCCGCACCCGTCGGAATCCCCACGATCGGGCAGCCCAGCCCGTGCGCGAGACCCTTGGCGGTGGCGATCCCGACGCGCAGTCCGGTGAATGCGCCCGGCCCCGTCCCGACGACGATCGCGCCGATCGCGGCTCGACCACCGACGGGGGCCAGGAGGCGCTCGATCGACGGCAGGAGCGCCTCCCCGTGCCGGTAGCCGGCCTCCCAGGTCGCGGCGTCGTCGAGCGTCCCATCGGCGGCCCCGCGGGCGACGACCACGCGGCTCGTCGCCGTGTCGATCGCGAGCAGCGAGCCCGACACCGACGCGCCGCTCATGCGGCGGCCTCGAGGTAGCGGCGGTATGTCGGATCTCCGGCCCGCAGGGTGATCTGGCGCGGCTCGTCGCCGGACCCGTCGATCAGGACGTCCAGGCGGGCGGCTGGGAGCGCGGCGCGCATGCGGTCCGGCCATTCGACCAGCGTGACGCCCGCGGACTGGCGATCGTCGACGAGGCCGCCCGCCAGCACGTCCGTCGCGTCGGCCAGCCGGTACAGGTCGATATGGAAGAGTGGCAGCCGGCCGTCGTATTCGGCCATGAGGATGAAGCTCGGCGACGTGATCGTCCCGGTCACGCCCAGTCCGGCGCCGAACGCCTTCGCGAGATGCGTCTTGCCCGCGCCCAGGTCGCCCCACAGGCAGAGGAGGTCGCCGGGTCGTGCCGCGCGTGCGAGGGCACGTCCGAGTGCGGACGTCGAATCGGGGTCGGGAGCGTCGAGGCGCAGCTCGAGCGCGGTGGTGGCCGGCATCAGGTCGAGGGTAGCGGAACGGCGGCGCTCAGGCCCCGAACCAGGCGGCAAGCCGTTCGGCTTCGAACGCGTGCTTCGCCGCGAGGTGCTCCTCCGCCGCCGCGACCAGGGCGACGTCCGGCGGCGCGGCGTAGAAGTCCCCGCGCACCATGGTCGCCTGGCCGTGACCTGTCTCGAGGAAGCACATCCCGCGGCCGTCGAACAGCGCGGCCGGCGTTCGACCCGCGAGCGCGTCGGCGATCCGGCTTGCCACGACCTCGCCCTGCGCGTGCGCGAAGACGCCTGCCTTCGGCAGCGGTTGGCCGGTGGACAGCGGGATGGCGGTCACGTCCCCGATCGCGAACACGTTCGGGAACGGCGTCTCGAGCGTGGCGCGATCGACCTTTACCCAGCCGCCGGGCTCGGCCAGTCCCGCCTCGGTCACGACCCGCGGAACCCGGTGCGGAGGCACGCCCAGCAGCAGATCGAACGGAATGCGCGTGTCGGCCGCAACGACGGCATCCGGTTCCACGGCCGTGGCGGTCGTCTTCGGCCGGAAGGTGATGCCTTCCCCGGCAAGGCGGCCGTCGAAGGCGGCGCAGCCGGCCTCGCCGAGGACGGGCAGGGAGCCGGGCTGCGGCGTGAACACGAACAGACCGCCGGGCACGCCGCGGGAACCCAGGCGTTCGGCGAGGAGCAGGGCCAGCTCGTAGGGACCGGGCGGGCACGGGTACGGAACGCCGAAGATGCCGATCACGATCCGCCCACCGGCGAAGGCGTCGATCGCCGCGGCGCCGGCCTCACTCGACGCCTCGTCGTACACGTCGATCGCGTGCTCGCGGAAGCCGGGGATGCGGTCCGGATCCCGCTCGGCACCGAGCGCGACGACGAGCGCGTCGGCCGCGATCGTCCGGTGCTCGACGTCCGCTTCACGGGCGTCCGGGCGGATGGCGTCGATGGAACCGCTGACGACGTCGATCCCGCGATCGCGGAGCGCGGCCAGCGGACGCTCGCCCTCGGCCAGCGTCGAGGCCCGTACCAGCGCCCAGTTCTTGCGCAGGCCCATCACGAACCTCGGACGACGCTCGACGAGGATCACCTCGTCGGCCGGATCGAGTCGAGAGCGGAGCGCGACGGCGGTGGCGATGCCGCCAAATCCGCCGCCCAGGACGAGCACGCGCTGCATGGCGCCTATTCTGCTCGCGCGGATCGCAGCGAGAAGCGCTCCAGATCACCGATCGGGACAACGGCCGGTCCCTCGGCGAAGCGCACCTGGGCCGCTTCGAGCAGGACGCCGTCCTCGAAGCGGCGCTGTCCAAGCGACGCGATCCAGCGGCCCTCGCGGCCCGCATCGCGACCGGACCGAACACGGACCAGATCCGGGGGCGGCGCGCTGAGATCGAGGTCCGGCTCGTCGAAGAGGAGCGCCGGCGGGTCGGCAACGATCGCCACCTCGCGGCCCTCGAGGGCTTCGAGCAGGGCGACGATGGGACCGGCGATCGAGCGGCGCACGGCGCCATCGAGGACGAGCACCGCGAACGGCGGCAGCCGGTGGAGCGCGGCCCGTTGGCGGGCCTCGGACGCGAGGTAGTCGCGGCGCTCCTTGCTGGGCAGCCCCGCGACGACGATCCCGCGCACGCCCATGGCTCGCGCGCGGGTCAGCGTCTCGGCGTCGACGCGCGCCCCGACGACCAGGATCGCCCCGGCCAGACCGACATCCAGGCCACCAGGCCGCAGCTCGCCGCTCGGCCCGGCGGCCAGCTGAAGCCGGCCCCGCGTGGCTCCCCCGATGGCGACAATGCCGCGAAGGGCCCGTCCCTCCGCGCGCACGACGATGTGGACGCCCGGGATCAGCTCACGGACGATCCCGTTCACCGGTGCGTCGAGCGCCTCGGCGTGCTCGCCGCTGGCGATCCGCCAACCGTGTCGCCAGGGAAAGAGCAGCTCGCCACCGGTGGGCCGTCCCTGGCCCCGGACTGTGGGGCGGCCCGGCCCACGGCGCGTGGCAGGCTCGGGCGGCGTCCAGCGCTCGCCGGGTCGTCCCACCTGCCCTTCTGGCAGCGACGCCTGCGCCAGGATCGTGTCGCGATAGCGCTCGGCCAGGGGAGCCCCAATGCTGACGGGCGCCCCCTCCTCGATGATGACGCGGTCGCCGGGGGCAAGCGGGAAGCGGATGTCGATCGATTCCTCGACCAGCGGCCGGGTCGGGACGAGGTCGAGCCCGTGGCCGTTTGAGCTCGCCCGGATCTGCGTCATCGGTCGAGACCCGCCCACATCGACGCCTGCCAGGCGCTCAGCTGCTCGCGCCGTCGGTCGTGCCGCTCGGGGAGCTTGAGGGGCACGTCGCGGAGGTCGACGAGCAGCCCTCCAAGACCGCCCGCGACCTCGACCTCGAACTGGCGACCCTTGGCGCCGAGCCGAACCGAGTCCCGGAAGCGGAAGTCGGCGACGGCCGTCTGGCCGGGCGCCAGGTCGACCAACGCGAGACCGCCCGGCACGAGATCCAGCTCCGTGTCGCCCGCGTCGGCATGGAGCACCAGGCGTCCGGCGCTGCGTCCCGAGCGCAACCCGGCCGGCGTCACGACGCTGCCGAGCGGGACGAGCAGGTCGTCCGCAAGATCGGCCATCACTGAGCGCCGCTCGTCCGGGTCGGCGATCGAACCCAGCGGCCCGAGGAGCCGTGCGTGGTCGTAGGCGTACTGGGTTGCGCCGGGCCGGCGCAGGACGTCGGCGAGAGCGAGCGTCACGACCGGCCCGGGCGCGACGGCCCACGCCCCGCCGCCCGCCACCACGAGGTCCGCAGGTGCGCCCGCGTGCATCTGTTCCGTGCTCTCGAGCAGGCGACCCAGTGCCGCGCGAGCAGCCGCCAGCCGAAGCGCCGCGCCTTCACCGGCCGCGCCGGCCCATGGGTTGATCCGCAGCTCGCGCAGCCGGTCACGAAGCCGATGGCGGTCAAGCGGCAGCGTCGACCAGCCGAGGACGCGGTCCAGCACGGCATCGTCGGGCTCTGGCGGCACGAGGGCTGCCGCCGTGACGACGGCGGAGCGCACGACCGGTTCGTCGCGACCCAGCGTCGGGTCGGCGATCGCGCGGACGCCGGCATCGAAGCCGATCTCCACGTACTCGACGCGCCGGGCGGTGAGCTCGGCAAGCGTCTGGATGCCGACGATCGCCGCGCGACGGCTGTCATCGGGCGGCAGCGCGAGCTCACTGAGCAGCTCGCCCAGGCCGTGCCCGTCCGCGCTGGCTGTTGCGGCGGCACCGAGGAGCACCTCCCCGGGCCGCGCGGCCACGTCGCCGAAGCGCGCCAGCTCGTCGGTCAGCGCGCCCGCCAGCACGATCGTGAGATTCGGACGGCGTTCGGCCACGGCGGCCACGAGGGTCGCCAGCTCGCGCATGGCCCCCCGCTCGTCGGCACCCGGCGGGTCGCCCGCCCCGGCAAGGACCGCGTCGACACCCGGATCGAGCAGCAGCCGGCTCATGGCGAGCGGGTCGAGCGTCGCGGCGCTGCCCTGCCGGACCGACCAGCCGGCGCCGACGGCAATGCGCGCCAGCGGCGCGAGCGCCCGCTCGGAACCCGCCACCACGGCGAGCTGGCGCGGTCGCCCGCTTCGCACGGTTACCGTCGGGATGCGTTCGATGGCGTCCGGATCGGCGCCGATGGCCGCAGCCATGCCCGGATCGGCGGCGCCAAGGCGGTCCAGCAGCGTCCGGCACGCCGTCGAGCCGCCGACCGCGGCGGGCAGCGCGAGCGTGCCGAGCAGCCGCCAGCGGCCTGCGAGACGCGCCACGAGCGCAGCGGAAGCGGTGGCGGCGCCGATGTCGAGCGCGAAGAAGGCTCGGGGGTCGCGCGTCACGAAGTCATGCTAGCGGGGTCGGGTGAATGGCGCGCAGCGCCCTCAGGCGTCCCAGCCGCTCGATTCGTCGAGTTCGCCGAGCCGCACGATCAGCATCTCGATGCCCGCGTCGTCGGCCAGGATCTCGCTGGCGGACTCGAGGTCGCCGCCGAAGAACCCGCGCAGCAGTGGATCGAAGAACAGCATCGCGTTGGCCCCGAGGGGGCGATACGGTCGACTGGCCTCGAGGAAGCTGACCGCGGGACCGGTCAGCCCGCGCAGCTGGATCTCGCGGGCGACCTGCTCCACCAGCTCGTCGCGCTGATCCTCCGCGGGGTCGAACGGCTCGGTCATGCGCCGCCCGCCGTGGCGGTCTGTGTGTTCGGGCTTGCCACGTCCGAAGCGTCGTGCGCGACCTCGCCCACGCCGTGGGCAAGCGCGATCTCGAACTGGCGATAGGCGGCGACGCCGCGGAGCGCGAAGATCAGGTGGTCGATGGTCGGGCTCTGGGGCAGCTCGTCGTGAGCGACGTCGACCATGATCCGCGCCGCCTCGTCGAGTGGGAACCCCCCGACCCCGGTGCCGAGCGCTGGGAACGCGAGACTCGTGACACCCAGTTCACGGGCGCGTGCGAACGTGCTGCGCACGGCCTGTTCGATCGACTGGTCGCTGGTGCGCCGGTCGCGGTCCAGCGAGACGGCGTGGATCACGAAGCGCGCGGCGAGCGTTCCGGCCGGCGTGACGATCGCGCTGCCAAGCTCGACCGGGGCCTGGCGGACCGCGGCAAATTCGATGGCGTCACCACCGGCGCGCTTGATCGCACCGCCGACGCCCGTCGACATCCACAGCGAGGTGTTCGCGGCGTTGACGATCGCGTCGACTTCCAGCTCGCAGATATCGCCGTTCCACAGCTCGATCCGAGCCACTAGCCGCTCCGATGCACGAGGAACCGGACGGACAGGTGTCCGGCCGCGGAATGGTACACCCGAGGCAGGCGGCGGGACATGCTCGTGACGATCTCCCACGAGATGGTGGTGCGAGCCCGCGCCAGGTCCCGGGCATCGATCCGCTCGTCGGCCTGGCCGCCGATCAGCGTGAACAGGTCGTCGACGCCGACGGGCGGACCGGGGACGTCGGTCACGTCCACCATGATCGCGTCCATGGCGACGGTCCCCACGACCGGGCAGCGCCGGCCGCGGACGAGCGCGTCTGCCCGGTTCGACAGCGCGCGTGACCAGCCGTCCCCGTAGCCGAGCGGGAGCGTGGCGATGCGGCTCGGGCGCTCGGTGCTGAACGAGGGCCCATAGCTGATCCCCCAGCCCGCCGGAAGATCGGCGACGCGGACGGGACGGGCGTGGAGCGAGAGAACCGGCCGGAGGCCGGGCGGCACTGCCTGTCCGGCAGCCTCCGGGAGCTCGTCGGGCACGATCCCGTACAGCGACAACCCCGGTCTCGTGCCGCCATCTGCGATGACCTCGTCGCCGAGCAGCATCCCGCTTGATGCGAGGTGGCGCGGCGGGAGCTCGATCCCTGCCGCCACAACCGTAGCGACGGCAGCCTCGAAGCGCTCCACCTGGCGGGCGGTCCGGGCCTGGTCCGCGGGAGCCTGGAGGTGGGACCACAGGCCGGTCAGGCGGGTCGCGGGATGCGCCGTCAGCTGCGCGGCGACATCGACGACGCCCTCGACCGGGAACCCGCCGCGACCCAGCCCGGTCTCCACTTCCACCTGCACGCCAAGCGACGCGGCATCCCCGGCCGGCACCGCCAGCAGGCGCTGCAGGAGAACCGGATCGCCGGCCGTCACATCAATCGCTCCTGCGCGCGCCGCGTCGAGCCACGTCGCCGGCACGGGGTACAGCACGAGGATCGGCAGGCCGATTCCGGCCTCGCGCAGTTCGAGCGCCTCGTCGATCGTCGCCACGCACAGGCCGTCGGCCCCGGCCGTTTCGAGGGTCCGGGCGACCTCCACCGCCCCGTGGCCGTACGCGTCAGCCTTGACCACGGGGTGGATCGGGACGCTGGTCCCGGCACGCGCCCGGAGCGTGGCGAGGTTGCCGGTCAGCGCGTCGAGATCGATCTCCAGCCAGGCGGTGCGCGGGAGCGGTGGCAGACCGGCCGCGGCAAGACGCACCTCGATCGGTGGCTCGATGCGAGCTCCCGTCACGCCGGGCCGGGTTCGGTCGGGTCCTGGCCACGGACCGTGAACCCGACGCGCTTGCCGCCCCTGCGGCGTTCGGCGATCCCGGCAAGCCTGCGCCGCGCCGTCGCGATCCCGTCCGGCAGGTCGGCGGCGAGGAGGCCCGAATCGCCGAAGCGCTCGCGCACCTGCTCGCCCGCGAGGCCGTGGAGGTATACGCCCAGCCGCGCGGCTGCAAACGGCTCGAGACCCTGAGCGAGCAGCGCCCCGATCGTGCCGGTCAGCACGTCGCCGGTCCCGCCCGATGCGAGGGCCGGGTTCTCGAATGGCGCGACGGCAAGCTGCCCGTCCGGTGCGGCAATCACGGTACGCGCGCCCTTGAGCACCACGACCTGGCGCCATTCCGCGGCGGCAGCGCGCGCGGCGGTCGCCCGTGCTGCGTCGTCGTCCACCAGGTCGCCGTCACCAGCGGCGTCGTGGCCGCTCCCGGCGCGGAGGCGGCCGAACTCGCCGGCGTGCGGTGTCAGCACGGACGGGCGTCGGTCACCCTCCCACCAACCATCCATCGTGGCCAGCGAGCGGAGGGCCTCGGCATCGAGCACGATGGGCGCCGGCGAGCCCTCCTCGGGCGCAGTCAGCAGCTGGCGAACCAGCTCCGCCGTCGCGAGCCCGGGCCGCAACCCCGGCCCGATCACGATCGCATCGTGCTCGTGATCGAGGATGCGCGCGAGCGACGGTTCGGGATCGACCTCCTCGACGTCGTCCTCAGGAAGGGCCATCGTGGTCGCCTCCACGACCTTCGCCGCGAACAGCGGCTGGAGTGACTCGGGCACGGCCAGGGTCACGAGTCCAGCGCCCGCCCGGCCGGCGCCACGGCACACCAACAGCGCGGCCCCGGCGTAGTCCAGCGAGCCGCAGATGGCGAGCAGCTTGCCGAACGAGCCCTTGTGGCCGCGCGCCGGCCGCTCGGGCAGCAGGTCGGCCGCGATCCCGTCGTCCAGCTCCACCGCGCCCTCTGGCAGGACGGCCGGCGGAGCCGCGCCGCCCGCGGACGCGCCATCGGCTCTCGAGAAGCCCATCGGTCGCCGGTCAGCCACGTTCCGGCTCCCCGGTCCCGGCCCCGGCGGCGGGCTGGGGTGCGTCCGACGCGAGCCCACTCGCGCCGCCGATCTCGGCCATCTCGCGCAGGCGCTCGATGCGGGCGAGGATCCGCCGTTCCCGGTCGTCGAGCCGCTCCTCGATGTCGACCGGGAACAGGAACCGCCCTCCGGCGGTCCGGATCCCGAACGCGATCGCGACCGCGTAGTCCGATTCGTGGCTGATCGACAGGGCAATGCGATCCATGCCCAGTTGCTCGGCTCGCCGGGCAGCGCGGCCGTGGAGGCGCACGGCGGGCTGGCCCGTGGGCAGGCGCTCCACCTCGATCTCCTTCCAGCCGATCCCGCGCACGCCAAGGCCGAGCACCTTCGACACGGCCTCCTTCGCCGCCCAGCGCCCGGCCAGCGTCTCGGGGCGGTCACGGACGTAGCGGTGTTCCGCAGGCGTCAGCACGCGCTGCGAGAAGCGTGGCCCGAAGCGGGCCAGCGTGTCCCGGATCCGGCCGACCTTGATGATGTCGATCCCGAGCTCGGTTGTGCCCTCGGGCGGATGGGGTCGCGGAGCTCCCCCTCCGACCTCGGGGAGGTCGGTGCCGGTTCTTCGGGGAGGCTCCAAGCTCACCGTTTATTCGACCGTGACCGACTTGGCCAGGTTGCGCGGCTGGTCGACATCGGTGCCGCGGGCCACGGCGACGTGGTACGCGAACAGCTGGAGCGGGATGATCGCGAGCACGGGACTGAGTGCCTCGTGAGTGTCCGGCACCCAGCAGACGTCGTCCGCGAAGCGCTCGATCTGCGGGTCACCCTCGGTCGCGACGGCGATCACGCGCGCGTCCCGGGCACGACCTTCCATCACGTTGCTGATGAGCTTGTCGTAGACCGATGAGCGGGTCGCAACCGCGACCAGCGGGCATTCGGCGTCGAGCAGGGAGATCGGGCCGTGCTTGAGCTCACCGGCGGCGTATCCCTCGGCGTGGACGTAACTGACCTCCTTGAGCTTGAGGGCGCCCTCCATCGCGGTCGGATAGGTGTAGCCCCGGCCGACGAACATGAAGCCGCGCGAGTTGACGTAGCGCCGGGCCAGGTCGGGCGCGTGCGACGCGTTCTCCAGGGCGCGAGCCGCGGCGTCCGGCAGGGTCCGCAGCGCCGCCCCGAGCTCCAGCTCCTGTTCGGCGCCCATCGTGCCGCGCGCCTTGGCGATCGCCGCCGCGAGCACGACCAGCGTCGTGACCTGCGTGACGAAGGTCTTCGACGCGGCGACGGCGATCTCGGGGCCGGCCTGCAGGAACAGGACACGATCCGCCTCACGGGTGATCGCGCTGCCCACCGTGTTCGTCACGGCGATTACCGGCGCCCCACGTTCGCGGGCCAGCCGCGTGGGCGCGATCGTGTCGGCCGTCTCGCCCGACTGTGTCACGGCGATCACGAGCGTCTTCCCGTCGACCGGCGGTGGCGCGTAACGGAACTCCGAGCCGACGTTGGCCCGGGCCGGGATGCCGATCCAGTCCTGGAGCGCGGCCGCACCGATGAGCGACGCGTAGTAGGCCGTCCCGCACGCGATCAGCTCGATGCGGTCGATCTCACGAAGGACCTCGTCGAAGCCCTCGAATTCCTCGAGCCAGATGTGGTCGCTGCGCGTGACCCGCCCGGTGATCGCCTGGCGGAGCGATTCGGGCTGCTCATGGATCTCCTTGAGCATGAAGTGGTCGTAGCCACCCTTCTCGGCCGCCTCCGGCGTCCAGTCGATCGTCGCGATCTCGCGCTCGAGCGGATTGCCTTCGACGTCGGTGATCGTCACGCCCTCGGGGCGGATGTCGGCGACGTCGCCCTCGTGCAGGAAGATGACCCGGTTGGTGTGGGCGAGGATCGCGGCAACGTCGCTGGCCAGGAACGACTCACCGTCGGCGACGCCGACGACGAGCGGCACGTCCTGGCGGGCGCCGATGAGCCGGTTCGTCTCCCCGCGATGCATCACGACGAGCGCATAGGCGCCCTCCAGCCGCCGGAGCGCGGCACGCACCGCGTCGGCGAGGTCGCCCTGGTAGGCCTCCTCGACGAGGTGAGCGATCGCCTCGGTGTCCGTTTCGGACGTGAGCGTGTGACCGCGCACCTCGAGCGCATCGCGCAGCTCGCGGAAGTTCTCGATGATCCCGTTGTGGATGACCGTGATCTCGCCCGTGCAGTCCTGGTGCGGATGCGCGTTCAGGTCGTTCGGGCGGCCGTGCGTGGCCCAGCGTGTATGCGCCAGGCCGATTGCCGCATGCGGCGTGCGGTCGGCGATGGCGGTCTGGAGGTTCGACAGCTTGCCGGCGCGCTTCTCGACGAACAGGTCCCCGCTGTCGTCCACGAGCGCGATCCCGGCCGAGTCATAGCCGCGATACTCGAGCCGCTTCAGGCCCTCGATGAGGATGGGGCCCGCCTCGCGGGGACCGGTGTATCCGACGATGCCGCACATCAGAGGTCCGATCTCCTTCGGCGTTGTTGTGCTGCCGGAGGGTCGCCATGCCGGCACAGTCTGCTCTGAGGGCGGAGGCGACGCTCCTGTGAGCCATCCGCCCGAGGATTCACGGGCGCTAGTTTAGACGCTCCCCTGCGAGGGTCGCGAGCGTGTCGGCCAGCTCGGCGACCAGCGCTTCGTCCGGTCCCTCGACCATCACCCGTAGCGCGGGCTCCGTGCCGGAGGGGCGCACGAGCACCCTGCCGGTCCCGCCGAGGCGGCGGGCGGCCTCGGCGATGGCCTCCTGCAGGACGCGATCGCCTTCCCACTGGTCCTTGTGACGCGCCTTGATCGCCCGCTGTTGCTGCGGCAGCATCTCGATGCGCGCGGCGAGGTCGGCCAGCGGTCGCTCAGCGCGGCACATCACGCGTAGCACTTCGAGCGCCGTGACGATCCCGTCGCCGGACGTGGTGTGCTCGCGGACGATCACGTGCCCGCTCTTCTCGCCGCCGAGGCCGCTGCCGGAGACCTGCATCCCCTCGAGGATGTACTTGTCGCCGACGGGCGTGCGCACGACGTGGCCGCCGGCCGCTTCGACGGCCGCCTGGAGCCCGCCGTTGGACAGCACCGACACCACCAGGCCGCCACCGGGAAGCGCGTTCCGCTCCAGGCGATCGAGGGCCAGGATACCGAGCACCTGGTCGCCGTCGACCACGCGGCCCGCGGCGTCGACCGCGATCAGCCGGTCGGCGTCCCCATCGAGCGCAAAGCCGACGTCCGCCCCGCGCTCGACCACCTCCCGTGCAAGCGACGCGGGGTCGGTGGCGCCGCTGTGGACGTTGATGTTCACGCCGTCGGGCTCGGCGTGGATGACCTCCACGGTCGCGCCGCTGGCCCGCATGATCTCGGGGCCGACGGTACAGCCCGAGCCGTTGGCGCAGTCCAGCACGACCCGCAGCCCGCCGGCCGGGATCGTCCGCGCCAGCTCCATGCGGTGCGCGCGGTAGCGATCGAGCAAATCCCCCGCGGGAATGGCACGCCCGAGCTCGGCGTTCGGGACCGCGCCCAGCTCCTCGGCTCGCCAGATCAGCTGCTCCAGCTCATCCTCGATCGCGTCATCGAGCTTGAGCCCATCGTGGTCGAGCACCTTGAGGCCGTTGTCGTCAGCGGGGTTGTGCGACGCCGAGACCATGATCCCGGCTGCGAATTGGCCCTCGCCGGCGAGGAACGCGAGCGCAGGCGTGGGCACCACGCCCACCTGGTGGACGTCGGAGCCGAGGCTCGTCGCGCCGGCGGTGATCGCGGCGACGAACATGTCCCCCGAACGGCGCGTGTCCTGGCCGACGACCAGCGCCCCGCGAGCTCCCACCAGCCGCTTCGCGGTGGCGCGGCCCAGGGCGTAGGCAAGCGTGGGCTTGAGGTCGACGTTGGCGACACCGCGGATTCCATCGGTGCCGAACAGGCGGGGCATGCGGTGGTCTGCTCCGGGTCAGGGGGCGGCGGCCGATGCCGCCGGCGCAGCCGCGGTGATCGTCACGGAAACGGTTGCGGGACTTGCCGCCACGAGCGTCACGCCTTCGGGCAACTGCGCGGTGACCGGCACATCGTACGTGCCAGGC
Source organism: Candidatus Limnocylindrales bacterium (assembly GCA_035764655.1). Classification (GTDB taxonomy): domain Bacteria; phylum Chloroflexota; class Limnocylindria; order Limnocylindrales; family CSP1-4; genus DASTYU01. The sequence continues at coordinate 12,745 of DASTYU010000204.1, forward strand.
TCCAGGCCCGTCACGTCGAGCCGGGCGAGGGTCGTGCTCGACGAGAGCCCGTCGAGCGCAGCCGGATTGCCGCCGACGGACAGCAGGACGCTCGACGTCGACGGCGCGTAGACGAGGCCGGGTTGCGTCCCCACGAGCTGCAGACCGACGCTGTACGAGCGGCTCTCGGTCACCGGCCTGAACGACACCGTCACCTGGATCGGCCCGGCGTCCACCGCCTCGACATCCTCCGGCAAGGCCAGGGCGGTCTCGAACGTCTGCGTCTCGGACAGCCCCGAGACGGACACGGGTGCGGTATCCACGCGCGCGAGCGATGCCAGTGGGTCCGCGTCGCCCTGCACCGTCACTGCCGAAGGATCCACGGTGATCGTGTCGATCTCGAAGCCGGACGCGGGCGTCCCGGTCACGATCGGCGACACGGGCAGGGTCCGAGTCTTGGGGTCCGAGAAGACGCGGATCACGACCCGCGCGGTCGTCGGCGACACGTCTGCCGGGCTCCGGGCGTTGCCGACGGCGTCGACCGGGATCAGTGCCACGTCCTCGTCCACGTCGATGCCCGAGTTCTGGATCACCACGTCGGCCCGCGCCGCGACCACCTGGTCGACGATCGTCTTCGGCCCCCGCACGGTGACCGTGCCGGGCGTCGCCGTCTCCGAGCCGACCTCGAGACCGTCCGGGGCCTCGCCCCGCTCGATGTGGACCGGGACGATCTTGGTGATCAGCGGGTCGAGCTGCACCGACACCACGCTCGGCGTCACCTCGAGAATCTGGATCAAGGGGTTCACCGAGCTGACCTGGACCGGCACGTCGTAGGTGCCGCCCTGGCTGATCCCGGACAGGTCGACCGTCGCGCGGAACGTATCGGTCGACGGCTGGTCGGTGCCCTCCGGCGCGAAGTAACGGATGCTCGTCACTGGCGGCAACGGCTCCAGCAGGTACATGCCCTCCGGGATCACCGGCTGGCGGATGGGCACCGGATCGGAAAATGTCCGGGCCCCCTGCGACAGCACGACACCGCCGTAGAAGACCGTCGCCAGCCCGACAGCCGCCAGCTTGAGCGGCCAGTTGTGGAGGACGACTTCGAGGAGCCGCCTCACCGCTGCACCTGTGCGGCCGCGGCGGCCGCCGAGTCCTCCTCGGCTGCGCGCCCGGCGGACGATCCGCGACCCACCAGCCGGCCCAGCTCGCCGAGTCGTGGGGCGCGCCCTCCGGGGCCGGCGCCGGGACCGCCCAACTGGCGACGGCGCGCGGCGCTGGGATCGAGCAGCGCCCGGATGGCTCGTGCGAGCTGTGGCTCGTTCAGGTTACGGACGATCCGCGCCCGTTCGACGAGGCTGATCTGGCCGTTCTCCTCCGACACCACCACAACGATCGCGTCGGTCGATTCGGTGATGCCCAGCGCGGCCCGATGACGGGTGCCGTAGCGCTCCGTGTGGATCGTCGTCTCCGCCAGCGGCAGCAGCGCCCCGGCGGCCAGCACGCGGTCCTCACGGATGATCACGGCACCGTCGTGCAGCGAGGTGCCGCGCGCGAAGATCGTGCGCAGCAGATCGGCCGAGACGTCGCCGTGGATCATCACCCCGGTCTCGGCGACCTGCGCGAGCCCGGTCTCGCGCTCGAACACGATGAGCGCGCCGTACCCGTCGCGCGACAGGCCGGCGGCCGCGGAGGCGACCTCGTCGGACACGCGTTCGATGGTGCGCATCTCGGCACCCGTGTGGATCCAGGCAAACGAGCCGACGCGCCCGATCCGGTCCAGCGCGCGGCGAAGCTCAGGCTGGAACACGACGACGAGGGCGAACAGGGCGACGACCGCGCCCTGTTCGAGGACCTGCCGGAGCAGCCGCAGCCCGAGCACTTCCGCGAGCACGTAGACGAGGACGAGGATCGTGACGCCGACGACCAGGCGCACGGCCTGGGTGCCGCGGATCAGGCTGAAGAGCCAGTAGATGAGGACTGCCGTGATGGCGATGTCGAGCACCGTCGACAGGCTCACCTGGCCGAGGATCGACTGGAGCAGCTCCTGCATCGCAGGCCGAGTGTAGCGCCTTGCGTCAGACCGCCGGAGCGGCCTGACCGGCTGCCGGCGTCAACGCGGCGTTCACGAGGTCCACGAGCGCATCCCGCGCGTTAGCGTCGCCGGTGATGTGGATGAGCCGTGCGAGGCGATCCATCTCCTGCACGGCGCGCTTGCGCCAGCCGAGCGCGAGGTGCAACCGCGCGATCTCCAGGTGGAGGCGCGGCTCGCCGGGCGCCGTGGCAAGGGCCGCAAACAGCAGGTCGAGCGCGGCCGCGGGCCTGCCCTGCTCGGCATGGCGGGCCACGATGCGAAGCAGCTCGTCAAGGTCACCCGTGACAAGCGCCGACTCGGAACTTCGATCGAGCGCGGCCGCATCGTCGATGAGCCGCTGATAGCGCTCGACGATCCTGAGCTTCGCGCGCGCCGCCCGCTGCCAGCCGCGTCGTCGGTAGATCGCGGCGAGCGTCCGGTGCACGTCTGGATCCTCGGGAGCGACCATGAGGGCGTCGTGGCAGGCATCGGCGGCCGCCCGCAAGCGGCCCGCGCGGGCGAGATCGCGAGCGCCGGCGACAAGCCGGGCGATATCGCCGTTCGCGCCGGCCGCCTCAAGACGTTCGGCGATCTCGCGAACGTCGGCGGTGACAGGGCGAGCGGTCGTTTCCGGGGTCCGGCTTCCGGTGGTGGTGTCGCTATCGGCCGACGGCGGCGCGCCGAGCCAGCTGAGATGCATACCCGGTTCCGGCTGCTCGCCACCGAGCCGTTCGAGGAGCGCCCGCCGCCAGCGCGACCCGCCGAGCTCCATCGCGCGTTCGACCGTCGCGGCGGCGTCAACGTGCTGGTCGTGCTCCACGTAGATCGCGGCGAGACCGTCGAGCAGCTCCGCGGCGTCATCCCCGTGGTCGAGGTCGACCAGGGCGCGGGCGGCGCCATCGATGGCGCCGGTGTCGCGCGGCGCACGGCTGACCGCCGCCTCGAACGCCGCCAACGCCTCGACCGCCCGGCCAGCGGCGAGCTCGCTCTTCCCGATCCCGACGTACGGCGCCGCGCGGTCCGGCAGCAGGCCGGCCGCCTCTCGGTATGCCCCGACCGCTCGCGCGTGGGCGCCGTGCAGCGCCGCGAGGTGGCCCGTCCGCATGGCGTCGCGATACCGCTCGTAGGCGCTGGTGCTCACGACGGGTGGCCCAGCATCTCGACGAGCAAGGCCTTCTGAACGTGCAGCCGGTTCTCCGACTGGTCGAGGATCAGGCTGCGGGGACCGTCCATGACCTCCGAGGTGATCTCCTCTCCGCGATGCGCGGGCAGGCAGTGCATCGCGACGACGTCGCTGGCGGCGGCGTCGAGCAGCGCGTCGTTGACCTGGTACACGCGGAAGGCGTCGCGACGCTCCTCGGTCTCGGCCTCCTGGCCCATCGACGTCCATGCGTCCGTATAGACGACCGTGGCGTCGACCGACAGGTCGGCCACGCTGAGGAGGTCCCGACCGGCGAGCGATCCGGGCTCGTCATCGGTGCGCATTGGGCCATGCTAGCGACCACCCTGGGCGCTGTGGCGGTTGACGATCGGCCGCCGGCGACCATGACGTTCGTCGACGTCGGTGGGTACGCTCGCCGATCGCCCGAGGGGGTGCGTGCGCTGATGCTGGGTGCCCAGCCCGCGTCCCCTCAGGAGATTTTCCGAATGGCCCTCGCACTCCCGATCCCGACTCGCAGCGCGCCGACCCCCAGCCGCGCCCACCTTCGCCTCGTGGCCATGCCGGCCGGCCTGCCGCTGTCCAGCCTGGACCTCACGATGCGCCGCCTCTCCGCCGAGCACACGCAGCACGCCACGGGACCCGTGTTCCCCTGTCCGCGCTGCTTCACCCCGGCCATCGGCATCTAGATCCGTCAGACACGCACCGGGTGCGTGATACCGACCAGGACGGCTCGAATTCCGTTCAGGTACGCACCCAGCGCGTGGCAGACGCGTGATGTGCGATCGCGCGGCCCGCATCGGCGGCACATCACCCACGTTCCGGACCGCTCAGCCTGACTGAACGGCGTCTACCACGCACCCGGTGCGCAGGTGGGCCAAGGAACCGCCTGGGCGGCCAAACGGCCGCGCCGCGCTAGCGCTTGGTGTACTGGGGTGCCTTGCGGGCTCGCTTCAGCCCGTACTTCTTGCGCTCCTTCATGCGCGGATCGCGCGTGAGGAAGCCCGCCTGGCGGAGCGGCAAGCGGTTGTTCTCCGGATCGAGCTCGAGCAGCGCGCGAGCGATGCCGTGGCGGATCGCACCGGCCTGACCCGTGACGCCGCCACCCTCGACCTTGATCATGGCGTTGTAGCGACCCTCGGTCCCGGTGACCCGGAACGGCATCTTGACGTCGGCCTCGTTGATCGCGTTGCCGAAGTGCTCTTCGAGCGAGCGGCCGTTCACGACGATCTCGCCCTCGCCCGGCAGCAGCCGGACGCGCGCGATCGCCGTCTTGCGGCGGCCGGTCCCGGAGTAGAAGGCAGGAGTGGTCATCGGTGGGCTCCTCAGGCGAGCGGCTCAGGCCGCTGGGCCTGATGCGGATGGTCCGACCCGGCGTACACCTTGAGCTTGCGCAGCTGCTGGGCGCCGAGGCGGTTGTGCGGCAGCATGCCCTTCACCGCGCGGCGGATGACCTCCTCCGGCCGGCGCTCGAGCAGATGCCCCAGGGTCTCCTGCTTGAGGCCCTGCGGGTAGCCGCTGTGGCGGATGTACAGCTTGGTCTCGCGCTTGCCGCTGGTTACGTTGATGCGGGACGCGTTCAGGACGATCACGTGATCGCCCGAGTCGAGGTTCGGGCTGTAGGTGGGCTTGTGCTTGCCCTCGAGAACGTGCGCGATGCGCGACGCAAGCCGGCCGAGCGTTTCGTCGGTCGCGTCAACGACGAACCAGCGCCGCTCGATCTCGGCCTCCCGGGCCGCGTAGGTCTTCGCGCTCATCGTTCTTCCAGTTCTCCGTTCGTTCCATTCCGCTTCGCCGCGTAGATCACGCTTCGAAGCGTCAGTCCCTTCGCCGGGGCAGCTGCCCCGGCCAGGGCCGGTCCCGGGCCGGCGAGCGCCGCCCGGACGTCGTCTTCGTTCATCGTTCCCTGGCCGACCTCCAGGAGGACGGCCACCATCCGGCGGACCATGCCCCGCAGGAAGGCATCGGCCCGGACGTCGATCGTCACGGTCCGGCCGTTCCTCCGCACCCGGACCGCGTGGACGGTCCGGACCGGCGAGCGGTCCGTTGCCCCGAAGGAGCTGAAGTCGTGCCGGCCCTCGAGGACCGACCCGGCCCGCGCCATCGCGGCGGTGTCGAGTGGGACCCGCACCCCGAGCGCCGTACGCTCGCGGAGCGGGCTGCGTGGCCCGTTCCAGACGGTGTAGCGATATTCCCGGTATCGCGCCGCGTAGCGGGGGTGGAAGCCGGTGGCCGCCGGTCGAACATCGCGGATGGCGACATCCGGCGGCAGCACAGCGTCGAGCGCTTGTTCCAGTTCCGTCGCCGCGAGCCGCCCGTCGTAGGTGAAGGCAATCACCTGACCGCTGGCGTGCACCCCGGCGTCCGTCCGGCCGGCCCCGTCGACTCGCCCTGCGACTCTGTTCGAGAGCCGCCGCAGCGCGTCTTCGAGAACCCCCTGGACCGTCCGTTTCCCAGGTTGCACCTGGAACCCGGCGAAGTCCGTTCCGTCATATTCGACCGTGGCTCGGAAGCGAATCACGGTGACGGTCTCTCGACCGTTCTTGATTCGTTACACCAGCTCGAGCTGGACGATCTCGGCCGCGTCACCGCGGCGCTGGCCGATGCGCACGATGCGGGTGAACCCGGACGTTCGATCGGCGTACTTGGGTGCGATTTCGTCGAAGAGCTTGGTGACCACGAGCGGCTCGTTGGGGAACTGCGCGATCAACGCGCGCCGCGCGGCGAGGTCGCCCTTCTTGGCGAGGCTGATCATCCGCTCGACCTGGCCGCTGATCTCCTTGGCCTTGGCCTCGGTGGTCTTGACCTTCTCGTAGCGAATGACGGACACGGCGAGGTTCTTGTACATGGCCAGCCGCGGCCCCTGCTTGCGGCCGAGCTTCCGCCCGCCGATACGGTGCGCCACGACTCAGCCCTCCGCCTCGTCGTCCTCGAACGGCTCCTCTGCATCGAGATCGAGCCCGTCGGTCTCGGTGTCGGGGACGATGAAGCCGCGCATGCGGAGGCGCTCCTTCATCTCGTCGAGCGACTTCTTG